>JBKHHL010000211.1:0-3642 GCA_046539175.1 Desulfosudaceae bacterium
TTTCACTGGCGGCGGGCGCCGGCCGCCCGGGCCGAGCGCGGCATCTTTCTGCAGCCGGATAACGTCGCCATGACCGCCGAATGCCTGGGCCAGGCCATGCACGACCTGGCCGCCACCACCCATATCCTGACGAATCTGGGCGCGGAGCGGATCGGCCTGATCGGCGCCAGCCTGGGCGGATACAACGCCGCCCTGTTCGCCGGCCTGTCCGACCGGCCGGAATTTTCGGCTCTGATGGTGCCGGCCATTAACTTTTCCGCCCCCTTCGGGCCGGATGACGTCAAATTGCCCTATTCCATTGAGGCTGACCTGGCTGAGAAGATCCGCCGGGTATGGGAGTTTCATTCCCCGCTCAACCTGTCTCCCCGGATTGATACCGACGATATCCTGGTCATTGCCGCCCGGGGAGACAAGCTCTGCCCCTCCCGCCACACCCGGAAATTTTGCCGGCAGTGGCAGCTCTCCCGCTGCCATTTTCTGACCGGCGGCCACTGGCTCATCTTCAACAACCGTCGCCGGGGCGCCGCCTGGTATAATTTTCTGGATGAAAAAGGCTTTAACGCGGAGCTTTCATGAACCGCCCCTGCATTATTTTATGAGACATCTGTACATGACTTTTTTTTTATATTATATTATGAAAAATTTTCTGTGATACCTGCTAACCGCTAACCGAAACAAGCCGCGCGAAAAGGAACATGATGACAAAATCTGACAAAGACAAGCAGGACGAGATCGAGGTCCGCATTCACGAAGGCTTTTATTTTGACCGGGAGCTGGAATTGCCCACCGTTATCAAGGAATACGAGCGGGTGGAAAAAATCCTGCTGGAACTTCAGTATATGGCCTGCATCACCGTGCAGATCGAGGAGCTGAGCAAGGTTGAATACCTCTATGGCAGCAATTCCTACAATTTCCTGCTTACCCGGATCACCGAAATATTAAAAAACATCAAGGACAAGGAATTCCGGGGGCATGATATCTTCGTAGTGGATCTCTACGATCCGGACACTTTTGTTATTTTTCTGTCCGCTCCCCGGGAAGACAAAACCAAGCTGGTCTACCACCTGGAAGACATCGCCGAGCGAATCCGCATCGCCCTGGAGCAGGAAGTGTTTGAAATGCTGTATCCCTACCTCAAAAAATACGCCCGGCCCAATATCGGTTACGCCCTGGAAATCAAGAACCCCATGGTCAACAACATGCGGCTGATCCGTCAACTGGTGAGGAACTCCAAGAAGATGGGCGACTTCATGGCCGCCAAACGCGGCTATGTCAGCCGCTACGGGCTCCAGAAAATCATCATCGAACAGGATTTGCAAACCGTTTTCCAGCCCATCCTGGAGCTGGAGACTCTCGAGATTATCGGTTACGAAGCCCTTACCCGGGGGCCGGTCGACACCGAATTCCACAGCCCGACCCTGTTGTTTCTCATGGCCGCCGAATGCGGCCTCTCCTTTGAACTGGACCGCGCCTGCCGTAAAAAAGCCTTTGAGCGGGTCCGGGAGATGAACACCGACAAGAAATTTTTTGTCAACACCCTCAGCATGACCATCCACGACCCCGAATTCCGGGGAGTTTATCTCAAGGAACTGCTGAAAGACATAGAGATAAAACCTGAAAACGTGGTTTTTGAAATCAGCGAAAAACTGGCCATTGATAATTACGACCTGTTCCGGGGGTCGATGCAGGATTATACCGATATCGGCATTGTCCATGCCGGGGATGACATGGGCACGGGTTACTCCGACCTGGAACGGATCATGGAACTCAATCCCGGCTACATGAAAATAGACATGTCCTTTGTCAAGGACATCGATAAAAGTTTCATGAAACAGGAAATTGTCAAAGCCCTGGTCAACCTGAGCCACAACATCAACTCCCAGGTCATTGTCGAGGGTATCGAGACCAGAGAGGAATACGAGGTCCTGAAAAAAATGAATGTCCGCTACGGCCAGGGCTACCTGTTTGCCGAGCCTTCCAGTAATCCGGACGATGTCAATACCAACTTTTAGATTGTTCCGTCCGCATGTAAATCTTTGCCCGTAAGCACTGTGAATAATTGCCTGAGATAAAAAGATAAAAGAAAGCCCGGATATTTCAAAACAGGGGCTGAAATATCCGGGCTGTAATATTCGGGCTGTACCAGATTGTTCAACCCGGAATTTTAAACCACGCCGTAAGCCATCATGGCCTTGGCCACCTTGACAAATCCGGCTATATTGGCGCCGGCGACATAATCTCCTTTTTTACCATAGGCCTCGGCCGCGTCCAGGCAGGCATTGTGAATGTCCTTCATAATCAGCAGCAGCCGCCCATCCACTTCCTCCCGGGTCCAGGACAGCTTGGAACTGTTCTGACTCATTTCCAGACCGGAGGTGGCCACGCCGCCGGCATTGGCCGCCTTGCCCGGACCGTAAAGCACGTTATTATCCTGGAAAACATGAACCGCTTCCGGGGAGGAGGGCATGTTGGCCCCTTCGGCCACGCAGAAACAGCCGTTTTTGACCAGGGCCTCGGCGTTCTCTTTGTCTATTTCGTTCTGGGTGGCGCAGGGCAGCGCGATATCCACCTTGATACCCTGCTCCCGGATTACATCCCAGACGCTCTTGTTCTCAACACAAATGGCTTTGTATTCTTCGGCATATTCATTGATCCGGCCCCTCCGAACGTTTTTCAGATCCATGAGATAACAGCACTTGTCATTGTCAATCCCCTGTTCATCGATAACCGTGGCGCTGGAATCGCAGGCTGAAATCACCCGACCGCCCATCTCATTGACCTTTTCAATGGCATACTGGGCCACGTTGCCGGCGCCGCTTACCGCCACCACCTGGTTTTTGAAATCCATTCCCCGGGTGGCCAGCATTTCCGCGGCAAAATAAACCGTGCCGTAGCCGGTGGCCTCGGGCCGGACCAGGCTGCCGCCGTATTCCAGGCCCTTGCCGGTCAGCACGCCGGTATGTTCATTACGAATCTTCTTGTAGTAGCCATACATGTAACCGATTTCTCGGCCACCCACCCCGATATCCCCGGCCGGAACATCGGTTTCCGGGCCGATATGACGATAAAGCTCCCGCATGAAGGCCTGGCAGAAACGCATCACTTCGCCGTCGCTTTTGCCCTTGGGATCAAAATCAGAACCGCCCTTGCCGCCGCCCATGGACAGCGTGGTCAGCGAGTTCTTGAAAATCTGCTCGAAGCCCAGAAATTTAATAATGCCCAGGTTAACGGAAGGATGAAACCTGATACCGCCCTTGAAAGGACCGATGGCGTTGTTGAACTGCACCCGGAAGCCCCGGTTGACCTGGACCTGGCCCTGGTCATCCACCCAGGGAACCCGGAAGAGGACCGCCCGTTCCGGCTCGACGATTCGCTCATAAATGGCATTTTTAACGAACTCGGGGTGACGTTCGGCCGTAGGCTCCAAAGTTTCCAGCACTTCAATGACTGCCTGGTGAAATTCCCGCTGATCCGGATCTATCTGCTTGACCTTGTCGATAACACTCTTGATGACTGACATGCCGTGCTTCTCCTGTTAGTTAAGAAATTAAATAATGAATTTGAACACACATTATTAATCATTAATCTTGATGGTTTCGTAAAAAGTCCCTACCTCGTCATTCCGGCGAAGGCCGGAATCCA
>JBKHHL010000212.1:0-3609 GCA_046539175.1 Desulfosudaceae bacterium
AAAAAATAACAATATTACAAAATCAGGACTTTGTCAACAGGGGCTGACGCGGGGGTCACGGCAGGTTGTCAATTCGGCCGTTAATTGGTTTCCATCCATAAATGGCCTTTTTCCGCAATCTCTGCGTCAAACTGCGGGGTTGCTTGTGCGGCGTACGTCCAGTACGCCTCCGCGCAACCCCTTGTTTGCCTTGACCTTGCGAAAAAATTCACATTTCTGGATTGGAAACACCAGGTGGTGCCATCCATGTGAAATGGATGGACACTAGAAAGGGCCGTTGGGCAACCAGCCCTGCTCTTTTTATTTCAGCGGAAAGCAGAACGGGGATTTTTTAGCGGAGCCCGATTTTTCCGGAATAAAAAAGATCCGGAGTGACCTTTTGGCCGGGATCAGGTTGAGTTATTAATGACGGCGGCAATTCTTTTTACCTCATCCGGGCCAATTGTTCTGGCGAACCGCTGGCCCTGGCGGCAGTTTTGTTTATAAAAATCGAGACATTCTCGTAAAACGGTCAGAACCTGGTCCTTTTTTAACAAGCCGGGAAATTCCAGGCCCAGGCGGGGATGCCGACCCAGTCGGCCACCCAGTTGGACCCTGAAACCGCGATCAATTCCGATCAGGGTGCCGGTGGGGCAGACCCTGAGGCACTGGCCGCAGTTCAGGCATTTGCCATAATCTATTTCCGGACCGCCGCGGTGCTCATCCAGGGTGATGGCCCGGTCCGGACAATTATTATAGCACTCCCCGCACATTGAGCATTCCGTCTGGCCGCGGCCGGGCCGCACCGCCCCGATGAGGCCGAAGTCTTTGATCTGGGGCCGGGAGCAGGCGTTGGGGCAGTCTGCCAGGGCCACCCGCAACTCATGGTGATACCGGAGCGGACCGGTTACTGTTTCTTTTAAAAAGGAAAGCAGGTCAGCTTTATCCAGCATCTCCCGCACCTGCCACATGAGATCAAGGCCGGGATTGGCCTGCCGGGAACAACCAGCCGATCCGAAGCAGGTGTCGGCCTGGTAGCCCTTAATATTCCGGCTCATGTCGGCCAGAAATTGTTTTTTGGCGGCGGTTACGTCAGCCTGCTCCACGGTCCGCCGCCCCTCCTTCCGGACATACTCCTCAACCGCTGCCGACACTTTTTTGCGGACAAAAAAAGGTGCTTTCCGGACGGCCTTATCCGCTTCAGGCGACCATTTCACTGATGACCTCCCCCTGGGAGCTTATAATTACCTGGTTTACCGGCAGGTCCACCCCGGCCCGAGCCAGGGCTTTTTTAAGCATGCCCGGCAAACCCGCGCAGCAGGGAACTTCCATGATAACCGCGGTGACGCGTTTGACAGCGGCGGTTTTGAATATTTCGGTGAACTTTTCCAGGTAGCTGTCCATGTCATCAAACTTGGGGCAACCGATCATAACGGTTTTGTCTTTCAAAAAGTCGGCGTGAAAAGAGGAGTAGGCCACCGGCACGCAGTCCGCGGTTACCAGCAGGTCGGCCTTTTTCAGGAAAGGCGCCCCCGGCGGTATCAGGCGGATCTGCACCGGCCAGTGCCCCAGGCTTGATCGCTGACCACTGACAGCCGCCGGTTGATTGGCGGTTTCGCAGGTGCCCTTCGGCCGGGCGAAAGTTTCCATTCTGGTGGAAGGGCATCCGCAGGCCAGCGTATCGGAATTATTCTGTTTTTTGTCCCGGCGGGCCACCTGCCGGAGGTGTTCCTCCACCGCGGCTTCGTCAAATTCCGCGGCTTCCCTTTCGACCAGCTTCAGGGCGTTCCGGGGACATTCGCCCAGGCAGGCCCCCAGACCGTCGCAAAAGCGGTCATTAATTACTTTGGCCTTGCCGTTGATAATCTGAATGGCGCCCTCGGCGCAGGCCGGCACGCACTGGCCGCAGCCGTCGCATTTTTCTTCATCTATTTCAATAATTTTTCGTGTGGTCGTCATGGTTTGATCCTTCCTGTTTGATAGCCCGGGAAGCCGGGCTGTTTTTAAATGTGGCTTATTGCTAAAGCCGCTGGTCGTTTACTGATGATAGTATAAGCCGTCGAGGCACGAATATCCTTGACACGTATCAAGAAATCGGGTTTTTTTATGAAGCTGTCTAGAATTAATATAGCACAATCCGCTCCCCAACAGGTGGTAAAAGGCCCGGCCCAAGGCCGCGGGAAAAAATGTCAGACGTTGTCACCACTCATAATTCCACCGATTTTGACGCTCTGGCCGCCCTGGTGGCGGCCGGACTTTGTTATCCCGGGGCCATGCTGGTGCTGCCAACCCGGGTCAATCCTAATGTTCAGGCTTTTTTGTCCATTCACAAAGACATGCTTCCCATTCATTCTTATAAGGATGTGGACCAGGAATCGGTCTCCCGGCTGATCGTGGTGGACACCAATCAGTCCAAGCGCATCGGCCGCGTGAACCGGCTGTTGAAAAAAGAAGATATCGAAGTTCACATCTGGGATCATCACCCGGTTACTTCCGATATTATAGCCGACCAGGTCGTTCAGGAAGAGGTCGGCGCCTGCACTACCCTTTTCATGGAAATTCTTGAAGCCCGGGGCGTTGAGATAACCCCCATGCAGGCCACCCTTTTTCTGGCGGGTATTTACGAAGACACCGGCAACCTGGCTTTTCCTTCCACCACGGTTCGGGACGCCCGGGCTGTAGTTTATCTGCTTGAAAGCAAAGCGGATCTGAGTTTTCTGGAGAACTTTTTGCGTCCGGCTTACGGGGTCCGGCAGAAGGAAGTGTTGTCCGAGATGCTGCAAAAGGCGGAACGACTGAAGATCGGCGGTCACCGCATCAGTGTCAGTGAAATGGACTTAAAAGGTCATACTCACGGCCTTTCCCTGGTGGTGCACATGTACCGGGACATTCTCAACGTGGACGCCGCTTTTGGTATCTTTAACGATCCCGATAAAAATCGCTGCGTTGTCATCGCCCGCAGCGGCGTGGACGCTCTGGATGTCGGTCAGATCATGCGCATCATGGGAGGGGGCGGCCGTCCGGCGGCCGGTTCGGCCATGTTCAAAGATGTCGGCACGGGAGGCGTCAAGGAGTGGATCCTGGAGCTGATCCGCGAGAATCAGCGATCTTCCATCCACGTCGGGGATTTGATGTCGTTTCCGGTGGAAACCATTGAAGCCTCCCATACCATGAAAGAGGTGGCCGCCACCTTGAAGGAGCGGCGTATCTCCGGCCTGCCGGTGGTGGAGGCGGGGCAGCTGGTGGGCGTTATTTCAGTGCGGGACGTCAACAAGATAAAAAAAGAATCGCAATGGCGGGCACCGGCCAAGGCCTTCATGTCCACCAACATCATCACCGCTCCGCCGGAGATGAGCGTGCCCAAGGCGTCGCGTCTTCTGGTCAAGCACGATGTCGGCCGGCTGCCGGTCATGAAAGACGGTCAGCTGATCGGCATCTTCACCCG
This sequence comes from Desulfosudaceae bacterium, assembly GCA_046539175.1. Lineage (GTDB taxonomy): Bacteria > Desulfobacterota > Desulfobacteria > Desulfobacterales > Desulfosudaceae > CAYTQK01. The sequence goes on from JBKHHL010000212.1 coordinate 3,425, forward strand.
TTCGGACGCCATGCTCTACTATTATGATCAGGTTCCGGAGTAATCCCGCCGCTTTTCCTGTCTTGACTTGACGGTAAAGGATCTTCATAATTAATATCTGTCTGATCGGCAGTCAATCTTAATTTAAACACAAGGGAGGACAATATGGACGAACCAGTTAAAGCAGAGGTCCAATTCGGCCAATG
>JBKHHL010000213.1:0-3596 GCA_046539175.1 Desulfosudaceae bacterium
GCCGGAAAATAACTATCACCGGTTTTTCGTATTGGCCTCCCCGGGTGATTGATCGATTCGTCTGGTAATCTGCCCCGGCGAAGCCGTTATCAATGATCCCCGTGATTTCCGTTCCGAAAAGGCATATTCTCCCTGGAACGGTGATGGTTTGCCTGCTGATGCCTATTCGTAATAACTTGAATTTATGGCTGTTGTTGCTGGTGGTCATGTTCGCCGTCACCGGCGGCAGCCTGGTGGGTCCGATTCTGCCGGCCATGCTGGATCTGCGCGGGGCCACCAGCCGGAACATCGGTCTGGCCCTGAGCGCTTATACCTTGGCCGCCCTGGTGTCCACGCCGCTGCTGGGAGCCGTAGCCGACCGCCTCGGTCGTAAAAAAGTGATCGTGCCCTGCATCTTTGTGTTTGGTATCAGCGGTTTGCTGATCACCCAGACCCGCTCCTTCTGGCTGGTGCTGGTCTGGCGCGCCTGCCAGGGAATCGGTGTGGGCGGCATGCTCAACACGGTGGTGGCGGCCATCGGCGACATGTACCAGGAACCGGAGAGAAGCCGGGCCATGGGCTGGCGGGTGACGGTGCAGTCCCTGACCAATGCCGCTATTCCCCTGGTTTTTACCGGTTATGTCATTATTCTGAATTATCGGAGCCGGGGTCGGACCTTGCCGTGATCGTTTGGGGCATCCATCCGGGGGACCTCCAATCGGTATTGCCAGGCCGCGGATTCTGGTTCGCTACCGCCCGGCGGCATCAGTTTTCGGTAAGGGCGGTATCGGACAGGTTGGCGTTGGTATAAAGTTTTTGCACATCCTCACAGTCGTCCAGCGCTTCTAAAAGCTTGAGCATCTGCTCGGATTCCTTGTCCTCCAGGTCGACGGTGGTCTGGGGAAGCATGGTCACTTCGGCAAAAGAGATAGGCAGTTCGGCCTTTTCCAGACCATCCCGGACAGCATCCAGATCTTCGGGCGCGGTGATGACTTCAAAGGCGGTGTCAGATTCGCGGACATCCTCGGCCCCGGCCTCGATGGCGGTTTCCATGACGGTTTCCTCATCGGCCGCGGCCTGGTCAATTTCGATAAACCCCTTTTTTTCAAACATCCACGAGACGCAGCCGTTTTCACCCAGGTTGCCGTTATGCTTGCTGAAAAGATGGCGGATTTCACTGACGGCCCGGTTCTTGTTGTCGGTCAACGACTCCAGAAAAACAGCCGCTCCGCCGGGCCCGTATCCCTCATAGGTGAGCTCCTCGTAGTTGACTCCTTCCAGATCCCCGGTGCCTTTTTTAATGGCCCGGTCGATATTGTCCTTGGGCATGTTCTCCGCTTTGGCCGCCTGGATGGCGGTCCGCAGCCGGGGGTTGGCATCCGGGTCGCCCCCGCCAATTCGCGCGGCCACGGTCAGCTCCTTGATAAGCTTGGTGAATATTTTTCCCCGCTTGGCGTCCACCGCCGCTTTTTTGTGCTTGATGGAAGACCACTTATTATGTCCCGACATCTGTAGACTCCTTCTTTTTAAGCCCGATCACATATGTTTCCCTGCTTTCTTTACGACAGGACTCGGGTTTGAAAATTACGTGTCGTTCAAAGCCGTTTTTGACCTGGTTCACGAACGGCTTGAAATCCTCTCCCTGAAAAATTTTGCAGGCGAAGTTGCCGCCCGGTGCCAGCGCGGATAAGGCGAAAGTCAGGGCCCGCGCGGCCAGTTCATGGGACCGGGCGGCATCAACTGATTTATTGCCAGTCGTGTCCGGAGCCATGTCGCTTAAAACAACCTTAACGCCGCCGGTCTTATTTTGCAATAAGCCGGTGTCAAAATCGTTGATATCGCCAATGTGGAGGGTGACATTAGCCGGCATCCTCGCGGACACGGGTTTTTTGTCAAGACCGCTGACCGCACCGCCGGGACCGACCAGTTCGGCGGCATAAAGCAGCCAGGAACCGGGAGCGCATCCCAGATCCACCACGGTGTCGTTTCTTTTTATCAGGCCATGCTTTTTCTGAATTTCCATCAGCTTATAGACAGACCGGGCTGGATAGCGGTCGGTCCGGGCCTGGCGGGCGTAATGATCCTCCCGGCGGCCGGGAGCGCGCTTTTTTTTAGACATTATTAGTTATCCTGTCCCCGCGTCAACCGTTTTGAAACAGGGCTTCCATGGCATCGGCTACCGTTTTGACGCCCTGAATCCGGATATTTTTTTCATGGGCCATGCGTTTGAGGTTGCCATGGGGCAGCAGGCAGTTATTGAAGCCCATTTTTTTTATTTCCGCCACCCGGGTTTCGATATGGTTGATGGCCCGGACTTCGCCGGTCAGGCCGACTTCGCCCAGGACCACCGTGCCGGCTGGAATGGCCCGGTCCAGAAAGCTGGAGGCCACGGCGGCGACAACGCCCATGTCTATCGCCGGTTCGCTGATTTTAACACCGCCGGCCACGTTCATGAAAATATCGTAGCCCATCAGCTCCATGCCCAGCTTTTTTTCCATGACCGCCACCAGCAAAGACACCCGCTGCTGATCCAGGCCCAGAATAGTGCGGCGGGGCATGTTCAAGGTGGTCCGGCTGGCCAGGGCCTGCAGCTCCACCAGGATGGGCCGGGTCCCCTCCATGCTGGCTGCCACCACCGAACCGGGGGTGTGTTCCGGCATTTCTGACAGGAACACCGCCGAAGGATTGGCCACCTCGTCCAGGCCGGCGGTTTTCATCTCAAACACGCCGATTTCATTGGTGGAGCCAAAGCGGTTTTTGACCGCCCGGAGAATCCGGAAAATCTGATTCTTGTCACCTTCAAAATAAAGAACCGTGTCGACCATGTGTTCCATGATGCGGGGACCGGCGATAGTGCCGTCCTTGGTGACGTGACCGATCAGAAAGACGGGTACCCCGGTCTGTTTGGCAAAGGCCATCAGGCGCATGGTGGCTTCGCGCACCTGGCCGACGCTGCCCGGGGCCGAAGAAAAGTCCGGGCTGGACATGGTCTGAATGGAGTCGATCACCAGCGCCGTCGGACGGGTCTTTTCCGCCGTGGCCAGAACCATTTCCAGATCTGTTTCCGCCGCCGCCAGAATGTCCGGGGAAAGTTCGGCGCACAACCTCTGACTGCGCATTTTCAGCTGTTTTAAAGACTCTTCCCCGGAAACATAAAGCACTTTGCGGCCGGAGCGGGCGATCTTCTGAGCGGCCTGTAGCATCAGGGTGGATTTGCCGATACCGGGGTCACCGCCTACCAGCACCAGGGAGCCAGCCACCATGCCGCCGCCCAGAACCCGGTCAAATTCGGCAATCCCGGTTTTAATCCGTTCTTCCCGGCTCAGCTCCACCTCGGATAATGCCTGGGGCGGGGATTGAGCGACCGCCCGTCGACGACGACCGGCCGGAGCGGCGGACATGGCCGTTTCTTCGACCAGTGTTCCCCAGCTTTCGCATTCCGGGCAGCGGCCCATCCATTTAGGCGTCTGATGACCGCAGTTTTGACAACAGAAAACGGTCCCGGCGTTTTTCATGATGTGATTCCTCTGGTTCGGAACATGTTTGATGAGCCTGTAAAAAGCCCTACCTCGTCATTCCGGCGAAGGCCGGAATCCAGAACTATTTGATTTTACTGG
>JBKHHL010000059.1:0-14146 GCA_046539175.1 Desulfosudaceae bacterium
CGTACCGACATTTACATGCGGCTTGTTTCGTTCAAATTTCTTTTTTGACATCGTCACTCCCCCTTTTAAAATGAGCCGGTTACGCTTTCATTTTAAATTGAGATATTATTTTCACCGAAGGTCACCTGTTCGGATCGGAAACGATTACCAGCGGTAATGGGCAAAGGCCTTGTTGGCTTCCGCCATCTTGTGCGTATCTTCCTTCTTTTTTACCGATGATCCCCGGGCCTCGGCCGCGTCCATTAATTCGGCGGCCAGCTTGGCGTGCATACCTTTTTCGTTCCGACCGTCGGCATAACTGATCAGCCAGCGAATAGCCAGGGCCACCCTGCGGGCATCCCTGATCTCAGTCGGGACCTGATAAGTAGATCCGCCCACCCGCCTGGATTTGACTTCCACCCTCGGCTTAACATTGGCGACGGCACCCTCAAAAACCTCCAGGGGAGGTTTCCCGGTTTTGGTTTCAATCACCTCAAAGGCTTTGTACATAATCTTCTCAGCAGTGCTTTTCTTGCCATCCCGCATTACCTTGTGGATAAAAGCGGCTACCAGCTTGCTGTTGTACTTGGCATCCGGCCGCACCGGCCGCACCGGCACTTCTTTTTTTCGGGCCATCCGTTACACCATCTTCTTTAATATTGTCAAATTAATTTGGCGGATGTTGTCCGCGAGCCATTTATTTGGGCCGTTTGGTTCCATATTTGGAACGACCCTGCCTTCTGTCATCAACGCCCAGAGTGTCCAGCGTACCCCTGACAATATGATACCGAACACCCGGCAAGTCCTTGACACGACCGCCCCGCACCAGCACCACCGAATGCTCCTGGAGATTATGGCCGATGCCGGGAATATAAGCGGTAACTTCCACTCCGGTCGTCAGCCTTACCCGGGCCACTTTACGCAAGGCGGAGTTAGGCTTTTTAGGTGTCGAGGTATAGACACGGACACAAACCCCTCGTTTCTGAGGCGAGCCCTTCAGGGCCGGTGTCGTCTTTTTCTTGGTGATCCGTTTTCTGCCTTTGCGAACCAGTTGATTTATAGTTGGCATCTTGTTCTTCAAACCCCTTTTTTCTTTGCAAATACGTAGCTGCAGATCAATTTTTGAGGATCATCATAAAATATTCGATGTTATAATGATCTTCATTGTCTGTCAAGTTTTTTATTGGCATATTATTATTTTTTATCAGCCGCGAACCGCTCCCGGCCAAGGTAGCTCTCATGAAGAAGCCGTGGCCGACGCTTTGTCGGTTTTGCTCTTTTCTTTGGCATACTCCACGAATCCGGTCCCGGCGGGAATCAGCCTGCCCATGACCAGATTTTCCTTGAGTCCCTGCAGGTAATCCACCTTGCCGGCAATGCTGGCATCAGTCAACACCTTGGTTGTTTCCTGAAAAGACGCCGCTGATATAAAACTGTCCGTTGCCAGGGAAGCCTTGGTAATGCCGAGGATCAAAGGTTCTCCCACGGCCGGCCGGCCGCCTTTGGCGGCTACCTCGCGGTTTACGTCTTCGAACTTGTAGCGATCCACCTGCTCATCCGGGATAAATTCAGTGTCACCGATCTCCTTGATCTTAACGCGCCGCATCATCTGCCGGACAATCACCTCGATATGCTTGTCATTGATGGACACGCCCTGCAACCGGTAAACTTCCTGGACTTCGTTGACCAGATAGCGGGCCAGCTCCACGGCACCCTTGATATTCAAAACATCCTGCGGATTGGCGGAACCGGCCACAATCTCCTCACCGGCCTTAACATAGTCCCCGTCGTAAACATTGACGTGCTTACCCCGCGGAATTAAATATTCCCGCGGCTCGCCGCCATCAACCGGGGTGACCACCACCTTCTGCTTACCTTTTTTGGTGGCTGTGCGGGGAATGGTGACATAGCCGTTGATCTCGCTCAGGACGGCCGTTTCCTTGGGTTTCCTGACTTCAAACAATTCCGCTACCCGGGGCAGACCACCGGTAATGTCCTTGGTTTTGGTGGTTGACCGCGGCAGCTTGGCGATCACGTCCCCGGCCCGCACCTCTTCTCCCTCTTCCACCAGGATAACCGCGTCCACCGGCAGCGGATAGCGGGCATGGCCTTTACCGCTGGGCAGCTTGACTGTTTTATCGCCGGACTCTTTAATCGAAATTCTGGGACGAACATCCTGGAGCTTGCTTTCCACGATGGTCTTGCTCGACTTGCCGGTAACCGGGTCAATGATTTCCTGCATGGTTTTACCCTTGGTGATATCACCGAACTTTACGGTCCCGCCAACCTCGGCCACAATCGGCGTGGTAAAAGGATCCCATTGAGCCAGCAACTCACCGGCCTTGACTGCCTGACCATCAGCCACGGTAACCGTGGCTCCGTACAGCACCTGGCAGCGCTCCATCTCCTTGCCGGAGTCACTCACGATGGAAAATTCTCCACCGCGGCGATCCATGACGATACGCTCGTTATTGGCGTTCAGCAGCACTTCCAGCTTACCGTACTTAACCGTACCACCCACCCTGGCCTTGATCTCGGCCTGGGCCACCTTCCGACTGGCGGTACCACCGATATGGAAGGTCCGCATGGTCAGCTGGGTACCGGGTTCCCCGATGGACTGGGCCGCCAGGATGCCGACCGCCTGTCCCAGCTCGATCAGGTCACCATGAGCGAAATCCCGGCCATAGCACTTGGCGCAGATACCCCGCTTACAGCTGCAAGTCAGAACCGAACGAATTTTAATCCGGGTAATACCGGAATTCTCAATGGCCTCGATATGATCTTCGGTGATTTCCTGACCGGATTTGACCAGCACCCGGTCGGTAAACGGATCATAAATATCATCCCCGGCGATCCGGCCGATAACCCGGTCCACCAGTCGCTCAATAATTTCACCGCCCTCGATCAGGGCCTCTACGTCAATGCCTTTTTTGGTGCCGCAATCCTCGAGTTCAATGACGCAATCCTGAGACACGTCAGCCAGTTTGCGAGTCAGATAACCGGAATTAGCCGTTTTCAGAGCAGTATCGGCCAAGCCCTTACGGGCGCCATGGGTGGAAATGAAGTATTGCAGCACACTCAGGCCTTCCCTGAAATTAGCCGTAATAGGAGTTTCAATGATCTCGCCGGAGGGCTTGGCCATCAATCCGCGCATACCGGCCAGCTGCCGCATCTGGTCTTTACTGCCCCGGGCGCCGGAATCGGCCATCATGTAGACCGGGTTCAATTTACCCGAATTTTCCACATCCGAGCCGTCATCCGCGGTGGTATGCGTTTTCATGGCTTCCATCATCTCATTGGCGATATCATCGGTGGCCTTGGACCAGATATCCACCGATTTGTTGTATTTTTCTCCCTGGGTAATCAAACCATCCCGGTATTGATGGCTGATTTCCTCAATCTTAGCTTCGGCCTGCCTGATCATCTCCCACTTCTTTTCCGGGACCACCATGGCATCGATGGAAATGGACAGGCCGCCGGTGGTGGAGTACTTATAACCTATATCTTTTAACCGATCAGCGAAAATGACGGTGGATTTCACGCCGATATGGCGATAAGCGTTGTCAACCAGCTCTTTGACGGCTTTTTTACCCAGCGGTTTGTTAACCATCTCGTAAGGAATTTCACTCCGGCGCCCGGTCATGACAAACAAGCCATAACCTGATTTTCGGGCAATGACGTCACTGCACTCCCCCTGTTTAAGGGAATACAGATAGTCCGCGTCATCTTCGGCAAGCCCCAATTTTTCAATAAGCTTATCTTTTTTCAGGAAAAGCTCATGCCCGCCGTCATTGTCCTCGTCAGCCAGATCAGCGGCCGCGTCTTCAAATGATTTGCCTTTCTTGATTTCCGACAAAACAGCGTTGGCTTCTTTTTTAGCCGTAAAATAAATCGCCTTGAAAACCGGCAGCTCCTCCTGCGGAATAGTCTCCCACAGGAACACCCGGCCAACCGAAGTCTCGTGGCGTTGACCGTTTATGCGCACGGTAATGGCCGCGTGCAGGCCAACCATCCCGGCGTCATAGGCGGAAATTACTTCGGCCGGACTGGCAAACAGCCCCCCCTCGCCCTTACTGCCCTTTATAATGGCAGTCATGTTGTAAATTCCCAGGACGATATCCTGAGTGGGCACGATAATGGGGCTGCCATTGGCCGGAGACAGGATATTATTGGAAGACAACATCAGGACCCGGGCTTCTATCTGGGCCTCCACCGACAAGGGCACGTGGACAGCCATCTGGTCGCCGTCAAAGTCAGCGTTAAAAGCGGTACAAACCAGAGGATGGAGCTGAATGGCCTTGCCTTCGATCAAAACCGGCTCAAAGGCCTGAATGCCGAGCCGGTGCAGGGTGGGCGCCCGATTCAGGAGAACCGGATATTCTTTGACGACCTCCTCCAGGGTATCCCATACCTCGGGGACTTCCCGTTCCACCATCTTCTTGGCGCTTTTCACGGTGGAAACATACCCTTTTTGTTCCAGCCGGTAATAAATAAACGGCTTAAACAACTCCAGGGCCATCTGTTTGGGCAAACCGCACTGATGAAGCCGCAGATTAGGGCCGATGGTGATAACCGTTCGCCCGGAATAATCGACCCGCTTGCCCAGCAGGTTCTGACGGAACCGGCCCTGTTTCCCTTTGAGGGTATCCGTCAGCGACTTCAACGGCCGCTTATTGCTGCCGGTCACGGCCCGGCCATGACGGCCGTTGTCAAACAGAACGTCAACCGATTCCTGGAGCATCCTTTTTTCATTGCGCAAAATTATTTCCGGCGCGTTCAGGTCGATCAGCCGTTTCAAGCGGTTATTGCGGTTAATCACCCGCCGGTAAAGATCATTCAGATCCGAAGTGGCGAACCGGCCGCCTTCCAGCGGCACCAGCGGCCTTAAATCCGGCGGCAGGACCGGGATTACGTCCATGATCATCCAGGACGGGGAAACCCGGCTCTTGCGCAGGGCGTCCACGATTTTCAACCGCTTGGAATATTTTTTCCGCTTGGTTTCCACCGCGGTGGATTCCAGGTCCGCGCGCAGCTGCGTGGTCAGAGCTTCCAAATCAACCTTCTGAAGCAGTTCCCGAATGGCTTCCGCTCCCATGGCTGCCCGGAAAGAATTCCCGTGTTTTTCAAGGGCCTCCTGATAAGCGTCCTCGGATAAAATCTGCTGATAGGAAAGGTCGGTATCCATGGGATCAACGACGATATAGCTGTCAAAATAAAGGACGCTTTCCAGTTCCTTCTGGGTCAAGTCCAGGACATTGCCAATCTTGGTCGGCAGGCTTTTCAAAAACCAGATATGGGAAACCGGCGCCGCCAGCTTGATATGGGCCATTCTCTCCCGACGCACCTTGGTCTGGATAACTTCTACCCCGCACTTTTCACAGGTCACGCCGCGATGCTTCATGCGCTTATATTTGCCGCAATTACACTCGAAATCTTTGGTGGGGCCGAAAATTTTAGCGCAGAACAGACCATCCCGTTCCGGACGAAAGGTACGGTAATTGATGGTCTCCGGCTTGGTAATCTCTCCGTAGGACCATTGCAGAATCTGTTCCGATGAGGCCAGCGAGATCTTGATCCCTGAAAAGGACTTCGGGTTGACGGGTTTGGCAAAAAAATCGTATATGGTTTCCAATCGTTACTCCTTATCTTTCTCAATGAGTTTCACATCCAGTCCCAGGCCCTTCATCTCTTTGATCAGCACTTTAAAAGACTCAGGCAGGCCGGGATCAAGGACGTTCTGTCCCTTTACGATCTTTTCATACATCCGGGTGCGGCCGGCAATATCATCAGATTTAACAGTCAGAAATTCCTGCAGCCCGTAGGCGGAGCCATAGGCTTCCATGGCCCAGACTTCCATCTCGCCCAGCCTCTGGCCGCCGAACTGAGCTTTTCCTCCCAGCGGCTGCTGGGTGACCAAAGAATAAGGTCCGATAGACCGGGCATGAAGCTTATCATCCACCAGGTGATGGAGTTTCAGCATATACATGGTGCCGACGGTAATTTTTTCGTCAAACGGTTCACCGGTACGGCCGTCATAAAGGACATCCTGGCCGGTTATCGAAACGCCGCCTTCTTTCAGCAGCGCCTTGATCTCGGCCTCCTTGGCCCCGTCAAAAACCGGTGTTTCCATGTGCACGCCCTGGCGGTATTCGCCGGCCATATTGTAAAGGCTGTCATCGTCCAGGTTATCGAGACTTGTGCCGGAAAACTCTTTGGTAAAAATAGCTTTAAGTTTTTTTCTCAATTCCGCTGTCCGCTGTTCCGCGATGAATTTGTCTATCTGCTGCCCCAGAGTCCGGGCGGCCCGCCCCAGATGGATTTCAAGAATCTGTCCGACATTCATCCGGGAAGGAACTCCCAGGGGATTCAAAACCATGTCCACCGGACTACCGTCGGTAAAATAGGGCAAATCCTCCATGGGTAGAATTCTGGAAACAACTCCCTTGTTGCCGTGGCGTCCCGCCATTTTATCGCCGGTTGACAAGACCCGCTTCATGGCCACATAAATCTTGACCATTTTGAATACACCCGGCGGCAACTCTTCGCCGGCACCGTAGCGGCTGATAGCGGCCTCGAACCGATCGCGGCAGAACTCTTTCTGATCCCGCCCCCACTCGATCAGCTCATTGGCTTTTTCGGCCACCGCTTCGGAGGCCAGGGCGATTTTTTCAAGCTGGCTGAAGGTAAGCTCCGCCAAGGACTCCGGGGTTATTTTCTCCCCCTTGTCGACCAGGACTCTCTTGCCTTTTTTTATCGGCGCCGCGGCCTTTTCGCCGGTTACCAGATTTTCAAACTCGCTTCGGGTGGTTTCTTCGATGACGGCGATTTCATCGTCCCGGTTGCGTTTAAAGATGGCAATTTCTTCATCCTCGATCTCCCGGGTACGCTCGTCTTTTTCCACGCCCCGCCGGGTGAAGACCTTGGCGTCTATGACCGTGCCGCTGACTCCCGGCGGAACCCGCAAAGAAGTATCCTTGACGTTACCGCCCTTTTCTCCAAAAATGGCCCGCAGCAGTTTTTCTTCCGGCGAAAGCTGGGTTTCGCCCTTGGGAGTAATTTTACCCACCAGGATGTCGCCGGGTCTTACTTCCGCCCCGGCCATGATAATTCCGCTTTCATCCAGATTAACCAGCTTTTCTTCACCAACGTTGGGAATGTCACAGGTGATTTCCTCTTTGCCCAGCTTGATGTCCCGGGCGACTACTTCAAACTCTTCAATGTGAATGGAAGTAAAGACGCCGTCCCTGACCAGGGTTTCCCCGACCAGGATGGAGTCTTCAAAATTGTAACCACCCCAGGGCATAAAAGCCACGGTCACGTTTTTACCCAGGGCCAGATCGCCTTTTTCCGTAGCCGGGCCGTCGGCAATGACATCCCCGGCCTCAATCTTCTGGCCCTTGTAAACAATGGGCCGCTGATTAAAACAGGTGTTCTGATTGGAACGGATAAACTTGGACAAGTTATAAATCGTCACCGGCGCGGATTTGTCAAATTGACCGTCCCCGCCATGCTGCAGTACTACCCTCGAAGCGTCGACATCCTTGACAACTCCGCCCCGGGCAGCGACAATAGCTGCTCCGGAATCACGGGCCACGATTTTTTCCATACCCGTGCCCACCAGGGGAGCACTGGGATTGGCCACCGGCACGGACTGACGCTGCATGTTCGAACCCATCAGGGCCCGGTTGGCGTCGTCATTTTCCAGAAAAGGAATCAGTGAGGCGGAGACGCTGACCAGCTGGTTGGGAGAGACGTCCATCAATTCGATATCATCCGCCGGTACCATGGAAAACTCCCCGTCCACCCGGGAAATAACCGTTGGATTAACATAATGTCCCTTGGCGTCAATGGGAGCGTTGGCCTGAGCAATGGGATGATCCCCCTCTTCAAAAGCGGACAGCATCCGTATCTCCCTGCTTACCGTGGCCTCTTTAACTACCCGGTAAGGCGTCTCGATAAACCCGAAATTGTTGACCCGGGCATAAGTGCTCAAAGAGACGATCAATCCGATATTGGGTCCTTCCGGGGTTTCAATGGGACATATTCGACCGTAATGGGAGGGATGCACGTCCCGGACTTCAAAACCGGCCCGCTCACGCGTCAGCCCGCCTGGTCCCAGCGCGCTGAGGCGGCGTTTATGAGTCGTTTCCGAAAGCGGGTTGGTCTGATCCAGGAACTGCGACAACTGACTGGTGCCGAAGAACTCCCGGACCACCGCCGATACCGGCTTGGAATTAACCAGATCGTGGGGCATCAGGACATCCACCTCCTGGAGGCTCATGCGCTCCTTGATGGCCCGCTCCATTCTGACCAGTCCGATCCGGTACTGATTTTCCAGCAGTTCACCTACGGCCCGGACCCGGCGATTACCTAAATGGTCGATGTCATCCACCTGCCCCTGGGTGGTTCTCAGGTCGATCAGCGTTTTAACCGCCAGCAGCAGATCTTCCCGACGCAGGGTGGTCAGCTCCACCGGCACGTCGGCACCCAGCCGGTGATTCAGCTTTAAGCGGCCAACCGTGGAAAGATCATAATAATCCGGTTTGAAAAACAGGTGATCAATAAAATCCTGGGCCACTTCGGGAGTGGCCGGGTTTCCGGGACGAAGCCGCCGGTAAATATCGATCAGGGCTTCTTCCCGGCTTTCCACTTTGTCCAGCAGCAAGGTCTTGGCAATGGAATCAGAAGTGGTGTTATCGTCAACAAACAGAATTGAAAAACTTTCCACCCCGGCCTTCCGGATGGCTTCAAATACCTCCTCGGTAATGAACTGACCTTCTACGGCGATCGGTTCGCCGGTATCCGGATCAAAGATCGGAGCGGCCAGAGCTTTTTCAAAAACGTCCTCGGCCCGGATCGGGATAAATTGCATGCCGGCCGATTTAATGGCACGAATAACCCGGGTAGTGAATATCTTGCCCTTATCGACAAGGACCTCTCCCGTCTCGGGATGCTTCACCCGGGTGGTGGCCCGCTGTCCCCGAATGACATTTTCCTGGAACTGCTTGTAAACTTTTTTCTTATCTATGGAGATGGTTTCCTGGGTATAAAAATAATCCAGAATGTCTTTTCTGCTGTAACCCAGGGCCTTGAACAGAATCGTGGCCGGGAATTTTCTGCGTCGGTCAATCCGCATATAGACCACGTCCTTGGGATCTATTTCCATGTCAATCCAGGAGCCCCGGACCGGAATAATTCTGGCGCTGTAAATAACCCGGCCGCTGGAGTAAGTTTTGCCCTGATCATGACTGAAAAAAATGCCGGAGGAGCGATGCAACTGACTGACCACGGCGCGCTCCGTGCCGTTGATGATAAAAGTACCCTTATCCGTCATCAAAGGAATGGCGCCAAAATAAATTTCCTGCTCTTTGATATCACGAATGCTGGTCGAACCGGCCTCGGTATCAATATCATACACCACCAGCCTGGCCCGGATACGCACCGGCACTTCGTAGGTCATGCCCCTTTGGACACACTCGGCCACCGAGTGTTTGACGCCGCCGAAAAAATAAGAGACAAATTCCAAAGAGGCGCTTTCGGTAAAATCCTTGATGGGAAAAACAGAATTGAAAATGGCCTGCAGTCCGATATTTTCGCGTTCTTCAGGGGGCTTGTCCAGTTGCAGGAAACGGTTGTAGGATTCTTTCTGCATACCGATCAAATCCGGAATTTCTACAATCTTTTCCAGCTTCCCGAAATTTTTTCTTATGCGCTTGTTGATCGTTGGTTGGCCTGACATGGCATCTCCGAAATAGTTTTACAAAAATTGAAAAAACGCCCGGCGGGGATACCGCCGATGTTTTGCATTTTTCATTTTAAATATCGAAAAATTTCACCCTTCGGGCGAGTTACCTTGAGCGCAGCTGCAAGGCGCGGGACATGAAGCTGTAGTCAATCTACCGCGAATGTCCCGTAACACAGCAGCTGCGCTCAAATCAACTCGTGAAATATCCGGGCTAACGGTGTTTTCATCCGGCTTTAAACTGCTTCTAACCACTTTACCCGGACTTCCCGGAAATTACCCGGGGCGGATTAAGCTTAAATTAACAAAACGGAAAAACATAAAAAACAACAGCCCCCACCCCTCCGGGCAGGGGCTTTGCCACCACTTGCCAGTAATAAATGTCCCTCCTGTTTTAATAAGGCCGGCCTGATTCCCGGCTTGAAATCAAAAAACGTTCCGGACGGACTCCTGGCTGCAAAGTGATTTAAAATAAAGTTATTACTTGATATCAACCTGAGCGCCGACCGCCTCAAGTTGTTCTTTCATTTTCTCGGCATCCTCTTTGGGCATGCCTTCTTTGACCGGCTTGGGTGCTTCTTCCACCAGGGTCTTGGCTTCTTTCAGCCCCAGACCGGTGATCGCCCGGACTTCCTTGATGACTTTTATCTTCTGGTCGCCGGCGGCGGTCAGCACGACATCAAATTCGGTTTTTTCTTCTTCCGCGCCACCGGCTCCGCCATCAGCGGGCATGGCGCCGGCGGCAACGGCCATGGGCGCCGCCGCGGAAACACCGAATTTCTCTTCGAGTTCAGAAACCAGCTCGGAAAGTTCGAGCACCGACATATTAGCTATAAACTCAATCACATCTTCTTTGGTAACATCAGCCATTGATCTAGCCTCCTGGTCAAACAAAATTTTTCGTTACTTGATTTTTATTAGGCCGCTTCCTTTTGGTCTTTGATAGCGGAGAGAACATTGACAAGTTGCGCGGGAACGGCGTTCAGCACTCTTACGAAAGCTGTCGGCACGCCGTTGAGTACGGACAGGAATTGAGACAACAATTCATCACGAGAGGGCAATTGGGCCAGAGACGAAATCTGCTTGACATTCAACAGACTACCGTTCATGGTGCCCGCCTTGATTTCCAGTTTATTATTTTTTTTCGCGAAATCAGACAGAATTTTGGCGGGTGCGACCGGATCGTCATAACCCAGAGCGACAGCCGTCGGGCCGACAAAAAAATCGTCCGCCAGAGCCGCGTCCGTATCTGCCGAGGCCCGACGAATAAGGGTATTTCGTACCACCTTAAACTCTACCCCCGCCTCTGTCAGCTGACGGCGCAAATCATTTATCTGATCCACGCTCAAACCCTTATAATCTGTCAGAATAACAATAGCGGCTTTTTCGAACCTGGCATGCAGATCCTCAACCAGCACTTTTTTGGCTTCAAGATTCAGCACAGTCTAATACACCTCCTTTCTTTTTTCGCAAAAACCGGAGGCAAAACAACCAGCAGTAATTTTTAAAAACATCGTGGCTGTCTCTGCAGGCCGGTAAAAACCGAATTAAGCAGAACAATCAAGCACCTGCGGTCTTTGACAGAAAATTATTAGTTCAGTTCAACAGTATCAAATACCAATACCATCATTATTTAATATAATTTTTTATCGACAAGGTATCCAGACTCACTCCCGGTCCCATGGAAGTGGAAATGGCAACATTTTTCAGATAGGTTCCCTTGCTGGCAGCCGGCTTGAGTCCTACCAAAGTTTTTAAAAAAGCCGCCAGATTCTCCAGCAATTTATCAACGCCAAAAGAGACTTTGCCGAAAGTGGCGTGGACCGTACCGCCGCGGTCAACCCGAAAATCAATTTTACCGGCTTTTAATTCATTAATGGCTCTTTCCAGATCAAAGGTAACCGTGCCGGTTTTGGCGTTGGGCATCAAGCCGCGGGGTCCCAACAGTTTACCAATTTTACCGACTGAACCCATCATGTCGGGCGTGGCCACGGCTTTATCAAAATCAAACCATCCTCCCTGGATGTCCTTGATCAGATCATCATTACCAACAAAATCAGCGCCGGCATCCAGGGCTTCTTTTTCTTTTTCTCCCTTGGCGAAAACCAGTACCCGCACTTCCCGGCCGATACCATTGGGTAGTACCACTGAACCGCGAACCATTTGATCGGCGTGCCGCGGATCAACCCCGAGATTAACCGCCACGTCGACGCTCTCATCAAACTTGACAAAACTGGTTTCCAAAGCCAAAGCAAGCCCTTCATCAAGGGCATATCGCCTGGCGGACTCCACCTTTTCCCTGGCGTTTATTATATTTTTTCCCCGTTTCGGCATCTTCATCAACCTCTTTATTTATACGATCTCTATTCCCATGCTCCGGGCAGTACCCTGAATAATCCGGCAGGCGGCATCCAGCTGAGTGGCATTGAGATCCACCATTTTCAACCTGGCAATTTCCTCGACATCCTGCATGGTCACCCGGCCTACTTTTTCCTTGTTAGGTTCTCCGGAACCCTTGGCGATTTTAGCGGCTTTTCTCAACAAAACCGCCGCCGGTGGTGTTTTGGTAATAAACGAAAAAGATTTATCCGCGTAAACCGTAATGACCACCGGAATAATCATGCCTTCCTGTTCCGCTGTTCTGGCGTTAAAGGCTTTACAAAAATCCATGATATTAACGCCGTGCTGCCCCAGGGCGGGGCCTATCGGCGGTGACGGATTGGCTTTGCCTGCCACGACCTGCAATTTGATTTGTCCGGTAACTTTTTTTGCCATTTCTCACTCCAGAATTATCAATGTCCGCTAAATTTTGGTGCTCTCGTAAAAAGTCCAAATTGGGACGGCCAGGTAAAAAGTTCAAGATCAAGGCTTGCGCAATCACGAAGAATGCAGCGTACTTAGCGTACGTGAAATTCTGAGTGATGGCGCGTAACGCAACCGGCCGCCATGCGGCAATTGGACTTTTTACGAAGCCGTCAAATTTTGGTGGCCTGCATAAAATCAAGCTCCACCGGGGTGGAACGCCCGAAAATGCTGACCAGAACCCTTAATTTGCCTTTTTCGTGATTAACGGTTTCCACTACTCCGTTAAAAGTGGCAAAAGGGCCTTCCGTGACCCGGACTTCATCACCGATTTCAAAGGAATATTTGGGCTGCGGTTTCTCCTTGCCGGCCTCAATGCGATCCATAATAGCGGCCGCTTCCGTATCCGAAATCGGCGTCGGCATCTTTTTACCGCCCAGAAAACCCGTTACTTTGGCCGTATTGACCACCACGTGCCAGGTATCATTGTTCATTTCCATCTGAACCAGAATATACCCGGGATAAAATTTACGAGAAGACTCCTTTTTCTTGCCTTTGACCAGCTCCACTACCTGTTCGGTCGGGACAACAATTTCACCGAACTTATCCTGGCAGCCCGTCGCGGTGATTCTCTCCTCCAGGGATTTTTTCACCTTATCCTCAAAACCGGAATATACATGCACCACGTACCAGTGAAATGCCACCTTGACTACCTCTTGTCTGACTTATCTAACCGAGAATTAATTTAATTATGTTGGACAGGCCGTAATCAACAATACCCAGAAAAAAAGAGACCAGCATAATCATAACCAGCGCCACCGCCGTTGAGCCCATGGTTTGCTTGCGGGACGGCCAGTTAACTTTTTTCAGCTCTATGCGGACCTCTCTTAAAAATTGCACGCTCTGGTAAAAATAGGCCCGGATACCGGTGCCGGACTGATGGCCCCCTTTGGAAGACGATGCCGCCGGCTTGCTTTTTGACCGGGCAGAAATACCGGCCATGGTTCTGGAAGCGACACTGGTTTTATTCTGCCGGGGAGCGGCAGCCGCGGGCGCGGCACTGTCATCGCGCTTTTTCTTTTTTCTGCTTGGGTCTTTCTTTTTTTGTTGACGCCCCATTATATTCCTAAACAAAATATGAAAAGCACCGGCCCTGACATCCGGCCAGGCACTGTGCTTTTGATTTGAGAACGGTGGCAGGCCAGGAGGGATTTGAACCCCCAACCCCCGGATTTGGAGTCCGACGCTCTGCCGTTAGAGCTACTGGCCTGCATCTCCTGAGTTATTAATCAAAACCGGTTCAATTATTTAGTTTCTTTGTGCAGGCAATGTTCCCGGCAAAACCGGCAGTATTTGTTCAAAGCCAGCTTGTCCGGCGTTGTCCGCTTATTCTTGGTCGTGGTATAATTTCTTCTTTTGCACTGACTGCACGACAGTGTTACAGTAACCCTCACTGTTCGACTCCTTTACCTTGCGGCCATCCCTCAAAAGATTCTCTGGGTGACCCGTTTTTGCCTGACCACCCGGTTTGTTCCCTGGCCACCAGCTAGCTCAACGGCGATTGCCGGTTTATTCAATAATCTCGCTGACGACGCCGGCGCCGACGGTGCGGCCGCCTTCCCG
>JBKHHL010000060.1:0-14126 GCA_046539175.1 Desulfosudaceae bacterium
GACGGCTTCGTAAAAAGTCCCTACCTCGTCATTCCGGCGAAGGCCGGAATCCAGAGCTATTTGATTTTACTGGCCCCCGGCCTCCGCCGGGGTGACGCAATCCGGTCAAATATCCAGCCGCCGCGACTGCCGCGACTGAAAAGTCTGCCGCAAGCGGTATTGATCACGGACATGGGCGAACTTGTTTAATCCGGGATACCCGGCCGACATCAGGGCGGCCGGCATGCGGGCGTCCTTGGCCAGGTAAATCCGGCCGCCGTGTTCCTGGACGATGCAATCCAGGCGCTTAAAAAAAGAAAACAGCCCCGGGCTCAATTTATAATCCAGGGCCAGGGTATAACCCTGCCGGGGGAACGATAAAAAGTTGTCATTACCCGGCCCCAGCAACTTGAGGACCGCCAGGGCCGGTGTCAGAGACGACCCTGATATTTCCTGAAAGATCGTCCGCAGCCCCTGGCGGCCGGCCCGCTCCGGCAGCACCAGTTGATACTGCAGCAGGCCGCGCTTGCCATAAAGCCGGTTCCAGTCCGCCAGCCGGTCCAGCGGAAAAAAGAAAGGATCGATAGCCGAGACAAACCGGTTTTTAAATTGCCGGCGCAGCCGGTAGTAAAAGGTGTTAAACATTCTGATGGTGACGCGGTTGACAATAAAGCCGGGACACCACGAGGGCACCGTCAGGACCGGCCGGGCCCGGTAACTCCACCCGCCGGCGCTGTCGTGCCGGCCCGCCATCAATAAAAAACGCCCGCGGGTGTCATCGACGGCCGTGCCGTCGATCCAGGCGACCAGGTAGGGCCAGTCGGAAAAATTTTCGAATCCGGCCAGCAGCTCATCCAGGTCGCGACAGGCCATCACCTCCCCCCGGATCAAAGAGCTGTCTATCCGCTTCAACCGGATCTCGGCGCTCAGGATAACGCCGGTCAACCCCATGCCGCCGCAGGTGGCGCGGAACAGATCGGGGTTGCTCCGGGGCGAGCAGACGACCACCTCCCCGTCCGGCATCATCAGAGAAAGGCTGCTGACGTAATTGCTGAAAGATCCGTCCTGGTGATGATTCTTCCCGTGGACGTCACTGGCAATGGCTCCGCCCACGGTCACCTGCCGGGTCCCCGGCACTACCGGCAGAAACCAGCCCCGGGGAACCAGCATCGCCAGCAGTCGCGCCAGAGAGACCCCGGCCTGGCAGATCAACCTGCCGGTATGACCGTCAATTTCTATCTCCCGCGCCAGATCCGACATCAACATCACCCGGCTGCCAAGGGCGCTGTCTCCATAACTGCGGCCGAGCCCGAAAGGAATCCAGGCCCCGCCTTCTTTCAAACAGGCGGCCAGGGCCGGCCGGTCCCCGCAGCGGCAGACCCGGGCCGTAACTTCCGGGAAACGGCCCCAGCCAGACAGTTTCATGTCGCGGCAAGGAGAGGCTTCCTGTGTCAATATATCACCAGCCATAAACCGACCACCCAACCCAGAATAACCACTTGCAGCCAGTGGTCGCGCAAAAGCGCTTCCACCGGGTAACATTGCCTCCGCCGGCCAAAAACGATCCACAGGTAACGCAGCAACCCCAAAGCCACCCAGGGAGCGGTCAGGTAGAGACGGGGCGCCTCATGCTCCCTGATGACCGCCGGTGAAAGAGTATAAAAAATATAACCGGCCATGGTGACCAGGGCCGGCACAATGATCATGATTGTCAGAAATCGTTGATTATAAACGACAGCAGTTGAGATCCCGCCGGCCGCCCGGCAGATATCCCTGTCACAACGACGCTTGGCAAAGGCCAGCACCAGGGCCAGGGTAAAAGTCAGGCCGGCCAGCCAGGGAGAAACCGACACCCCGATGACAACCGCGCCGGCGAAAATCCGCAGCAGAAAACCGGTCGCAACGCAGAGCGCGTCAACCACCGGCAACCGTTTGAGTTTCAGGGTATAAAAAACATTCAGAACGACATACCCGGCCAGCACCAGGCAATACTCCGCGCTGCCCAGCCAGAGGCAGCATAAACAGGCCAGCCCCAGCAGCACCAGCATGAACACCCCGGCCGAACGGAAGGTCACGGCAGCCGCGGCCAGCGGCCGCTTATGCCGGAGCGGATGAACGGCATCGCTGCCGGCGTCGACCATATCATTGAAAACGTAGACGGCGCTGGCGGCCAGACAGAAACCGACAAAGCCAACCCCGGCGGAGAGCATGGCGGCCGGGTCGGTCAAGCGGTGAGCAAAAAAAACCGGCCCGAAAACAAGCCCGTTTTTAATATAATGATGGGGCCGGGCCAGGCGGATCAGCGCTTTGGCTTTATTTGTCAAAAGATCTTCCTGAAATAAAGGTCGCGGTTACGGTATCCTTTTTATTGCCCCGGGGTACCGTATTCCCCGTAATTGAAGGCGCCGCTGAGAGCGCCGCCTTATGTTTTTTGTTTTGGACAATAGTTATCCGATGTTTTATATTACATAATCTAATATAAAAACGGTATGGTAAAAACCAGGGATCAAAAAACGGTAATTATTTTTTGGCATGTACCCCCATCTTCCAGACCGGCTGACCGGCTACCGGCAGACCGCCACCGCTCTGTATTACCTGTTTCGATACCGGCAGATTGATATCCGCCGGATCCCGAACCTGGCGGCCAACCTGCTGGCCTGCCGCCGTCACCGGCAGCCGCCGGGACTGCCGCCGGTGTTGCAACTCGACATCAACAACACCTGTAACCTGCGATGCCCGGGCTGCCTGACCGGGCTGGGTCTTTACGAAAAGCAGCGGCACCTGATGTCCTGGCCACGTTTTACCGCCCTGATTGACTCGGCGCGGGACAGCACCCTGATGGCGGCGCTTTATAATTCCGGAGAGCCTTTTCTGCATCCTGACATCTTCGACATGATCCAATATCTCACCGACCGTAAAATCGCCTCCATGATCAGTACCAACGGTCATTTCCTGGCTGATCCCGCCAGCGCGGAACGCCTGGTGGCCTCGGGCCTGTCCACCCTGATCATCTCATTGTCCGGGACCACGCCGGCATCCTATGAAAAATATCACCGGGGTGGTGATTTTTCAACGGTTATGGAAAGTGCCCGCCAGATCATCCAGGCCAGAAAAAAAACAGGCCAACGGACTCCGGCCGTTATTCTGCGGTTTCTGCTCCTGGA
The DNA here is from genome assembly GCA_046539175.1 of Desulfosudaceae bacterium. GTDB lineage: Bacteria > Desulfobacterota > Desulfobacteria > Desulfobacterales > Desulfosudaceae > CAYTQK01. The sequence goes on from JBKHHL010000060.1 coordinate 3,144, forward strand.
TCACAACCGGAGTGAAATTGAAGCCATGAAACGACTGACCAGGCAGTTGGCTTGTGACGCCTGGGAATTCCGGACAGTCAACTGGCGGCCCAGGCTGGTTGCCCCCCGGATCAGCCCGCCCGACGAGACCGGGAAAAAGGGAACCGCTCTCAAAGAGACCGGGCGGGTCTGCCGGTGGCCCTGGCTGTTTGCGGTTATCAACTGGCACGGAGATGTGTTCCCCTGCTGTTTTTATAATCTCGGGATGCCGGTAATGGGTAACGCCTTTGATAAAGGCGGGCTGCGGGAAGTATGGTATAATGACGCCTACGATTCCTTCAGAAAAACGATGCTCCGGGGCAAAGGCCATCTGCCGGTTTGCGATCAATGTCCGGCTGAAACCGGTTTCCAGGGCAGCTTCAGCCGACAGCACCGGACTGTTTATGTCAAAACCGGCTGATAAGGGATACCGGACTTTTACGAAAACATCGAGAATGATGGTCTCGTAAAAAGTTTTTACATCGTCATTCCGGCGAAGGTTTTTACATCGTCATTCCGGCGAAGGCCGGAATCCAGAGCTATTTAATTTTACTGGACCCCGGCCTCCGCCGGGGTGACGCAATAAGGAAAATCTCGGCTTTTTACGAAGCCATCAGGAATAACTTTTGAAAAACAGAACCGCTCAGTTCAGGTTCTGTCAAACCCGGTGAGCAGCGGTAAATGCTGAATAAAACCTTTCTTATTATCTGCCTGGGGCTGATCCTTCTTAATATAACCATATACGGCCAGACCCTGAGCCATAATATGGTCTATGACGAAGAAAAAGATGCCGCCGTAATTTTTCAGGACGGTCTGACCGTTCCGAACCTGAAAAAAGTTTTTATCGAATCGGTTCAATTTTATACCCTTTGGGAACCGGTCGCCTTTTTTACCAGCATGCTCGGGGCTGAACTGTTTGGGAACGATCCCGGCCCCAGGCACATGATCAATCTTTTTTTACATATTGCCAGCACCCTGTTGCTGTTTGTGTGTTTCCGGAAGATGACCGCCGCCATCTGGCCCAGCGCCCTGGTGGCCGCCTTATTTGCCGCGCACCCCGTCAACGTTGAAGCGGTAGCCTGGCTCGCCTTTCATGATTCCTCGCTGAACCTTTTCTTTATTTCGCTCAGCCTGCTGGCATACATCCAATACACGCGAACAGCTTCCCGGCTCAGCTACGCCCTGCTTATCGCGACCTTCCTCTGCTCCATGCTGGCCTGCCCGCGTATCATGGCCTTTCCTTTTCTGCTGTTATTCCTGGACTACTGGCCCCTGGACAGAAGGCCTCACCACAGCTCAGCAGCGCGGCCCTGCCGCGGCAAATTCCAGATCAACTTCTATCTCAGGGAAAAAATTCCCTTATTCGCCATTGCTTTCATATACAGCGCCATAATGATCCTGGTTAAATACCGGCATCCGGATATGCGCTCCGTGAACATCGAATATCTTGACATACTGGTATCCTATGCCGCCTACATAGTAAAAATTTTCCTGCCCGCCAGCATTACCGCCAACAGGTATATGTGTCCTTTTCATCCTTCCGCCTGGCAAATAATCGCCTCGGCCGGCTTTTTATTGCTGATCAGCGGTCTGATTATGATGACGGCCGGAAAGAACCGGCGGTACCTTGTCGTCGGCTGGCTCTGGTTCCTGTTCGCGCTGGCTCCGGCCGTAATCATGAACGCCGGCAAGCATTTCATCATAACGGAGCGCTATGCCTACCTTGGCTCCATCGGCATATTCATCATAATCGCCTTCGGTCTGAAAGACATGGTCGCCGCCAGGCGTCTTAACAAAACAACCGCCACACTTATCGCCACCATCATGCTGGTTTTCTTTACCGTCACAGCCTGGCAGCATACCCGGTACTGGAAAGACAGCCTGACCCTGCTGGAATCCACCATCCGGCGTCTGCCGGAGGAATTGATCTGTCATGACACGGCCGGAGGCATTTTCCTGGAAAACAACCGTATCAGGGACGCCATTCGGCACTTCCAGACAGCCCTGCGCCGGCAACCAGAATCACCATCATTGCATTTAAACCTGGGCATCGCTTACCAGGCTGACAACGCTTTAGACAAATCCCTCCGGCATTTAAAAAAAGCGGTGTCCCTTGATCCGGAGAATGCCAAGGCTTATCACAACCTGGGCAACGTCTTATTTGAAAGCGGAGAGATTGACCAGGCCACAGATTGTTATAAAAAAGCCCTCCGCATCAATCCGGAGGCTTACCAGACCTATAACTCCCTGGCAACCTGCCTGGCCCGCCGGGGTGAAATCCGCAAAGCAACTGCCTGCCTGGAAAAAGCCTTGGAAATCAATCCGGAATACCGGTCTGCCAGGGAGAACCTGAGAATATTGCAGCGACACGCCGCAGAATAAGCCGGCGGCGCCGGGCAGGATTAAGCGAAATGACGGGAGGCCGGAAATATCAATTTAGGCCGGTTCCCGGCCGGCGGTAAATCTCCACTTCGTTAAGCGACAAGACCGTTTTCCCCGATGCCCGGACCTTGACATAACGCGTCCGCCGGGGCGGATCAAAAACCACCGTGGCGCGTCCGCCGGCATCAAATTGCTCAAGGGACACCGGCTGCCAGTGCCGGCCATCCCTGGACACTGACAGGGTCAGCGGCGGGGAGTTCAATCTCTGCCCGGAAAATCCCGTAAACAGAACTACCGCGCCCACCTGCCGGGGCGACTCCAGATCCACCATCCACCAGGGATTGTTTTCCTCGTCGGTAAAAAAGCAGGAGTCCACCTCACGCCCGCCGTCCACCGCGTGCCGGCTGTTATATCGATAAGGATAGCCGGGGGTATGACTGCTCATGCGGGTGGGCTTGCCGAAGGCGAGATTATCCGGCCTGTCCGGGGCGGGCGTTTGCCAGGCATACCTCGTCTCAAGATTATCCCCGGCATAAAGGCTGGTGTACCATAAACAGAAGATACCGGCGGAGGCGAGAGTCACCGCCGCCGCCGCCGCGAAATAACCGACCGGTTTGTTAGATATTTTAAAACCGGCCAGCCCGCCCAGCAGGGCCAGGGTCAGGCAACTGATCACCATTCCCGTCAGGGCGGCCGGGCTGTGATAACGAAACTCCAGCCGGTGTTCGCCCGGTGGCAGGACCACTGCCTGAGCCGCGCCATTAGCCCGGTATATCCTGGTTGATTGACCGTTCAGCCGGGCCTGCCAGTTTTCGGAAAAAGGATAGGCAAAAACAAAAAAACCGGCCCGGGAGGCCCGGGCGGAAAAGACCAGCCGGTTGTATGAGCTGTAATCGAGCTTAACGCGATCAGCGATATCGGCCCGGGTCTCTGACCGGTCAGTCCCTTCCTTTTCCGGCCGGTACTTTTCCAGCACCACCTCATCTTCTTCGCGATCCCCGTTCAATCTCCGATAAACCTCTTCTAAATCCCCGGCCACCTGGTATTTACGATAAATTTTCGCCAGCCGCGGTTCCATGAAATAATTTTGAAGCTGCCGCACCACTGTCCTGCTGCCGGCGTGCTGGTTTAAAAAAAAGACCGGCTGAAAATTGATGGCGGTCTGTTTTTGCGACGAAAGCTGCTGCCGGGTCGGTGTTTTTTCCCGGGTCTCAATGGCATAAGGCCCATAGCGAAGAACCACTACCAGCTGACAGATCGTCAGGGCCGACAGCAGCAGCAACAGCAATGCCGGGGAGGTTTTCCGGCGGCGCAGCCCGCACCGGCAAATAATCAGGCCGAGGATAACCGCGCTGGTGAAAAGGATAACCGGCTTGACCCAATCCGGTATGGTTCGAATATTATAGGGGCAGGCGTAATGAGGATTGCCGATCAGGGATTCCGGCAGCCAGGCATAAACGGCCGTCAGCGCCAGCGCCGCAGCGGCGGCCGTGACCAGGGGACGGGAGAGCGGGTTATCGCGCGAATCTTCAGGAGAACCGGCCCGCCCTCCGGCCAGCCAGATCAGGATCATCATAAACAGCAGGGGCAGGATCATGCCGATCCGGACCGGCCCGCGCAGGGCGGATACCAGGGGGATGTATTCCCAGGCCCAGCGGTGAACGGGGGTGCCCTCCCCCTGCATATAGCAAAAGCAGATGATGACCACGCCCCAAAGCGCCCAGATCACTCCCGGCGCCTTTCTTCCGGCCAGCAGGGCCGTTACGGGTGCGAGAACGGCCGCCAGGAAAAGAGGCGTACCCCCGAACATGCTGAAGCCGGCCCCCAGCGGATTAAAAAAATTATTCATAAAACCGGCCAGGGTGTCGGTCCACTGAGTCGCCCAGAGGTAGGGCTGATCGATCCGGCCCGAACTGGTCCACAGGTAATCCAGAAAAAACGGCAGCAGATAGGCGGCCGACAGCAGCACTCCCGCCAGAAAACAGCCGGCGACGCGCCCCCAGAAAGCAAGCAGCCGGCGCCGGGCGGGAGGATCGCCGCCGACAGCCGCCCGGAGAAAGGGCAGGGTCAGCGTGAAGATAATTGTGCCGACGATACCATAAAAAACATAAGGCGGAAAATCGGCCGTAATCAGCCAGTATGTCGCCAGAACAATCAGGATGGTCCCGAAGCGCCGCTCCGGCTCCATATAATACCAGCCGATGGCGACACAGAGGAAAAGAGTGCCGGTGTAAGTGTCCAGGGCGACAGCATTCCAGAAAAGAGCCAGCATGGCCAGGTTATAGACTGTTACCAGGGAGATCAGCCAGGCCGCCGGGGTTTTCAATCCGAATTTTTTTAAAAACCGGTACAGCAGCAGATGACAGGCGGCCAGGGACAACAGTCGGAACAGGGTCAGCCATTCCAGGGAATATCCCTGCCAGAAGGCCGGCATGAGGGAGGCCAGGTAAACCACGGGATGGTAAAGCTGGGCGTGGGGATAGGTGCTGGACTGCCCGTAATAACAGGCCGGAGCGTACAGCGGGAACGACCCCGACTTAATCGAAAACAGCAGATCCAGTTGATGATAAACATGATAGTTGATGTAATCGCTGCCGAGAATCTGCCCGGAAACAAACGGCACCATCCAGTAAAACAGCAGAAAGGGCAGGATGATAATGCCGCCTGTGAGCAAAAACTCACCGGAACCCTTTTTCCCCAAAAAATTTGTCATGGCGCGGCCACCCCTGACGACCTCCTCAGAGACTCCTGCTGCTCACCTCTTCCGGCCGGTGGAAAAACCTCGACTTCGTTCAAACTGAGCCGGCAGGTACCGGCCGCCATGATCTTGACATACCGGATTTCAGCCGGGTCTTCGAACCGGACCGTTTGGGTGACGCCCGGCGTCAAGCGCTCCACCGGGGCGTATTCCCAGTTTCGGTCGTTCCCGGAAACGGCTACCACCAGGGGCAGCCGGTTAAACGGCACCGGCACTTTGCGAAACACGAAGATGCCGTTAATTCCCGCCGCCGCCGCGTTTTCCTTGAAATAAAGAATCATCTTATCTTCTTCATTTCCCTGCAGGCTGGCGGTGATGTCGATTGATCCCACTGTGGACACCTTTTGCAGATCTATTTCAAACCAGGGGTTGCGATGGTATGCCGTCACGAAACAGGAGTAAAAAGAGCGGTCGCCATCGACGCCCCGCCGGGAATGCAGATAAGGCGAGTGGACCTGGTTGTAAGCGCTTATTTCAGTAGGTTTACCATAGGCCAGATTGGACATCTCTTTCGGGGACGGAGTTTGCCAGGTATATCGGGTGTTAAAACTTTCACCGGTATAAAGACTGTTAAACCAGGCCGCGAACAGGCCGATGGCCAGGCAGGTGAAGGCCGCCGCCACCGTGAAACCGGCCAGCGGCTGCCGCCTCATCCGTATCCCCGCCAGAACGCCCAGCAGAACCAGGGTCAGGCAGCTGACCACCATGCCCGCGAAAGCGGCCCGGCTCCAGTATCGGAATTCAACGGTTGACCGGCCGGCCGGGATGAACACGGCCGGAGAAATGCCGTTGGCGGTGTAAACGGGCACCTCTTTCCCGTTCACCCGGGCGCTCCATTGATGATCCGGATCAGGATAGGAAAGAACGAAAAAAGCGGGCCGGCCGGCCTCGGCTTCGAAGACCAGCCGGTTATAGGAACTGTAGTCCAGCCGCACCCGATCGGGTTTTTCCCGGTCATCGGCCTTGACCGGGACGGAAAATTTTTCCGCCGGAAAATCCTGGAGGACCACCTGGTCCCTTTGGCGGCAACAGTTCAAAAGCCGGTAGGCCTCCTGACGATCTTCCGCCGGCAGGTATTCCCGGAATATCTGCCCCAGATGCGGCTCGACAAAATAGTTTTGAAACTGCCGCAGCTCCGCTTTATGGGAGGCCGCTTCAAACAGAAAAAGATAATCAGGTACCACTTTCAAGGTGCGCTGCTTCTGGGCCACGATCTTTTCCAGGGTAATAACGTCGTTTTCGTGCTTCTCCACCAGGGGAGTAGAAGCGAATCTCATCAACAGGATAAGGTGGATACATATCACCAGGCCCAGGCAGATTTCCGCGGTTGCCTTATGACGAATCGTCAGGCCGTGAACAACTACCGTCAACAATGTCAAAAGACCGGTAGCCACTACCAGGGGCTCCACCCAGCCCGGAAGGAACAGGGCGTTCAGCCGGGCGTACACGGACAGTTCCGGTGATATGGCGGACAGCACCATAACCCCGGCGACCAGCGCCAAGGACGCCGCCGCGGCCAACAGGGACCGGAGGGGAATCGCCCGTCGCCGCCCCTTGACAGTCAGGGATATCTCTGACCGGGCCTTAAACAGCCAGACCAGGGCCAGCAGAAAAACAATCGGCAACATCAGACTGGCCCGGGCCGGGTTGCGCGTATTGGCGGCAAAGGGCAGAAATTGCCACAGCGCCCCGAAAACCGGGGTAGACTCCCCGGCCATGTAAAAAAAGACCAGGCCAATGAGAATCAGGATCAACCAGGCCCCCCGGTCAACCGGGACCCGGAAGACTTTCAGCAAAGGGATCAATATCACCGTCAGATACAGGGAAGTACCGGCGAAACTGCCGAACAGGCCCGCCCTGATCGGCAGAAAAAAATTGTAAAGCAGGCCCGACAGGGTGTCGGTATTGGTAACGGCCTGGGCGTACGACATGTCCGCGTAATCCATGTTCCGGACGACATCGTAATAAAGCGGCATGATATAGGCCGCGGAGAGCAGAAAGGCCATACCGCAGCAGCCGAAACAGGCCAGCCAGAAGCGCCGCTTCTCTTGTCCTGAGCGGCTATGGAGAGGAGAGACAGTGGCGGCGACAGAAGGCAGCAACAGGGCGAAGACCCAGGCCCCCAGCATGCAAAAATAGACCTCGGCCGGGTGCCCGCTGTTGATGAGCCAGTAGGCCGCCCCGATAATCAACAAAGGACCTTTTACCCTGGTAGGCTTCAAAAAATAAAGGCCCATGGCGGCAACGAGAAAGAGATGTCCGGTCCAGGCGGCAATGCCGGCCCCATAACCGAACGAAACCAGGATCCGCGGGGTATAAACGGTTAGGGCGGAAAAAATCAGGGACAGCCGCCGGTTCAGGCCAAGCCGCCTTAAAAACAAAAACAGAGCCAGATGTGCCAGGATTATCGTCAGCATATTCAGCAGCAGCACCCAGTCAAAGGCATAGCCGGTCCAGTAGCCCGGCAAAAGAGAAGCCAGATAGGGCAAGGGCAGATAGAGCTGACCGAACCCGGCCGACAGGGCGCAGAAGTTACCGCCGGACACGGCCGGAATATAAATCGGAAAACTGCCGAATTTAACTGAAATCAGATTTTCAATCTGCTGCCACAGGTAATACCTTGTGAAGTCGCGGCTGGGAGAAATGGGGGTATCGGTAAAAGGCAGCATGAAATGAAATAACAAAACAGGCAGCAGAAAAACGACCAGGAGGGACAAATATTCCGACCGGCCCGAAAAGGATGAAACCTTCCATAAGTTGTGAGATAAAAATTTTTTCATCAGCAGACTCAGATCCCCTCGCCGGTGCCGGAAAAAGCATTTAACCGGCCGCGTTCCGGCATTTCTGGCGGTAACGGATTATGAGGGCTCCTTATCGACATATACCTCCACTTCCCGGAGGGACAGGACGCATCGGCCGGAGGCCTGAATTCTTAAATACCGCATTAAGACGGGTTCTTCAAACGAAACGACGATTTTCTGATTCTGGCTCTCCAGAAGCCGCGCCCGCCACAATGATTCATCCCTTGAGAACAGCAGCCACAAGGGCCCCTGATTGAACGGCAAGGGGTCGTAAGGCGGGGTCAGGTAGACCACCACCCTTTTAACCCCGGCCGGCGCTTGCAGGTCAACCTGCCACCAGGGATCCTTCTCAAGATCGGTATGCGCCGAAGATACCAGGGGATCACTGTTATTGCCGTCCACGGCGTGCCGGCTGTTGTATCGCAGCGGGAACCACAGATCTCCTTTTTTATAACTGCTCATGGCCGTCGGTTTACCATAAGCGATATTCCGGGGCGCCTCCGGCGGGGGGGATTCCCAGGAATAGACGGTACCCAGGTCGTGGCCCGCATACAGACTGTGCCGCCAGAGGCCGAACAAGACGGCGGCGACAATCACCGCGCCGGCCGCCACTATCGGACCGGCCGGCCGGCGCGTTTTCAAAAAACCGACCCAGCACCCCAGCAAAGCCAGGACCAGGCAACTGATAAAGGTGCCCCGGACAGCGGCCGTACTCCGGTAATGAAACTCCACCCGGCTGGTTCCGGCCGGGATTCGGACGGCCTGGGCGATTCCGTTGGCCGGATATATCCGCGCCCGGTCACCGTTGACCCGGGCCGTCCAATGACCGCTCCAGGGCCGGGCACACACGAACCAGGAGGGGCGGCAGGCCGTCGCGGAAAAAGACAGGCGATTATAGGAGCCGTATTCCAGGACAACCCGGTCGGTCACCCCGTGGCAGGAACGGTCCGGCGGCGCTATGGCCGGGTCCTTGTCCGGATTAACGATGACCACCTCATCCGGCTGAGGATTCCGGTTCAGAATCTGATAAGCTTCCGTCAGGTTTTCCGCGGCTGTGGCCCGGCGGTAAATTTTCCCCAGCCCGGTTTCCACGAAATAATGCCGCAGCTGCCGGTTGACGGCCCGGCTGCCCCGGCCGGGATTTAAATAAAAATGCTCCTGGCGGATATTGAGACTGGTCTTTTTCCAGCTTCGCAGCTCGGCCAGGGTCGGAGATTGCTGCCTGACCGCCAGGGGCGAATAATAGAGCGGGTTGAACAGAAAAATTAAAAAAATATAAAGACAACTGCTCCCGAACAAGCCTGTCAGAACCAGTCTTTTCCGGGATCCGGAGACCAGACCGAATAAAGCCAGGCCCAGAAAGGTAAGCAGACCGGTTATGAAGATCAACGGCTCGCACCAGGCGGGAAGACGCGAGCGATTCAATCGCGTCAGGGGGGCCAGGTCGGTCATCAGGCCCTCCGGTAAACAAAGGAGATACAGAACCAGCCCCGACAGGGAGGCCGCGCCGAGGATCACGACGGCCGGAAGCCGGTAATGCCTGCCCCGGAAATTAAAAGAGGCGGCGGGATTTTTCGAAAGAAGCCAGGCCAGCAGCAGCATGAATAAGAGGGGCAGCGCGAACGCCATCCGGGAGGGCCCCCGGATCAGGTCATGAAGGGGGAAGTACTTCCAGGCCAGAAAATGGAGGGGGGTAGCATCGCCCAGCATGTACAAAAAGATCAACAGCACCAATCCCAGGATAACCCAGATGATGACCGGAATCTTTACCCGGAACAATTTCAAAACCGGAATCAGCACCAGCGCCAGGTACAGGGGCGTGCCGGCGAACATGGCATAGCCGGTTCGCAGGGGTAAAAAAAAGTTATGAAAAATTTCCCCGGGCGGTTCCGGCAAAGAAAGAGACCACCGGTAGCCCTGATCCACGATACCGGCATTAGTGGCAATGAAATCAAAATAATAGGGCACGATCCAGGCGGCCGCCAGCGCCGCGCCGAGACCGCCGAACACCGCCACCCGGCCCCAGAAGGACAAAACCGGCAGCCGCCAGCCGTTTTCGCCCGGCTCAACAGCGGTATTATCGGCGGGAGCGATCAGCCGCAGAAAAAAAGGCAACAACAGCGTGAAAATGGTCACCGTCACCAGGCCGTAAAATATCCAGACCGGGTGGCCGCAGCCAAACAGCCAGAAGGTGGCCCCGGTGATCAGCAAGGGGCCTTTCCAGCCGGTAGGCCGCAGATAATAACAGCCGATGGCGGCGGACAGCAGGATATGGCCGGACCAGGCTTCCAGCGGAGACCCGAACCAGGACAGAAACAGCAGCCGCAAATTATAAACGGTGACAGTGGACAGAAAAAAAGAAAGCAGGCCGCCCAGGCCCGACCGTCTCAGAAAACAGAACAAGGCGGCCTGGGCCCCGGCCAGGCCGAGCAGGTGCAGCAGCATGGTCCAGTCGGCGGCATGACCTCCCCAGTAGCCGGGCAGATGCCTGACCACATGGAAAAAAGGATGAAAGGGCTGACCTTCCGAAAGGACGTAAGCGGTCTGGCCATGGAAATAGCCGGGCGCGAACAATGGGAAAGTGCCCGTTTTCAGGGCAAAGGCCAGCTCCAGCTGGTCCTGAATGTGATGGTGCCAATAGTCAAAACCGTAATTGGTCCAGCCCAGCCAGGGAAACAGCCAGCCCAGCAGGATGAACGGCATCAACAGGATGACCGGGTAAAGGAGCCGGGCCGGGAAATTATGGATATGTGCTGATTGGTTCGCGGAATTCATTTGACCGTTATGGTATGACAGGCAGTCTGATTTAGTCAACTACTTGATAGAGACTGCCCGCTTATGACATTCCGGGTTAACCCGGATATTTCATGAAATATCCGGGTTAGAGCGGCGACGGAATCAGACGGAGATTGATGTTTACGGATTTGTCCTGACATGTTAGAAGGCACTGATGTACTCGTAAAAAGTCATTACATCGTCATTCCGGCGAAGGCCGGAATCCAGAACTATTTGATTTTACTGGAC
>JBKHHL010000214.1:0-3572 GCA_046539175.1 Desulfosudaceae bacterium
CTAACCCGGAGATTGCGGGACGGATGTTGTTTACAGTTCAGCAGAGTTTTGATATCATTTTTTTTAGTTGAATTTAAAAACGGCTCGCTTTCGTTGACGGAAAAACGACGGCAAAGGAGGGAACATGGTGGTGGTTGCCAGGCTTAAAATTCAGCAAGGTAAAGAGGCGGAAGCGGAAGCTGTCCTGACGGATCTGGTCTCCAGGGTTAAGGAGGAGCCGGATACCCTGACCTACGTTCTTCACCGCAACCAGAACAATCCGGGTGAATTCCTGTTTTACGAAAAATACAAAGACGCCGAAGCGCTAATGGCGCACAGCACTACTAATCATTTTAATAAGGCCTTTGAGTCCCTGGGGCCGCTTCTGGCGGAAAAACCGGACATTCAAACCTATGATGAAATCGCCGGCATTTAGCCCGCGCCTCTCGCATCACGGTCCGATCCCCGCCACTGGTAATCCTGCCTGAAAGCGGGTTAAAGTCCCGTTTTATTCCCCATCTTTCCTCGGGTCTTGAAAGAACATATAATGAAAAATTTTAAAAAAATAAGGGTCCCGGCCCTGTTGATTCTTTTGTCCCTGCTGGTGGCCCTCTCCGGCCTGACGGGTTGCTTCCGGAGTTCCGCCGGGAACGCTCCTGTTTTTCCTCATGAGACAAGTGATTTATCGCCGGATCCGTCCTTGCGAACCGGAACTCTGGAAAACGGCTTCCGTTATGTTCTTCTGGAAAACAGCCGACCCCGGGACCGGGTCAACATGCACCTGCTGGTTTCGGCCGGGTCGTTTCACGAAAAGGAGGAGGAGCGTGGCCTGGCCCATTACCTGGAACATATGATGTTCAACGGTACGACCAATTTTTCGCCCGGCGAGCTGGTCAAATATTTTCAATCCATCGGCATGCGTTTCGGCCATGACGCCAACGCCTCGACCGGTTTTCTGCAAACGGTATATGATCTGCACCTTCCTTCCGGAGACCGTGACAGCCTGCAACAAGGACTGCGTGTTATGGACGACTACGCCCGCGGCGCCCTGCTGCTGGACTCCGAAGTAGACAAGGAACGCGATGTTATTCTGGCCGAAAAGCGCACCCGGGATTCCGTGTCCTACCGGACCTATAAAGCGGAGATGGAATTTGAACTGCCCGGTTCCCGCTTTATCCGGCGATATCCCATCGGCGTAAAAGAGGTTATTCAAGCCGCGGACAGCGAGCTTTTGAGGGGCTATTATGACGCCTGGTACCGGCCGGAAAATTTAATCCTGGTGATGGTGGGGCAGTTTGACGCGGATCGGGCCGGCGAAATGATCACAAACAACTTTGCCGACATGGAGGCCAGGGCTCCCTCCCGTCCCGTGCCGGATTATGGGCAAACCCGGCATAGCGGTGTCAAGTCGCTGTATCATTATGAAAAAGAAGCCGGCGGCACGGAAGTGACCATCGAAACCCTGGCCCAGGAATCACCGCCGCCTGACACCGTCGCTGAAAGAAAGCGTCGCCTGATCCGGGATATGGCTTATCGGATTCTTAATTACCGACTGGATAAAATAGCGGAATCCCCGGATTCGCCTTTTACCAGCGCCTCGGCAGCGGCCGGGCTGGCCTTTCGTCAATATCGTTACGCCTCGGTTTCAGCTGACTGTGTCCCGGGCAAGTGGTCGGCCTCGCTGGCGACCCTTGAAAAGACCCTGCGAACGGCTCTTTGGCACGGATTTACCAGGGCCGAGCTGGACCGCGTCCAAAAGGAGGTACTGGCCGAGCTGGACCGGTCCGTCAAGCAGAAAGACACCCGCCAGAGTCCCTCTCTGGCGAGGGAGGTCATGCACCATTTGTTCAACGAACGGGTTTTTTTGTCACCGGAGCAGCGACAGCGTCTCCTGGCTCCGGTGGTCAAGGCCGCCACGGCTGATAAGCTGCACCAGGCGCTGCTGGAGACCTGGCGGCCGTCCGCCCGCCTGGTCATGGTCACCGGCAACGCCGGTCTTGAGCCGGAAGACGGTTCCCCCGAAGAGCTTATCCGGTCGGTTTTTGAAACCAGTCGCACCCAAGTAGTAACGCCGCCGCCGGAGAAAGATATCCCGCGTTTTCCCTATTTGCCCAAGCCGTCCCGGTCAGGCCTGATCGTCAGCCGGGCAACGGAGGATGATATCGGTGTTATCAGGGTCGATTTCGCGAACGAGGTGCGGCTTAATCTGAAAAAAACCGATTTTAAAGCCAATCAGGTCAGAGTAAAGCTGGGCTTCGGCCCGGGAGAATCCGGCGAACCGGAGGATAAGCCGGCCTTGTGTGAATTGGGCGCCAGCGTTATTAACGAGAGCGGCTTTGATCATATGAAAAAAGAGCGACTGCGGCAGGCTTTGGCCGGTAAAAAAGCGTCCCTGTCCCTTTCTGTGGCCGAGGATCGCTTTTACCTGGATGGTCACGGTGCCTCGGATGAAGTAGGCCTGCTGTTTCAGCTGCTGCAAGCTTTTTATGATGATTTCGGTTGCCGGCAGGATGCCCGCGAACGGGTGCTGGCCAAATATGCCCGGAAATATGATGAGCTTAACCATACCATTGCAGGCGCCATGGTCTTATCCGGGGCTCGGTTCTTCGCCGGCGGAGACAGTCGTTTCGGCCTGCCGCCGGAGCAGGCGGCTTTTGAAAAGATTTCCAGAGATGACATCCGCGGCTGGATGAACCGGGCTTTGAGTCAGGGTCCGCCGGAAATTTCGGTGGTGGGTGATTTTGAGCCGGAGGACGTCATTAACGCGGCCGCCACTTATTTTGGCGGCCGGACCAAATGGCGTGAGTCTCAATCCTCGTCTTCCGGTTATTCGGAGGACCGGGACCCGCCCTCTTTTCCCGGAGGGGAGTCTCTGGAGCTGCAGGTCCCCACCAGAATCGACAAGGCCCTGGTCAATGTGGCCTGGCCCACGGATGATTACTGGGACATACGTCGCAACCGTCGCCTGAATGTGCTGGCCGATATCTTTAACGATCGAATGCGTCAATCCATCAGGGAGGAGGCCGGTCAATCATATTCTCAGTATGCTTACAATAAAGCTTCCCAGGCTTATGATGGTTATGGCGCCTTTCACGCCGTGGCCCAGGTGGCGACGGACGAGACGGAGGCGGTGGTTGCCGGCATAAAAGCTATAGCCGAAGATATTATAACCGAAGGCGTGACCAGGGAGGAGCTGGACCGGGCCAGGGATCCCGTCCTGACAAGTATCAAGGATAAGGTTGAAACCAATGATTACTGGTTGAACAGCGTCTTGTCCGACTCCTGCCGTCATCCGGAAAAATATGATTGGAGCCGGAATCTCATGACGGATTACGTTTCCATCACCACCGAAGAGATCAACCGCCTGGCGCGGCAATACCTGGATAACCCTGATAGCGCCGTTCTTACCATCATACCAAGGGTGGAATGATGTCGCCGAACCGGAGGAATCCTGATCCGGCTGTTTTATGAAAAAGCTTGTCGGGCGGGGGCTGACTCGGTTATAAAGGCATCGGGCGGAATTTTTATAAAAACATGCTTGATGGCTTCGTAAAAAGTCCCTACTCGTCATTCCGGCGAAGGCCGGAATCCAG
>JBKHHL010000215.1:0-3554 GCA_046539175.1 Desulfosudaceae bacterium
TTTTTTTCAGCGGTTTCTTGTGCTACTTTTGTTGTGGTATAATATCAAACGCGTTTGACTGCTTTTTCAAAAGGCCAATTTTCATAGCAGAGGAGGCATCCATGAAACCGGATATGGCTGATTCGCTGCCCGCTTTTCTTGAGAAGCTGGGCCTTTCCGAAGGACCCCTGGGCGTTTTTTTTACAGATGAAAAACCGGGCCAAGGTGAGTCGCCCAAGCCCCTGGATACTCCGACGCGGGACCGGGAAATAAAAGACGAGATTGACTGGCCGACGATTTTTGGCGGTTTTTCCTGCGTTATCGGCAATATCTGGCGGGCCCGTAAAAAGGGGACAGCGGCATATTTTTCCGCTGAAAGATTCGGCTGTCCAGGCGGCGCTTTCTGGTTGGGTTTTGTCAAGCCACAGACGGAAACCATCATCGGTTACGTTTCTACCGGGATCCCCGGCTTCATGGGAGGAGAATTATATTGTGATTCGCCGGACAATCTGCGGAATCTGTTCAACCATGTCGATCCCCGGCCGGCCACCGGAAAATATTGCGTTTTCAAGCCCCTGTCTCAGTTTACGCAAGAAGAGTCTCCGGATCTGGTGGTCTTTTTTGCCAGGCCGGAAACGATGGCCGGCCTGCATCAACTGGCCACCTTTGTGACCAATGATCCGGAGGCGGTCATGTCCCCCTGGAGCGCCGCCTGCGGCAGCCTGGTGGCCTGGCCTTATCATTATCTCGCCCGGGGACTGAACAAAGCGGTTGTCGGGGGCTGGGACCCTTCCGCCCGAAAATTTTTCAAGACCGACGAATTGTCCTTGACCGTACCTTTGAGCATGTTTGAGCAAATGCTCAACCGGTATGAAGAATCATTCCTGACTACCGGCACCTGGGCAACCGTTCAGAAGAAGATTCTCCGGAGTAAAAAAGCCTGGAACGAAGTGAAGAAAGAGGGCGGTTCATAGGTCCTCCGCCGTTGAGCGGCCTCAGACCTCATCGACTCCCGGCACCGGTTCCACCGTGTTCAGGTAGCGTTGGACGCTTTCCAGGGAAACCGAGAACATCCGCTTGCCGGAGGTGATTACCAGGGGTTCATCGGGGTTGTCGCAGATTCCGGCGAAGGTTACACCAATAACCCCGGCCGGGTCGGCTTCGGACATGTTCATCTGCATGGCCTGGATGTACAGGTCGGCCCGTTCCTTGACGAGGTCAAAATAATTGATATCCACGCCGGCGGCGGTCCGGCTCATCTCGGAAATTTTTTCGGAGAATTCCTGGATGGCCATCCAGAAGGATTGGGCCAGTTCATTTTTGGCGGAATGTTCGGCCAGGTAATAGGAAATGGCCCAGCCCGTGCAGACGATTTTCAGGAGCGGCAGCTCGTATTCCAGGGTGGTCTTGTTGATTTTGGGGCCGGCGGCGTCATTGTCCGGTATGGCCTGGAGCAGGGTCTTGATATCCTGCCGGTCCACGGCAAAATTAACCAGTTCCCGGATGGCCTCGGCCATGGTAACTTTTTCTTTGGGTGAATTCATTGTCCATCCTTATCAGTGAATCCCGGCCGGCCGGCGGAAGAATGACGGTTCCGGCCTGTTTGTCCGGGTATTTCACAAGTTGATTTGAACGCGTCTGCCAGTTCCGCCCCGGCCGGACCGAGGGGGGAAATATCCGGGTCAGTCTCAGCATTTGTTGTAACTCATCCTGGTCCGGGGCGCAAACATGATTTTTCCGGAACAGTGTCATCAAAAGGTCTTCTTGACGATTTTTGCGGCATGGCCTAAAATATTTTTTAAACCCGGATATTTCTACCCGGATATCTCCTAAAATATCCGCTTAAAATGTTCGGGTCAGGTCGGTCAGCCGGAATAAAAAACCTGGGGGTATTAACATGAGTGGCGAAAACACGGACAAAAGCCTGCTGGACATTGACCAGGTGTCCCTCTACCTGGGAAAAAAACAGATACTGAACAATCTTTCCATGTCGTTCTGGCCCGGTCATATTCACGCCGTGGTCGGTCCCAACGGCGCCGGTAAATCAACCCTGGCCTCCACTGTCATGGGCTTGAGCGGATACGGGGATTTTGAGGGTGATATCCGCTTTCAGGGAACTTCCATAAAAAAGCTTACCACCGACGAGCGGGCCCGCCTGGGTATTACCCTGGCCTGGCAGGAGCCGGCCCGGTTTGAAGGGCTTTCCGTGAAGACCTTTATCACCGCCGGATCAGTTGATAAGTCCGACGAAAAGGCCGCCTGGGCCCTGGAAGTGGTAGGGCTGGCCCCGGGAGAATACCTGTCGCGGGCGGTGGACCAGACCCTTTCCGGCGGCGAGCGCAAACGCGTGGAACTGGCCTCCATCCTGGTCATGGAACCGGCCCTGGTCATGATGGACGAACCCGATTCAGGCATTGACGTGGACGCCCTTAACAAGATTTTTCTGGCCATGCGGCGGTTGAAAGAGAACGGCACCACCGTCCTGCTGATCACCCATTCCCAGACGGTCCTGGAAAAGGCAGACCACGCTTTTCTGTTGTGTTGCGGGCAACTGGTTGAAAAGGGGGACGTCAATAAAATCATGACCTATTTCGGTGACAGGTGCCTGCCCTGTGATCACAAGAATCAACCCCTGAAGGAGGCTGTGTCATGAACAAGAACGAGATGATCGCCAAATTGTATGAAAGTCTCGGCGAATCCCATATCATGTCACCGGACGTCGCCCATATTGAGATCCACGGCAACCAGGTGTTGGGCCTTCACCTGGTGCCCGGATTGGAGGTTCAGGCCGAAGAGATGGAGGAGGGCATCCGGGCGGAGATAATTGTCAGGGAGAACACGGTGATCGAAAAGCCGGTCCGGATCTGTTTCGGCATGCTGCCGGAATCCGGGGTCCAGAAAATTCTGATGAAAACCCGGCTGGAGGATCATGCCTCCATTTCCATCCTGGCCAGCTGCACTTTTCCCAATGCCGTGGACGTCCGCCACACCATGGACGCTGAAATCGATATCGGACGGGGCGCTGAGTACGCTTACCTGGAGCGGCATGTTCACGGCGATGCCGGCGGCGTTACCGTGGTGCCCCGGGCGGTAATTCATCTGGAGGAGCAGGCTCGTTTCCGGACCGATTTTGAGCTGGTCAAGGGTCGGGTCGGGGAAATCGACATGGATTATGAAGCCTTTTGCGGTCCCGGCAGCATTCTGGAGATGTCGGCCCGCGTCAACGGCACCGCTGATGACCGCGTCGCTATTAATGAAAAGGCCCACCTGGAGGGAGAGGGAGCCCATGGCGTGTTGATGACCAATATCGCCGTCCGGGACAAGGCCACGGCCATCATTAAAAATACCATGGCCGCTTCCGCGCCGTTCGCCCGGGGACACGTGGACTGCAAGGAAATCGTGCAGGGCCAGGCCATCGCCAGCGCCATTCCGGTGGTGGAAGTCAGGCATCCCCGGGCTCATGTCACCCATGAAGCCTCCGTGGGCAGCGTCGACTCCAAACAGCTGCAAACCCTGATGTCCCGGGGTTTGACCGAGGACGAAGCCACGGACCTGATCATTCAGGGGCTGTTGTC
>JBKHHL010000216.1:0-3545 GCA_046539175.1 Desulfosudaceae bacterium
CCGGAATCCAGAACTATTTGATTTTACTGGACCCCGGCCTCCGCCGGGGTGACGTAATAAGGAAAATCCCGACTTTACGAGATCATCAATTTTGATGGCTTCGTAAAAAGTCCGGACTTGATTAAATAATGAAAGGAGCGTCATGACAGAAATAGACGCCCGGGGGCTGGCCTGTCCCTCCCCGGTATTGCGTACCAAAGCCGCGCTGGAAGACGAAAAAACGAAAACCGTGACCGTGGTGGTGGATAATGAGGCCGCCCGTCAAAACGTGCAGCGCTTTTTAGAATCACAGGGATTCACGGTAAGCCTTGAACAACAGGGCGGTGATTATCACCTTACCGGCTACCGGGAAGCGGTCGCGTCGGATCGGCCCCTGACCGTGGCGGATGCTCCGGCCGATCATCGGAAAATCCTGATCCTGTGCGCCACCGACCGCCTGGGTTCCGGCGACGATGAGCTGGGCCGCAAGCTGATGATCAGCTTCCTGCGCACCATAAAAGAAATGGGCGAGGAACTGTGGCGGCTGATCCTGGTCAACAACGGCGTCAAGCTGGCCGCCGCGGACTCGGAAGTGCTGGCCGACCTCCGGGCCTATGAACAGAAGGGTCTGACCATCCTGGTCTGCGGCACCTGCCTGACTCATTTTAACCTGCTGGAGCAAAAAGAGGTGGGGGTGACCACCAACATGCTGGACATTGTCACGGCCATGCAGCTGGCCGACAAGGTAATTACCATTTAACTCCGGCCCCCGGGATATCCCTTTTTTCTTTTTAAAACGTCAAATCATTTTCAGGCCTGAAAAAAAACTCTCCGGAATTCCAATTCCGATCCAGGCCGCAATAATCCGGAGAATGACCGGGGGGAACAAATCCGCTCAAACGCCCCGACTACCTGACCATCTTGCCCATATACGAGGCCAGGGCTCTGATCAGTTCACTGTTCAGAACACCGCCGATGAGCAAATTGACCGGCACCAGCGGAGCTTCCCATCTTAAGTGATGACGGCGCAGTTCCAGCCAGTTTCTGGCCTTCAGTCGCAAGTTGAACACGGCCGACTTTTCAGGAATCATCCGGAACGGAGTATTGATGGTATAAGGCTGCCGCAGATTGTTGTGAACCAGCCTTTGGCGGATTTTTTCAACCAGAACCAGAGCTTGCACCGCTTTGCTCTTCAAGCGGACCGGTAAAGTCGGTTTGCCGAAAAAGGCTTCATACCTGTCCCGGACATCCCCGGCCAGCTGCCGGGCATAGTTATCCGGCGCGTGCCGGTACAAAGCTTTCAGCATGGGCTGCATGTAGGCGGCCCGGCTCACTTTTTCCTGATGCCGTAACTTCATGAATCCCGTCTTATGATAACGGGTGGCCAGAACGCCACGGATGGTGGTATCCATAATTCTTAATATGGAAGGGCCGTTGCGCTCGAAATCCCGCACAAAAGCCTGTTTCAGATAAGCGGCTGATTCCTCGCCGGTAAAGTGTGGATGGGTAAACCAGATCTGATGCTGACCGTGCCACTCCTCAAAAGGAATATCCTTTTTGAGTTGACCCCGTTTTTCGTAATCCTGGAAAAGCCTGGTGCCGGGAAGGGGGCCCAGCTGCATGAACTGAACCAGATCGGCGTTCAACCCGGTCAGGTAATCAATATCCTCATGAATCGTCTCTTTATCATGATGCTCCAGAAACAGGATACCGGACGCCAGCACCGACACCCCGTGATCGCGAAGATCTTTAACCAGGGCCTTAAAATCAATGCCGATGTTTTTCTCATAAACATCATTTTTTGATTCCGCGCCCATCCACAGGAAACTGACGCCCAGCCGGAGCAGGAAATCAATGCCCATCCGGGTGACGGCTTCGGCCGAGGAGAAGATATTAAAGGAATAGCTTTTCCCGTTCTTCTCCATTTCAGCCAACAGCTCCCGGGCCCGGTCTTCTGATTTAAGAAAATTTTCATCCATGATGAAAAAATCCTTCACTTTCAATTCTTTTTCCATTCGTTCACAGACTTCGTAGATTTCGCGGCCGGTCTTCAGAAAAGCGGTGTACTTTTTCTGAAAATAGTGGGTAGTGCAACAGAAACGGCAGCCGTTGGAACACCCCACCCCGGTCATGATGACGCCGCCGTCCTTGTTCAGGGGAACGCCCATGATGTGTTTATTAAATGAGGAATACAGCATGGGATGCGTGACAGGCGCCTCCACGTCTTCATTGAACAGCTCCCGCAGGAAAGCGACCCCTTCTCCCCGGCAGACATGATCGCAGGGGATAAGTTGAGCTATATTTTCAATGCTGGTGCCGTGACCGCCCAGGATAATTTTGGTCCGGGGAGACTCCCGGCGGATAAGCTCGGCCATTTTTCTGGCTTTCAGAAAATTTGGGACGATAAAGGAGATACCGATATAATCGTAATCTTTTTTGAGCTCTTCCTTAAAGCGTTTACGAGTGGGAAAATCAAGAACCATGGCCGGAATGCTGACATTTTCCGCCATCATGTACAAACCGGCGCTCTGGTGGTTGATCCGTAGTGAAAAGACCCCCTGCTCCCGGGTCACCTGATTATGGAACAGCTCCATAATATTTTCTTTGCGGCCAAAGTCGTCATCAACGCCAAAGGGACCGAACACTGAGGTAAGCAGTAGTTTCATAATGTTGTCCTTTATCCTGAATCTTCTTCAGGATACCCGCTCAATGCGGAATCAATAAATTTGAGGGAGCGGCCTTTCTCATGCCTGAGACTTTGCCTGCTAACCCGAACGCGACAAAAATTACCTGGGAGACAGAAGAAATGGTGATAACCAGCGATTGCCAGATATAGCCGGCTGATTGCCAGGAGGCTTGCCCGCATATCTTTTTCAATATGCTTTTTATAAAATAACATCCTCCATGCTGGCGTCAAGGCGTTATTAGCGACATTACAATTGTTTTACAAAACAGCGGCAGGCCATACCGCGGTTTAAGCGTATTGACAAAAAGAGACGCCGTGATTTATAGTGCCGGCATGGAAATAAACCGGAAAAAAGCTCTTGATTTCTGGGGCGGCCTGATTGACAACCTGTTTCTGACAGTGCCGCGGCTGCTTATGCCGTTCAAGTCCCAGGCCCATGTCCTGGATCGGGAGGAATATGAAGCGGCCGTTAATTTTTACATTGACAACGGTTTCACGGATTATCCGGAAACTTTTTTCAACCTGCCGGCAGCGGTCCCGAAGTACCGCCTGGCCGAAGAAAGACCATATCACCAGGGCAAATGCCAGCTGTGGACATATGCCAGCGAATATGTGCCGCGCAACCCCGTCATCAGGGACCGCTACCTGGCCTGTCAGAATAACCGCGCCGGCTACCTGGTCCGCTGGACCCACGGCGACCATCCCCGCCCCACCGTTTTGTGCCTGCACGGTTACATGTTGGGAAAACCCCGCCAGGCCGAGCGCATGTTTAATATCCGCAAACTGTTTGAACGGGGCCTGGACGCGGCTCTCTTTGTGACCCCCTTTCACTGGCGGCGGGCGCCGGCCGCCCGGGCCGAGCGCGGCATCTTTCTGCAGC
>JBKHHL010000217.1:0-3526 GCA_046539175.1 Desulfosudaceae bacterium
CTGGATTCCGGCATTCGCCGGAATGACGAGGTAGGGACTTTTTACGAAGCCGTCAGGTTTAAAGGAGACTTATGCTGAGTTTTTTGCCCGGCCCGCTGCGCGGAGTCCTGTCCCTTATATTTTACACGTTTAACACCATTTTCTGGTGCGGACCGCTTTTTACCGTGGCCATTATAAAATTCCTGGTTCCGGTGGAAAAGTTCCGGCTCTGGTGTGGCAAAATTCTGATAATTATTTCTTTTGCCTGGGTGCGCTGCAACAATTTTAACCAGAATTTGTTTAACAAAATCAATTTCGAGATTCACGGTCTGGAAGGATTGAATAAAAAAGACTGGTACCTGGTTGTCTCCAACCACCAGAGCTGGGCGGATATCCTGGTACTGCAACGGGTTTTCTACCGTAAAATTCCCTTCCTGAAATTTTTCCTGAAAAAAGAGCTTATCTGGGTGCCTGTTCTGGGACTGGCCTGGTGGGCCCTGGATTTCCCCTTCATGCGACGATATTCCGGCGCTTTTTTGAAAAAGAATCCGCATCTGAAGGGCAAAGATGTTGAGATCACGCGCCAGGCCTGTCAGAAATTTTCCAAAATGCCGGTGGCGGTTATCAATTTCCTGGAAGGCACCCGCTTTCGCCCGGATAAACACCTTAAACAGCAATCTCCCTACCAGTACCTTCTTAAACCCAAAGCCGGCGGCATTGCTTTTGTACTGGCCGCCATGGGCGAACACCTGAGCAGCATCATCAATGTCAGAATCTTCTATCCGGAGGGGAGACCTACCTTCTGGGGATTTTTAAGCGGACGGGTCAGCCAGGTCATAGTTCAGATCGATACTATTCCCATTACAGAGCAAATGATAGGGGACTATTTCGAGGACAGCGCCTTCCGCGAAAATTTTCAGGTCTGGGTCAATGAACTGTGGCAAAAAAACGATGAACAGATGAAGCTGCTGAATCTGAAGAACTGATCCCCAATCATTCCGTCCAAAATTTTCGGCCAGACGCTCCAGCCGGGTATTCGCGGCCGTGTTCAGCCGTCGCAGGCAATCGAACAGATCCAGTCTTCCCGGGTGTGCCAGATCAGCCCCAGCCCATCGGTCAGGGCGCCACAGGTAACGACACAGGGCCTGGCTGAAGCCAGCTCCAGGCGCAGGTCCCTGGGGATAGGCTCGGCTTCGGCCCGATTCGCCCGGCAACGAATTATCTCGGGTTGATGACTGTGGCCCCGGAAGAGAACCTGGCCGGGATAAAGCCGGCCAAAATGAATAGCGGTGGCCGATTCCATCATCCGGACCATGGCCGACAAACCCAGCTCGGCTTCAAAGGGCAGCGAGTGACAGAAAACAGCCCCGGGCAACTTCCGCACCAACGGCAGCCGTCCCAGATAAACCGCCGTGGAACTGCTGACCGCGCCGTCATCGCGATCCACGTAATTAATGGAAACAGTATGCTCGTTGTTGCCCTTGACGGCCAGAACGCCATTTCGTTCGATAATCTTCACACAGGCGGCGGTGTTTTCCGGATAGGCTGAATCGCAGATATCGCCCAGATGATACAAAACCGAACAACCCCTCGCCCGCAGGGTCGAAATACCGGCCTCCAGGGCTTCGGGCCGACCGTGGCTGTCGGCCATGACGCCGATCCGGTCCCATCCGATGTCGCCGTCCGTCACCATCATTCGGCGGCAAAACCGGCTTTCAGAAATTCCCGGTTGAGACGGGCGATGTTGACAATGGATATCTCCTTGGGGCACTGGGCTTCGCATTCCCGTTCATTGGAACAATTGCCGAAACCCAGGCAGTCGTGGGCGGCCAGCATGGCCCGCACCCGACGGGCGGCTTCCGGTCGGCCCTGGGGCAGCAGCGCCAGCTGGGAAACCTTGGCGCTTAAAAACAGCATGGCCGAGGCGTTGGGACAGGCAGCCACGCAGGCGCCGCAGCCGATGCAGGCGGCGGCGTCCATGGCTTTTTCAGCGGCCTCCTGAGGAACGGGAATGGTGTTGCCGTCGGGCACGCCGCCGGTATTGACGGAGACATAACCCCCTTCCTGGATAATCTTGTCCAGGGCGCCGCGGTCGACGATGAGATCCTTAATAACCCCGAAAGCCCGGGATCGCCAGGGCTCAATGACCAGGGTATCGCCGTTCGCGAAGTGCCTCATGTGAAGCTGGCACAGGGTGGTCCCCTTTTCGTGACCGTGGGCGTGACCATTGACCATGGTTCCGCACATGCCGCAGATACCCTCGCGGCAGTCGTGATCAAAGGCGATAGGTTCCCGGCCTTCCAGGGTCAACCGCTCGTTGACGACATCAAGCATTTCCAGAAAGGACATATCCGTGGAGATTCCCTTGGCCGGGTAGGTTTCAAAACCGCCCTTCTTATCATTAATGCCCTGACGCCAAACTTTCAGGGTCAGATCAATCGTTTTCATGACTGGTCGCTCCTCTACTTGTAACTTCTTTGACTCAGCTGAACATTCTCAAAAGTCAACGGCTCCACGTGCCGCGCCGGCGGTTTGCCCTCGCCGGCGTGTTCCCACACGGCCACGTGGGTGAAATTGTCGTCATCCCGACGGGCTTCATGATCCTCGGTCTGAAAGGCCTCGTTGAAATGACAGCCGCAGGATTCACGACGGGTCAGGGCGTCTTCGATCATAACCTGGGAAAATTCCATAAAATCGGCGACCCGTCCGGCTTTTTCCAGAGACTGATTCAAATCGGCGGCGGCGCCGGGCACGGTCACCTCTTCCCAGAAAGCGGCCTTGATGTCGGCCACCATTTTCTTCGCCTTTTCCAGGCCGGCGTCGTTGCGGGCCATGCCGCAATAATCCCACATAACATGCCCCAGTTCGCGATGGAAATCGTCCACCGTGCGCTTGCCGTTAATAGACAGCAGCTTGTCGGCGCGGGCCCTGGTCTCGGCCGCCGAATCGCGAAAGGCCTGATGATCGTTGTTAATGACGGGCAGATCGGCGCCGGCCAGGTAGCCGCCGATGGTGTAGGGGATCACAAAATAGCCGTCGGCCAGACCCTGCATCAAAGCGCTGGCCCCCAGGCGGTTGGCGCCGTGATCGGAAAAATTGGCCTCGCCCAGCACGAACAGTCCATCCAGGTTGCTCATCAGATTGTAATCCACCCACAGCCCGCCCATGGTGTAATGAACCGCCGGATATATCCGCATGGGAACTTCATAGGGGTTTTCCGCGGTGATTTTTTCATACATCTGAAAGAGATTGCCATACTTGCGTTCGATGGTCTTACGACCGTCACGGGCGATGGCGTCGGCAAAATCAAGATAAACCGCCAGGCCGGTATCACCCACGCCCTTGCCCAGATCGCACTGTTCCTTGGCATTACGCGAGGCCACGTCCCGGGGGACCAGGTTCCCGAAACTGGGATACTTGTTTTCCAGGTAATAATCCCGCTCGCTCTCCGGAATCTGGTCGGGCGGCCGGTTATCCCCGGCTTTTCGGGGCACCCACACCCGGCCGTCGTTGCGCAGGCTTTCGCTCATCAGGGTCAGCTTGGACT
>JBKHHL010000218.1:0-3475 GCA_046539175.1 Desulfosudaceae bacterium
CCCCGCAGTTTGACGTAGAGATTGCGGAAAAAGGCCATTTATGGATGGAAACTACTTAACACCGCCTCTTTGCAGCACCTGCTGGGAGGTTTCCAGAACATGCTCCGGAAAACCGATCAGAGAATAGGTGCCCCAGAAAGCGACCACCCAGACAACCACCATGCACAGCACCCAGAGCAAAAAGCCGTACTTGATGAAATCAATGGGCGCGATGGCTTTTTCGCCGGTGTCCGGATAGGTGCCCAGACCGTAAACAATGGCGTTGTTGGGCGTGCCGACAATCAGGAAATGGGCGAAGGAAGTGGCAAAGGCCACGGCCAGGCCCGAAGCCCAGGGTTCACCGGCCACGCCGCTCATGATACCCATGGGAATAACAATGGGGCCGAGCAGGGCCGTTGTGCCGGCGTCCGACATGAAGTTGGTCATCAGGCCGGAGAAGGAAGAGAGGCCGACCCAGAGACCGAAGCCCTGGCTCATGCCGGCGTAACTCATCACTTCCATGACGCTCTGGGCCAGCCACAGGGCCGCGCCGCTTTCCTTGAGCAGGGCGCCCAGGGTCAGCGCGCCGCAGTACATGAACCAGGCGTCCCAGGAAATACCGTTCAGAATTTTGTGCCAGTCGGTCGTTCGGAAAATTACCGGGATCAGCAGCGCCAGCAGAGCGGGACCGCCCAGGCCCAGATCGTGCCCGAAAATCCACAAAAGCAGAATCAGGATCAGCATGGCAAAGGTAACATATTCCCGGTACTGCATTTTGCCCATCTTCCGGGTTTCCTCGTTGATGGCTTTTAAACCCGGGGTTAAATTTTTGTTTTTGATTTTTTTGGAAAAGAACAAGAACATGTAAGACGCTACCACGATTCCCAGCACCGGCACCATGGGAAAGCCGTATTTCATCCAGGTGAAAAAATCCATGGAAACGCCGTATTCACTCCAGAAACCCATCATGATGACGTTACGTCCGCCGGCCGCCGGTGAACCCACTCCGCCCACGTTCAGGGCGAAGCACAGGGTGAAGAGGAGGAATTTGGCCAGGTGAGGGTCATGCTCGGTTTGGCCGGCCGGGCTGTTGGCGGAAACCACGCCGAAATATACCGCCATCATGACCGGTGTCATGAAAGCGCACATGGCATGCGCCGAAATAAAAGATCCGATAATGGACATGCTCAGGCAGAGCACGAAAATCGGGATGTAAAATCCCCTGGTCCAGCCCAGGATCCAGGTGGCCAGGCGTTTATGCAGGCCGACATCAATGACGGCCACGCCCATGGCCAGCACTCCTAGCAGAAACAGGGGAGCGTCTCCGGCAAAGGTTTGTCCGATCATGTTTTTGGGAAGCAGGTTCAGAAAATAGGCCAGGATCGGCATGAGGATACCGGTCAAACCGATGGGAATGGCTTCGGTGGCGAAGAAGATGATGGCCATGGGAATGATACCCAGCACCAGCATGGTTTTGTTGGCGGCATCGGTGACATCATCGGCTACTTCCCAGGCAATCATCTGGTCGGCAAAGCCGTTTTCAGAAATAACGGTAACAATGCTCTCCGGGGTGGGCAGAATAAAACCGACAAGTAAAAAAATTCCGATACCGACGCATAACCACAATACTTTATTGGCCAGCAGGCCGCCTTCTCCTTCCTTCTGGTCCATCTCGTGTCCATGACTCATAGGTTAACTCCTTTATTCCAATTGTTTTTTTTCAGGTTTATGCGGAGCAGAGGATGGGGTTAAGAAGGTAAGCCAAAGGCTGATTAATTCAGCCCCGATCCGCTCTCATGGTATTTGATAACGAGCTTTGTCAAAAATATGTGGGCTTTGGGTAAGCTTATAAGGCATTAATTTTATCGCATATCGTCTGGAAAACATCCACCAGCCGCAGAATACCGTTAATCTTTCTCTGGTCGTTGATGACCAGCAGGGAGTGATGATTGCCCATGACAAGTTGATGGGTAGCCATCCGCATGGAATCGTTTTCCCGGATGAATTCTCCTTCCACCGGGATGTACATGCAGTCCTTGACCTTCATGGCGGCGGCTCTTTTGCAGAGACTGGAAAAGGATTGGGTGAACAGGGCCTCTTTTTCCAGCATTGATTGCAGAAACCTGAGATTCAGACCGCTGGTGGCGATTCGTCCCAGGGTGCCGGTATCAGTGATGCCGGAATATTTGGGCTCCAGGGCTTTGAGCACGTCCAGTTGGCTCAATTTGCCGATGATCTGGCCGTGCCGGTTATCATACACCAGCAGCGCCCGGTGTTTGTAACTGGACTGGTTGTTGATGGCGAATTCGGCCTGAGCCTTTTTCAGTTCCATCATGGCTTCTTTCAAGGTCGCTTCGCTGGCAACCGTGGCATATTCTTCCAAGGGAATCATAAGGTCTTTGACAATCATTTTATCCATAAATCAAAAGGCCTCCTTAATAAGTTTTATTTGTTTGCTTCCATAAAACCAAAAGTTTCATTCGGGTTTGATTAAATGTCAATAGAATTTGGATTTTTCCAGGTCGGTCCGCCTGGCAAGCTGAGCAGGCGCCGGGAATATCCCCGGGAATATTATTTGACAATCGGGCGGGGTTTCGGCTATGGTGTTTTTTTTGAGTTATATCTCAATATGAAATATTCGGGTTAACAACTGGAAGGAGAATTATTATGCGGGTTACTGAGTTGTACGATGGAAAAGGCAAGCCGGTTGTATCGCTGGAGTTTTTCCCCCCGCGGGATGAAAAGGCGGCGGAAAAGTTTGACAACGTGGTGGACGCCCTGGCAAAGGCTTCACCTGATTATGTTTCGGTGACTTTCGGAGCCGGCGGATCTACCCGGGACGGCTCCTACCAGACCGTCAAACGACTGATCTCTGAAAAGAATCTGCCGGTTGTGGCTTATATCGCCGGGTATGGCCTGGGTCCGGATGAGATCACGGACGTGCTGGACAAGTACCAGGCCCTGGGAGTTAAAACCATTTTCGTGATTCGCGGTGACATGCCCCGTGACGCCGATTTTACGCCCCATCCTGAAACATTCCGGCATGCTTCGGAAATGATCGCCTTTATCCGGGAACGATATGATTTTACCCTGGGATGCGCCGGTTATCCCGAGGGCCACCTCGAAGCCCCCAGCCTGGATGATGATATCGGTTTTTTAAAACAAAAAGTCGATAACGGGGCCGAGTACGTGGTGGCCCAGTATTTTTACGATAATGCCTATTTTTATGATTACGTGGAAAAATGCCGGGCGGCCGGCGTGAACGTTCCGATTATTCCGGGCATAATGCCGATTTACACCGTCAAGATGACCCGCAACCTGTCCCGTATCTGCGGTTCGTCTCTGGGGGAATCACTGGAAAAGGAGCTGGACCGCCTGGCCGAAGCTGACAAGGAGGAGGTGCTTAATTTCGGCATCGATTTTGCCACGGAACAATGCCGCGGCCTGCTTGACTACGGCGTGCCCGGGCTTCATTTTTACACCATGGATCGCAGTA
>JBKHHL010000061.1:0-13807 GCA_046539175.1 Desulfosudaceae bacterium
GTGCTTCCCCGTCTTAGAGGGGAAGGTAGGAGGGGGGGGGAAGGGAAGCACAGCAGCACACCAGTATTGATACGAGGGGGGGTAGTATCAATACCGAAACTGTCAAAAATAATGCAACTTGCATGCCATGACTTAAAAAAAACACGAACAAAGATAAATATTTGTTTTATTGAATTTTAACATTGTTCCTTAAATTGCATGACCGGATGAAACAATGCCGGGGTGGTTATTTTTTACCCATAAGTAAGTTTTAATGTATAAAAAATATCCATATGGCCAGTCTTATCAGAAGACAATTATGGTGGCGGAGCTTAAAATTCACTGCCAGCCATAGGTTTGGGGGATTAAAAAGCCCGCCCCAGGTACTGAAAAGCTTTTGAATTTTTTATTATAACGTTGGCTTAAACCAGTAGCCAGCAGCCTTAAGGCGACAACTCCGGAAGGCCCCCTCTGCCAGGAGCAAAACCGGCATAATTATTGCATAATTCACTTTTTATGGTTATAAGACAGGCCCGCTCATCAACCGATTGTCCGCCAACCCGGCATACTCTCCGACATATTATCCCCCGGCATAACTTATGAACCACCATTATTCCGACACTGGCTCCCTGCTGCGGATTTCTCCGTTTTTTATTATCGGCCTGTTGCTGATCCTGGTCCCCATTTTTACCTTCATAACCATCGACAATATTCGAACTCACGACAAGCGGATCATGGAGCAACTGACGGCCAGGGGAGCCTCGCTTATCCGGGCATTTGAGGCCGGAACCCGCACCGGGGTTACGGTCATGAACTGGGACACCCGCAACATCAAGTGGCTCCTGACCGAAATCGCCCGCCAGCCGGAAATAGAATACATGATGATCATCAACCGCCACGGCAAGATCCTGGCTCACAGTGACCCCGGTCATCCCGCGAAAACCTTGTCGCGCCGGCCGGAACTTCCGCCTCCGGGAGCGCCGCCGAGCATCCATTACCGCCGCGTCAATACCAACCAAGATAAATCCTTTTTCGAAGTTTTCAAGAAATTTACTCCGGATAAACCCTGGCAAAACCAAACCAGCCAACGACCGGTCACGGCGAGACCTTTGCCGTCCCCCTTGAAAGATCAGCCCCGGGACTGGTGCCGGCAACTTTTCAGCCCTGACGGCCACGCTGACCAGGACGAACCTTTTATTCTGGCCGGTTTTGGCATGGACGACGTCAAGAAGGCCCAGCGGGAATACATACGCCATATTGTCATGACCGGGGCCACCCTGTTTTTAATCGGTTGCGGCGGCATCATTTCCTTGTCCGCTGTGCTGGCCTATCGCTCGGCCAAATCATCTTTTGTCCAGATGAAAGCCTTTTCCGACGAAGTGGTGGCCAATATGCCGGCGGGACTTATCACCATCGCCCCGGACCGCAGCCTGATCTGGTGTAATACCAGAGGCGATGAATTACTCCGGGAATTTTCCGACCACCCCGACCACCACGACCTGTCAAAACTCCCCTTCTCCCTGCTGAGCGTGGCTGAACAGGTCATGGCCACCAGGCACAGCCTTTCCACCGAGGTCGAACTTACCGGCTCAGACGGCAAACTGCTGATACTCGATGTCAGCGCTTCGCCCATCCAGGAGCAGGACGGTTCTATTTCAGGCTACCTGTTGTTGTTTAAAGACCTTACCGATATCCGCAATCTGGAAAAAGAAATTGCCAGAAGCAAACACCTGGCCGCCATCGGCAAGTTAGCCGCGGGAGTTGCCCATGAAATCCGAAATCCCCTGAGCTCCATCAAGGGGCTGGCCACTTATTTCAAAGAAAATTCCGTCAAGGCCCGGCAAGATTACGTCGCCGCGGAAACCCTTCTCAATGAGGTGGAGCGTTTGAATTTGGCGGTGGCCCAGCTGCTGGAATTCGCTCACCCCATCGCGCTCAATTTGACCGAGGTATCTTTGCAGGAATTGCTTGACCACTCCCTCCGTCTGGTGGAAAATGACTTGAAACGAAAAGAGATCAGCTACCAGGCCACTATTCTCTGCCGGCAGGACGTCTTTGAAACTGATCGTGACCGGATGATACAGATTCTGCTGAATCTTTATCTGAACGCCATTGAGGCCATGTCGGCCGGGGATTCTTTAAGTGTTACGGTGGCTGACCCGGACACGGCAGAGGGCATAGTCCTTGAGGTATCCGACACCGGCCAGGGAATTCCGGCCGACGAGCTGGATCATATTTTTGATCCTTATTTTACGACCCGGAACGACGGCACCGGCCTGGGACTTTCCATTGTCTACAAGCTGGTGGAAACCCTGGGCGGAGAGATAAGCGCGGAAAGCGTTGTCGACCAGGGAACTGTTTTTCGCATCTGGATTCCCCGGGGAGCCAGGGGTCATAAATGACAGATCAGAACACTATAATGGTGGTGGACGACAATCCCGGCCACCGCTCCATGCTGAAAACCCTTCTGGAAGGATGGGGCTACGCCGTTATCCAGGCTGACGACGGCACCACGGCGGTTTCCACCATCAGGGAACGCAGCGTGTCCATGATCCTGATGGACGTCAAAATGGTGCACATGTCCGGAGTAGAAGCGCTGGAACGGATCCAGGCTTATAATCCTTCCATTCCCGTTATCATGATGACCGCCTATTCCTCGGTGGAGACGGCGGTTGACACCCTGAAAAAGGGGGCTTATGACTATCTGACCAAGCCCCTGGATTTTGAGAAACTAAAGCTGACCATTGAACGGATCATGGAGCACCGCTTTCTTCAGCAGGAGAACAAGGACCTGCGGGAAAGACTGGGGCAGAAGTTCCAGCGGAAAAACATCGTCGGCACCAGCCCGGCCATGATCAAACTACTGGAAGTGGTGGAACAGGCCGCTCCCTCTGACGCCAATATCCTGATCACCGGCGAATCGGGGACCGGCAAAGAGCTGGTGGCCAGCGCCTTGCACTTTAACAGTCCCCGCAAGGACCATCCTTTTGTCAAGTTAAATTGCGCCGCCATCACGGAAACTCTCCTGGAATCGGAACTTTTCGGCCATGAAAGAGGCGCTTTTACCGGCGCTGAAAAAAACCAGAAAGGCAAATTTGTGCAGGCGCATGAAGGCAGCATTCTTCTGGACGAGATCGGCGAGATGCCGCTGCCCATGCAGACAAAGCTACTGCGGGTGCTGCAGGAAAAAGAAGTTTCCCCGGTGGGCAGCGAAAAGACCTTTAAAGTGAATGTCCGCGTTATCGCTTCCACCAACAAAAGCGTGGAACAGCTCATGGAAGAAGGTCAGTTCCGGGAAGATCTTTTCTTCCGGATCAATGTCGTCCACCTGCATGTTCCGCCGCTGCGTCAGCGGATTGAAGACATACCCGTGCTGGCCCATCACTTCCTGGAGTTGCTGGCCCAAAAAAACAATAAGCAGATCAGCGGACTGACACCTGACGCCATGGACAGCCTCTTAAAATATCATTGGCCGGGCAATGTCCGCGAACTGATCAATACCATTGAGCGGGCGGTAGTTCTGACCCGGTCAGAATACCTTTCCCAAACCGACTTTCCCCTTTTAGCCGGAAAAGGCCAGGAGGATGACGCCTCCCGGGCCCCGGCCGGCAATAGTTCCCTGGCGGAAATTGAAAAAGAAGCCATTCTGGGGACCCTGGCAGCAACGGGCGGCAATCGCAGCGAAACGGCCCGGCGCCTGGGCATCACCAGAAAAACCCTGTTGACCAAATTGAAACAATACGGACAGGCTTGACGGCTTCGTAAAAGTCGGGATTTACCATATTTCGTCGCCCCGGCGGACGCCGGGGCCTGTAAAATCAGATGGTTCCCGATTCCGGATTTCGCCGGAATGACTCCCCAGGAACTTTTTCCGAAGCCGTCAGTTAATTGTCGCTCCGCAATCTTCACAACGATAGCAGACTTCCGGCTGAGCTTCTGCCTCCAGCTCTTCAAAGTCTGACCGTTTTCGGCCTGTCTCGGCATAACACTCCGGACAATAATCTTCTTCCAGCTCCTCGGGTTTAATGGTCAGATGACAGTGGCGGCAACGCCAGCGGGGCGCCGGCGGCGGCACCAGGACCAGATTTTTATGCGGACAATTATCCATAAAACGAAAATTCGAACAGTTTCGCGGCGAATATCATTCTTTTCCAAAAAGACGGGCCACAATAAAACTGACCAGCAGCAGCGGCAGGCCGATATAAAAAAGATCCGGCCTGAAAAAACTCAGGAGCAGCAGCCCCAGCCCGAGGGTACCAAAAAACCAGGCCAGCAGCGAAACAATTTCAGCCCTGCTTCCGGCATCATCATTATCATTAACTTCTTCATCATGCCCGTCCGGGTCCGGATCCCACAGGTTCAGGATATCCGTGGCGCGGGCGGCCTGACTGGACGGAACTTTAAGCGACACCCCCTGCGAAAGCCTCAGCTGGGGATACATGCCGCCGCAATCATCCTTGAAGACAAAGGCCTCAATCCCTTCCGAAAGCAATCGTCCTTTGACCATCTCAGCCTCGACTTCGGTGGAAAAGACTTTCAGAGTGACCAGTTGATCCGGCATCAGGCAATACCCTCGGCAATTGAAGTTTAAGTTATCGGCCTTACCCGCGGCGTCGGCGTCAAAAATATCTGAGATATCAGGCACATCAGAGACGACCGGAACATCCGGCTTTTATTCGCCAACCGTGTCGACGGCGGCAAACTTCGGCTCATGCAGGGGGATCAGTATATCGGCCCGCTTTTTCACCTCCAGCATGATATCATAGGCCTCATAAGTGTTCACCACCGTGCCCGGCGGAAGAACCTCCATTTCCATTCCGGTTATCTCCGGAGGCGGGAAAAAATTTTCCTCGATGACGCAGAACCCGGTAATGGCTGCCAGGCCCTGATCAGTGTCGACCCACACGGTCAGACCACCCGGAGTATGCACCGGAGTGTTGGTAACCGCTATTCCCGGCAGGATATCCCCGTCTTCAGTCACTATCCGGATCTGGCCGTTTTCCTCCACCTCCTCTATAAAATCCTCCAGGTAACGAAAGTCCAACGGATGAGGCTGGTGAACGCGGCTCAGTTCCCGGTCGTGGCAGTAAAAAACAGCCTGGGTGCATTTATAATCATTTTCGCAATGATCATTGTGAAGATGGGTATGAATGACCACGTCAATATCTTCCGGGGTCAGGCCATACCGGGCCAACCCCTCTTCAAAGGTATAAATTTTACCGCCAATAGCCTCTTCCCGGGCCCTGGACTGAATCGGCCGCATCTCACCGGTATCAACCAGAATTTTCCGGTCGCCTCCCTCCAGATACCAGCAGTAAACAGGAATGGTATAAGGCTGCCCGTAATCATGCTGATAGGTCATCATGCCCTTGTCAAACTCTTTTGTACCCATCACAATGGGATGAATCTTGTATTTCATGACGATTCCTGACAATAAGAATTGTCCTCCCCGGATTCACAATTTTTAGCCCGGCTTGAAACCCGCGCAACCGCTACAGCAATATTTCCAATTTACATGATTTATAATGATTTGGCAAACAGGCGGGGCAACCCCGGGGCAGTAAACCCGGGAACCCTAACCCGGTTATTTCACAAATCCAAAATGACAATTTGCAATTTTGGAATGACTACAAAATGCAATATAAATAATTTAAATAATACAATAAAGTAATGATTTTCAAAAAATTTCATGAAATATCCGGGCTAATATTTCGTGAAGTATCCGGGGTAAGCTGTCCTTGAAAATAGTAAAAGTCCGCCCGTGAAACAGGCAGACTTTTACCATTGTCTTCCCTGACCTGGCTTCCCTTCCCTGGGAATATCACTGCCGCGATGAAAACGGTCAGGTGGCGGCAGAGAAAAAGTCAACGACCGGGCAACCGGGGTTCTGTGGCGAGAACGGGCCCAGGGGGAGATATCGGGGTGAAGGCGCCATAATCGTCAGCCGGAACCGGTCCACCCGGGTCGTTAACCTCATCAACCTGCGAGCAGCGCGACGAAACCGTCACACTTGTTATTCAGTAAAATCCGGATTAAACAGCACCAGACCACAATGGGATGTTAATGTCAAGCGAAAAATAATTAATTATGAATAAAAAATGACCGGTATATAAAAAAACTGTTCACCAGCGACAAGGAGCAAGAAGAAGAAGGTTAAATAAGTTGGCTTCGTCATTCCGGCGGAGGCCGGAATCCAGAAATATTTGATTTTACCTGATCCCGGCCTCCGCCGGGACAGGCCCCGGCCTCCGCCGGATGACGCGATAAGAAAAATCCCGACTTTACGAAGCTGTTAAACAAGAAAGATAAATCACTTCGGGTGGGGCTTTTTCAGCTCGGCCAGAAGCCGGTCAACCCGCTCTTGATTATCGGATGAGCCGATATGGGAGCGGAACAGCCACTCCTGGGTTTTCATGGCGCCATCCAGATCCTCGTCCACGATCATGTTGGTCAGGGCCTTGGTTTCCCGGAGACAGCG
Organism: Desulfosudaceae bacterium; assembly: GCA_046539175.1. Lineage (GTDB taxonomy): Bacteria > Desulfobacterota > Desulfobacteria > Desulfobacterales > Desulfosudaceae > CAYTQK01. Next base: position 6,458 of record JBKHHL010000061.1, read on the forward strand.
GCCGTCATAAGCGGCCATGTCGGTAGCAATGGGAAGGACCGCTTCCAGAAGTTTTCCGGCCGGAAAGACGGCGCTGACATACCCCATCTTTTCCGCTTCGGCGGCACCGTAGATACGTCCGGTCAGAGCCACTTCCCGGGCCCGCCCCATCCCGATAATGCGCCACAGGGGATCCATGATGGGAGTCAGGGAGAGAGCTATCTCACGCTGCCCGAATCTGGCTTTTTCCGAGGCATACCGGATATCGCACATCATGGTCAGATCAAACCCGCCGGCAATGGCCGGACCGCCTACAGCCGCGATAACCGGCTGACTGCAAAAAAGGATGGCCCGGTAGGCATTGTGAAAAAGAGAAATAAACTCATCATTATTTTCTCTTTTTATTGACCGCACTATGTCCAGATCAAATCCGGCTGAAAACATCTCTTCCCCGCCGGTTAGAACTATGACGTTAACTTCGGAATTTTTACTCAGATCCTGAAAGGTGGTCTCAATTTCCGCCAGCAGTTCCGGCGAAAGCGCGTTCTTCTTTTCCGGCCGGTCAATGGTTACCACAGCCGTCTGTTTATCCAGCTGAGTTTTAAGATAAGTTGTCGTCATTGGTGAATCGCCCTCCTCCAGCCGGGTTGAAAAAATGCTTCCGCTTCCCGCCGGCATGCTTTCGGCGAAATGTTCAGGCCGCCGGCTGCCGGGCCTTGAACAAACCCGGCAGCAGCACCAGAATAATTATGGCGCTGGCCGGACCGTTGACTATAAAAACCGCCCCGGACAAAATATAGGTGACCGGAGAAACAGGATTAACCGCCAGAGACGAGAGGGCGAAAGGGCACAGGATAAAAAACAGCAGGTCAGCCAGGCACAACACCAACAGCCCCCAGACCGCCCATTTTTTCATCTGCCAGGCGGCGAAGCCCAACACCACCCAGGGAATCATGAACAGGGCGTATTTACAGCCCAGGACAAACAGCTCACTTTCCGGCAGAGGCGGTTCCGAGGCCAGCCAGACAAAGGCCTTTAATAGAGCCAGCCAGCCAATGGCCCAGACCCGCCAGGGGTAATCGACTTCCGTTCGCCTCGACATCCTCCATGCTCTTTCTTTCATCACCACTCCCTGCCCGAAAAAATCGTTTGATAGTCGCTTCTTTGAAGGTTGTCCCCCTTCGCGATTGTTTCGCGAAAAGCCCTCGTCACCGAAAACCAGAACATGTTAACCCGGATATTTCACGCGAAATCCGGTTTATGATATATACCGGCACTATAATCAGTTCCCGGCGACATTGGCAACCCCAAATTTGATGGCAAAGTAAAAAGTCCAAATATCTGCGTTACGCGCAATCACTCAGAATTTCACGTACGCTAAGTACGCTGCATTCTTCGTGATTGCGCAAGCCTTGATCTTGAACTTTTTACTTTGCCATCCCAATTTGAACTTTTTACGAGTACATCAAATTTGATAGCTTCGTAAAAAGTCGAGATTTCCCTTATTGCGTCACCCCGGCGGAGGCCGGGGTCCAGTAAAATCAAATAGTTCTGGATTCCGGCCTTCGCCGGAATGACGGGGTAGGGACTTTTTACGAGTACATCAAATTTGATGGCTTCGTAAAAATGGTCATGGTTGGGAGTCATGCAAGTGGGCAATTGAGCGCCAGTCCAGGCCCAGCAGTTCCGCGGCGGCGCGGTCCAGAAGAAGCGGATCAAAGCCGGCCAGAATTTTGCCGACCGGCGGATGGCACCGCCTGCCGCCAAGATGATAATCAGCCAGGCCGATCCTGGCGTCCAGGACGGTTAAATCGGGACAGCGGTATCGGTTCAGCTCGAAAACCGCCTCATGAATTTTTTCATGCACGAGGGCTTTTTTCCATGATCCGGAACCACCACCATAGTGACCAGGCGGGATTACTCCGATCATGTTCTTCATGGTGCCGGTAATCCCGGAGAGCGAGTGAGCTTTCAGGACGGGCAGGGAAATTATGAAATGGGAAAAAATGATTTCCGGCAGATAAATTTCCGGAAAGAACCGGCAGCTTTTGTTTTCCAGCCGTCTCAGCGGCGCCTGGTTCAGATCGATCAGCTCCAGCTGACACTCCCGGGCCAGCTCGTCGTAACCCAGCCGGGCGTAAACCTCCCCGGTGGTGAGGCCGGCTTCGCCGGTCCCTTCGGCGATAATAACTTCAGCGGCAGAAACCGAACGCAGGTATTCAATTACCGCCCGGCATAAATCGGTGCCGGTGGTTATGGGATGAGGAGCAGCCGTGACCAGGTTGGGCTTGATCAGAACCTGCTTTTGCTTTTGCAAAACGGCGGCGGCGCCGATCTTTTCCAGGGCCTCGGGCACGGATTCCCCGCAGGTGGTGAAATCAATCGTAATCGGTTCCATGTTTTTCACGAATTATTCACTCAGCCGGGGCCTGGCCCGGATATTTCCGGAAAAAATTCCGGTCGGTCACTCTAAGGCCGCCGGTTAATCCAGCCTCACCGGCGATTGACCGGGCGCGGTCAGGTAGCAACGGCCCTCATCAGCAAAAATCACCACCCCACCCAGGTAATCAACTTTTTCCTGATCCTCAATCGAGATTCCGCAAAGGACGTGACGGATCAGGTAAAGATTCCAGTCATGGGTGACGCAGACATCCCAGCCCTTATGGCTGTGACTGCCCTCCATGATCCGCTGACGCCAGAAGGACTGCTTGGCGCTGACGATCCGCCCGGGCGGCATAATGACACTGCCGGGAATTTCTTCATTAAACCAGGCTGAAAAAAAATCCGGCCGGGGCAGATATTCCCGGAACAACCGCTGCGCGTCCGCGACATAAAAGGGAGAAAGAGTTTTTTCGATTAAATTGCTGCGGGTCCGCCCCCCGGCGGCCAGGTATCCCTTGTCAACCAGGTAGGCGGTTTCAATGCAGCGGCCGATGTGACTGGAAAAAAGATTCAGGCGGGTAGTGGCGGGAAACTGCCGGCCCCAGTCAAAGGAGTGCCGCCGTCCCTCCTCGGTCAGGCACATGAAAGGTTCGTTTAACAGGTTGTCCGGGTCATAATGCCGGGCGGCGTGCCGCATGACAACCATGCCCCGGTCAACTCCTTCGGAGATCATTGCCGCCGCCAACCGGGCAGTATCCCGGCCGCGGGTCAGAGCTTCACGCATCTTTTCCACCGTCCCTTCTCTCAAGACCCGGCCAGAGCCACCCCAAGGGAGGCCGCCCGAGATGTTTAACCATTGACTAACCAGCCCTGATGGTGCATTATAGATAAAATGCAATCAACATCCACCGACTGCTAAGCATAAGCGAACAGCCATTATGAACGAGCAACTCAATAAAGTACCACTTTTTGTCGAAACAATCAAATCCCTGAAAGATACCATTCTGACCAATATTATTCTGCTCGGTCAGGTCCCGGCGCCGACTTTTGAAGAACAGCAACGGGCGGCCCTGCTGCTGGAAAGATTTTCCGGGGCCGGGCTGGAACGCTGCACCACCGACAGTATCGGCAACCCGGTCGGCGTCATTCCCGGCACCGACCCGGACAAGCCCCCGATTTTCCTGGTAGCCCATCTGGACACGGTGATCGACAAGGAGGTTGAGCACAACTATACCGTCACCCATAATATGGTTTACGGCCCGGGCATTACCGACAATTCCACCGGCGTCGGCGTCCTGGCCTCCCTGCCTGATATTTTCACCGCCCTGGGGCTGACCTTTGAGTCCGATATTGTCCTGGCCGGGGTAGTCCGCTCCATTGGCGGAGGGAACCTGGAAGGGATCAACTCCCTGGTCAGGCACTGGAAGACTCCCATCCGGGGAGCTCTTTCCCTGGAAGGCTGCGAACTGGGCCGGCTCAGCTACTTTTCCGAGGGGCTGCGACGATGCGAGATAAGCTGCAGCATTTCCAAAGGATTAAACAACAAGCGCTGGTTCCGACCGAACGCCATCCTGGTCTTAAACGAAATCATCAACCAGATCATGGAAATGCGGATCCCCCAGAAACCGCGCACCAGGGTGGTCATCGGCCGCATATCCGGCGGCTACAAGCATGGCGTCACCGCTCATGACGCCACCCTGGGTTTTGAAATCCAGAGTGATTCCGTGGAACTGGTCAAATCGGTCAGCGCCGAGATCAAGGACATCGTGGACGGCGTCGGTCATGAGTACCAGGTCGGCCTGAAGATGAAGATCCTCAGCGAACAATACCCTTCCCGGCTGAAATTCAGCCACCCCCTGGTCAAGGCCACTGTCGGCATAATGAAAAAATTAAAGCTGGAGCCGGTCAGCGTTCCCAGCGAATCCGAATTGTCCGTGTTTTTATCACACGACATTCCCGCCGTCACTCTGGGCATTACCAACGGGGTCATGTCTCAGACGCCGCAGCACGATAAAATTAAAATCGATCCGATTTTCAAAGGCATCGCCCAGATCGTGGGGGTGGTACAGGCCATTGACAGGGGAGTATGCGATGACTAAGGCCTGGATAGAGACCAACACTTTTCATCACACCGAATTTGCCGATCTGAACCAGCTGGTGGCGACAAAACAGGCCCGTGATCTGACTATTTCCCTGTGTTTTCCGACGCTTAATGAAGAAAAAACGATTGCCAAGGAAATCGTCATCATGAAGTCGGAATTGATGCAGCGGTATCCGCTCATCGACGAAATCGTCGTGATTGACTCCGGCTCCACCGACCGGACCCTGGATATCGCCGCGGAATACGGCGCCGCCACCCACACGGCTGACGAGATTCTGCCCTCCCTGGAGCTCTTCCGGGGCAAAGGCGAGAATCTCTGGAAAGCCCTGTATGTTACCACCGGAGATATTCTCGTCTATATTGACGCCGATATCAAAAATATTCATCCCCGGTTCGTTTACGCCCTGGTCGGTCCTCTTATTCTGAACGACGACCTCAAATACGCCAAAGCCTTTTATGACCGCCCCATCGCCCTGGATGAGAACAAAACCCTCCCCAGCGGCGGCGGCCGGGTCACTGAGCTGGTGATCAGGCCCCTGTTTTCGCTGTTTTTTCCGGAACTGGCCCAGATACTGCAGCCCTTGTCCGGCGAATACGCCGGCTTCCGTGAGATTTTCGAAAATATCCCCTTTCCCATCGGTTATGGCGTCGAGACCAGCATGATCCTGGATATTTATAAAAAATGGGGGCTTAACGTCATCGCCCAGGTTGACCTGGACAAACGCATTCATACCAACCAGGAGACCAAGGCGTTGGGGAAAATGGCTTTTGTTATCATGCAGACTTTTTTTGACCGCATAGAGAAACTGGGGCGAATCCAGTTAACCCGTAAACTGTTTAATGAAATGATCCAGTTTGTGCTGATCCAGAACGAACATGTGCCGGAAGTTCATCAATTTTTTTCGCTGGAACGGCCACCCATGATTGAAATAGAAGATTACCGTCAACGCTTTAATAAATGAGGCCGACCTTGCCAAACGGCATCCTGACGGATAAGTATCAACGCCACCTCAGCTACCTGCGGGTTTCCATAACCGACCGGTGCAACCTTAACTGCCTCTATTGCCGCCCCAGCGGCTGTACCACCTGGTTGCCCCACGCGGAGATTCTGTCCTACGAGGAGATCCTGACCGTTTTGCGGATGGCCACCCGCCTGGGCATCACCAAGATCCGTGTGACCGGTGGGGAGCCTCTGGTCCGGCAGGACGCCTGCCGTTTTATCAGGCAGGCGGCGGCTTTGCCGGACATCAAGGACATTTCCCTGACCACCAACGGCGTTTTGCTCCAGGAGCACCTGGACGAACTCCGGGAAGCAGGGATTTCCAGGCTGAACATCAGCCTGGATACCCTGGACCGTGACAAATTCGCCCGGATTACCGGCCGGAACGCCTTCGACCGGGTCTGGGAGGGAATCACAGCGGCCGGGACGGCCGGATTTGATCCTGTTAAACTGAACGTGGTAGTAATGAAAGGAATCAACGACGAGGAGATTCCGGATCTGGCCGCTTTAACCCTGGACCGGCCGCTGCATGTCCGTTTTATCGAATACATGCCCAATCGCGACGATCCGTCCGCTCGAAAAAGGCAGCTGTTGACACCCGACATTCGGAGGCGACTGGAAAAACAGGTTGGCAAATTGACCCCGATCGACGACCCTTCCCCCGGTAACACGGCGGAACGGTTCCGGATTCCCCAGGCCAGAGGAGAAATCGGATTTATCAGTCCGGTCAGCAAGCATTTCTGCAAAACCTGCAACCGATTACGATTGACCGCGAACGGTCACCTGAAACCTTGCCTGTTGTCAGACAAAAGCCGTGACATCAAAACGCCCTTGCGATCGGGCCAGCCCGATGAAGATTTGATCCACGTCTTCCGCCAGGCGGTTCTTGATAAACCCGGATATAACGGCAGCACCCTGCGAACCGCCATGACTTTGCCCCGGGAAATGTCCGCCATCGGCGGTTAGCCCGGATATTTCATGACGTGACGTTCTGGATCTGAAACATGGAGGATATATACAGAGAACTTCGGCAGGCGGCCAGAAGCATCGCCGCCCAATACCCGTCGCCCGATTTTTATTATGATTTTCCTCTTTCGATGGCTCGTTCCCGGAAAATCTTCGAAGATGACGAACTGATCAAAAGCTTGCGAAAAATCGTTCAGGAGGAGTCTCCCGACCACATCGGACACGGCCTGGAACATGCCGAGACAGTGGCCCTGGACGCCGGTGCCATCACGGCCATTGAAACCGACCGGGCGGATTTCAGCCCGGAACAGATCAACCACGCCGTCCTGCTGGCTCTTTGCGCCGGCCTGCTGCATGATATCAGGAGACAGGAGGCTGATCACGCCGTCCAGGGCGCCGCGGCCGCCCGCCAGATACTGGCCCGGCAAATGGTTCTGGAACTGGCCCGGGAAAGAAGTCTGGGAGCCCGGGATATCAACCGCATCGCCTTTGCCATCGAACACCACGAGGCCTTTAAGTCTTACTCCCGCCCCCGGTCGGTGGAAAGCCGGGTTCTGGCCGGAAGTCTTTACGACGCGGACAAATTCCGCTGGGGACCGGACAACTTCACCTGTACAGTCTGGGACATGATCGCCGCCAGCCCCCCACCGCCGGAGAAATTCGCCCGTCTTTATCCCCGGGCCATGGCCTATATCGCGGGTATAAAGGAGACCTTCCGCACCGCGGTAGGCCGGGAGTACGGCCCCCAGTTTATTGATATCGGCCTGGATATAGGCAACGCCCTGTGGCACCGCTTGCAAGAACGACTGCCGCGGACGGACTGACCTTGATATTTCAGGAAATACCCGGGCTGATCAGGGCGACTCGGGGCTAACCCGGATATTTCACGAGTCGATTTGAGCGCAGCTGCAAGGCGCAGGAC
>JBKHHL010000062.1:0-13750 GCA_046539175.1 Desulfosudaceae bacterium
CTGGGGCGTCGTCAAGTGGTAAAGACACAGGATTTTGATTCCTGCATTCGGAGGTTCGAATCCTCCCGCCCCAGCCAGTTATGAAATTGAGCGGTCTTGATAACACACACCAGGACTATTATGAAAACTAACGACTATAAAATTTTTGCCGGTAACGCCCACCCGGAGCTGGCTCAAAAAATATGCGCCTATCTTCAAAAACCCTTGGGTATCGCCAAGGTGTCCCGATTCAGTGACGGTGAAGTCCAGGTGGAAATCAATGAGAATGTCCGGGGACGGGATGTTTTTATTATCCAGCCGACCTGCTCTCCGGTAAATGACAACCTCATTGAACTGCTGCTGATGATAGACGCCCTCAGGCGATCCGCTGTCAGCCGCATTACGGCGGTTATGCCTTACTTTGGATATGCCCGGCAGGACAAAAAAGTCTCTCCGCGGGTACCCATTAGTGCCAAACTGGTGGCTGATCTGCTGACCACGGCCGGCAGCAGCAAAATCATCACCATGGATCTTCATGCCGGCCAGATCCAGGGGTTCTTCAATATTCCCGTGGACAACCTCTTTGCCGCTCCGGTCATCATCAAGCACATTCATGACAAGTATGACAACGACGTAGTAATTGTTTCACCCGACGCCGGAGGTGTTGAGAGGGCTCGCGCTTTTGCCAAACGGCTGGACGCCGGCCTGGCCATCATTGACAAACGCCGATCAGCGCCGAACAAGGCCAAGGCCATGGCAGTCATCGGCAAAGTCAAAAACAAGAACGCTATCATCCTGGATGACATGATTGACACCGCCGGCACGCTGACGGAAGCGGCGGCCGCCATCGCCGATCACGGAGCCCGGGAGGTTCACGCCTGCTGCGTTCATCCGGTTCTGTCGGGACCGGCCATGGACCGCATCGCGAATTCAGCCTTGAAAAACATCATCGTCACCGACACCATCCCGTTAAACGAGACAGCGGCCTCCTCTAATCTTATTAAGGTCCTGTCGATATCAAAACTGGTCGGGGAAGCCATTCACCGCAGTTTTACCGGTGATTCGGTCACCTCCCTTTTTATATAATAGACAATCCGGCAAGTCAGACGAACTTGAAATAAACGAAACAAAATTAAACAGGCCCGCACATGGAAACAAACGCACTTAACGGAAAAAACAGGGTAATTGAAAATACCCCCTCACCCAAGGCCTTGCGACGCCTCGGTCTCATGCCCGCCGTGGTTTACGGGCAGGGTCGGCAGCCCATGACCTTGACGGTGGACATGAATGAATTTAAAAACCTGCTCAACCATGTCACCAGTCAGTCCCTGATTCACCTTTCTGTCGACGGCGACACCAAAACTGTCATGATTAAAGACCTGCAACGGCATCCGGTATCACGGAAATTTATTCACGCGGATTTTTATGAAGTCGACATGACCAAGGAAATTAACCTTAATATTCCTGTTGTAGCTACCGGCGAAGCCCAGGGCGTGGTCGAGGATGGTGGCGTGCTTCAGATCATCCGACGGGAGCTGGAGGTTATTTGCCTGCCGGGCAACATTCCGGAAACAATTGAGGTTGATGTTTCTCACCTCGGTATTGGTGACGCTATTCATATCAGTCAGATTGCCGTGGGTGACAAGGTCTCTCTGGCCTGGGATGAAGAGGAAGAAGCAGACTATACGGTTATTACCATAGCAGCGCCGACCCTGGAAGAAGAAGAAGCTGAAGAGGAACTGGAAGAAGGCGAGGCTGCCGGGGACGAAGGCGATGAGGGTGGCGAAGAAGCATCGTCGGACGAATCTGCCGAGGAATAAATCCCGGTCTGACATAACTTTTTATAAAACAATGTGTTATGACAACGGGAACGGTTTCATACCTTGTGGCGGGGCTCGGCAACCCGGGGAAAAAATACGCCCTGACCCGCCACAATATCGGTTTTATGGTCATTGACAAGCTGGTTGAAAAATCTTCGCTGAATCTTGATAAAAAAAAATTTGACGCTGTTTTTGGTACTGGTACACTCGGAGACAATAAGGTTCTGCTGGCCAAACCAATGGCCTTCATGAACAACAGCGGTCAACCACTTCTGGCGCTGGCCCGATATTTTAAGGTGCCGGCCGGACAGATGATTATCATTCACGATGATATTGATCTGGCCTGGGGCCGGATCAAGATCAAGACTGACGGGGGGCATGGCGGCCACAAAGGTATTCAATCCATCATGGAAACATTTGGTTTGAATAATTTTACCCGCGTCCGCGTCGGCATTGACCATCCCGGAGAATCAGACCGGGTAGTCGGCCATGTGCTGGGTAAGCTGACCACGTCAGAAACAGTCACTGCCGCCCGGATTATTTCAATGGCACGGGAGGCGGTAATAACCATTCTGGAAAAAGGTGAAAAGGTGGCCATGGACCAAATTCACGGAGCATGGCCGAAAGGCATATCATAGTTGAAATGTAAACCAAAACATGAGGAGGAAACATGGAGTCTTTAACCAGTAACATTCCACTTTTATGCACCGCCATCGGTGTGGTGGGAATCATCTTCGCGTTGATTCTGGCCGGCGTCGTAAAAAGCGCTTCGTCCGGAAACGAGAAGATGAACGAGATCGCGGACGCCATTAAAGAAGGCGCTATCGCTTATCTCAACCGCCAGGCCAAAAGCATGGGTATTACCGGCATCATCATCTGTGCCATCATCTGGATCTTTACGGATAACCTGACTGCCATCGGCTTTGCCGTCGGCGCCATCGCGTCCTTTTTTGCCGGCTACATCGGCATGCGGGTCTCGGTCCTGGCCAATGTCAGAACCGCGGAAGCTGCCAGGGGCGGGCTGGCCAAGGGACTGTCCATGGCCTTCAAGGGCGGTTCAGTAACCGGTATGATCGTGGCCGGCCTGGCCCTGACCTCCGTGGCCGGTTATTACACCTACTTACTGTCTACCGGCCTGACCGGTGTTGAAGCCGTGGTCCCGCTGGTGGCGCTCGGTTTCGGCGGCAGCCTCATTTCCATCTTCGCCCGCCTGGGTGGCGGAATCTTCACCAAGGGCGCCGACGTCGGAGCTGACCTGGTGGGTAAAGTTGAAGCCGGCATCCCGGAAGATGACCCCCGCAACCCGGCTACCATCGCCGACAATGTCGGTGACAACGTTGGAGACTGTGCCGGCATGGCCGCTGATCTGTTTGAGACCTACGCCGTTACGGCTGTAGCCGCCATGCTGCTGGGCGCTCTTCTTTTTAAAGGTACCGTTTCAGAAGCCATTGAATTTCCGCTGCTGCTGGGCGCGGTTTCCATTATCGCCTCCATTGTCGCCACCTTCTTTGTCAGACTCCGGGAAGGCAGTGAATATATTATGGGAGCCCTGTACAAAGGCATGTTCGGTGCCGCCATTATCGCCTCAGTCGGCTTCTATTTTGTCACCATGAGTTTTCTGGGTGATGTAGAAGGTATGGATGCCAAAAGTCTGTTTTACTGTTCTCTGATCGGCATCATCCTGACGGTGGTTATCGTTATTATCACGGAATACTACACCGGCACATATAAACCGGTTAAGGATATCGCGGAAGCTTCGACTACCGGGCACGGCACCAATATCATTGCCGGTCTGGCCGTCAGCCTGCAGTCCACCGCCCTGCCGGTTATCGCCATCTGTATCGCCATATACATAGCCTACGCCCTGGGTGATCTTTATGGCATCGCCATGTCCGCCATGGCCATGCTTTCCATGACCGGCATGGTTATCGCCATCGACGCTTACGGTCCTATTACGGACAATGCCGGCGGTATCGCTGAAATGGCCGAAATGGACGAAAGTGTCCGGAACGTTACCGATCCCCTCGACGCGGTCGGCAATACCACCAAGGCCGTCACCAAGGGTTACGCCATCGGCTCGGCCGGTCTGGCGGCCCTGGTTCTTTTTACCTGTTATATCATGGAATTCGAACTGCACGAAGGCGTGGACGCCAGCAAGGCGGCGATCTTCATCGACGAATACGGATTCCAGCTTAACCATGTTCCGGTACTGATCGGCTTGTTTGTCGGCGGTCTGCTGCCCTTCCTGTTCGCCTCCATTGCCATGCAGGCGGTCGGTCGGGCCGGTGGGGCGGTGGTTGACGAAGTCCGCCGCCAGTTCCGGGAAATCCCCGGCATCATGGAAGGCACTGGCAAACCCGATTATTCCGCCTGTGTCGACCTGGTCACCAAATCCGCCTTGAAAGAGATGATGATTCCGGCCCTGATCCCGGTAGTGGCACCTATTATCCTCGGTGTCCTCTTCGGGAAAGAACAAGGCGCTCTGGCCGTAGGCGGTCTGCTGATCGGTTCCATTATCACCGGTCTTTTCCTGGCCATCTCCATGACTACCGGTGGCGCGGCCTGGGATAACGCCAAGAAATACATCGAAGACGGCAATCTCGGCGGCAAGGGCAGTGATGCCCATAAAGCCGCGGTTACCGGCGACACCGTGGGTGATCCGTACAAAGATACGGCCGGCCCGGCGATCAACCCGATGATCAAGATTGTAAACGTGGTGGCTCTGCTGATGGTTCCGGTTTTGTTTCTGTAAGCCACGCGTTAAATTAGTCATAACATAAAAAAAGGGCCGGCCTCTTTAAAGGGGACGGCCCTTTTTTTATTTGTATTTAATAAAGATTTATGTTATTTTAGAAAAAATATAGAATCGTATTTTTAAATATAATGCCAGACTAAACACGACTTGTGGTGACAATTGTCATGGGTGAAAAAACTAAAACCAAACCAAAATCAGCCAATCTAAACAAAAAAGCTCAGCAACTCAATTCTAATAATCATTTCCAGCCTGGTGACCTGGTTGTTTATCCGGCCCACGGTGTCGGCCGCATCGAATGTATCGAGTCCAAAAATATCGGTGACACCATTGAAGATTTCTATATCATGAAAATTTTGGAAACCGATATGGTTATCATGATCCCGGTAAAAAATCTCAACACCATCGGCGTTCGGGATGTTATTACCAAAAAAGAAGTCACTAAAATATACAACATTATTAAAGACCAGGTTCCGGATTCCGTTACGACGGAAACTCAGACCTGGAATCGTCGCTACAAAGAATACATGGATAAGATTAAAACCGGCTCTTTGTATGAAATTGCCGAGGTTTTCCGTGACCTGTTTTTGCTCAAATCAACCAAGGATCTCTCCTTCGGGGAACGCAAGCTGCTGGATACGGCCCAGGGACTGCTGGTAACAGAGCTTTCCATAGCCAAGGGCACCAAAGAGAACTCGGTCATGACAGAGATCCAGTCTTTTTTTCCGCAGCCCCAGCATGCCGCCAAGTAAAAAACATGATTTTCTGATCACAACGGACCACCACCACGACAATCTCAGGCTGGATGCTTTTCTGGCCGAGGCCCTGTCTTTGTCCCGGAATAATATTTCAGGGCTGATAAAACGAGGACTTATAACCGTTAACAGCCGGCCGGGCAAACCCGCCCTTAAACTTAAACCCGGCCAGATTGTCGCCGGCCGGATCCCGGCCAGGGAAACCCTGTCCCGGCCTGGCCCCGAAAACCAATTCCTGGACATTCTCTTTGAGGATGACCACCTGATCGTCATCAACAAACCAGCCCCGATGGTGGTTCATCCGGCTCCGGGCCATACCGGCGGAACCCTGGTTAACGCCCTGTTGAACCATTACCCGGAAATAAAAACAGTGGGGGAACCGGACCGTCCCGGCCTTGTCCACCGGCTTGATCGGGATACAACCGGGGTGGTGGTGGCGGCCAGATCAACAATCGCTTACAAAACCCTCTCAGCCATGTTTGCTGAAAGAAAAATAAAAAAACAATACTTGACTGTTACCTACGGAAGACCAGCTCAATCCCGGGGGACTATTGATTTGCCCCTCGGCAGGCATCCGGTCCACCGTAAAAAAATGTCAGTGGCCGGGATAAACAAGCGAACGGCCGAGTCCAGCTGGAGGATATTAAAAGACTTTACCGATGCCGGGCTGCTGGAGGTAGGTATCAGCACCGGCCGCACCCATCAGATCAGGGTGCATTGCGCCGCGGCCGGATTTCCAGTGGTAGGAGACATGGTTTACGGCGCCCGCTGGACGACCAGACCCGTCCATTTCCATAACCGCGACATGTTCCAGCGGCTGCGGGCCGTTTCCAGGCAGATGCTTCACGCTTGGAAACTGTCCCTGGTCCATCCAGTAACCGATCAAAGCATGAAATTCATAGCCCCCCTGCCTTCGGACATGAAAACTCTGCTCAGGGAGCTGAGGCGATTAATCCCCAAAGAGCGCGCTTCCGGCGATTAACCACAACACTGTCAATTCATCCGCAACAAAATCATAAGGGCAAAAATCTGCGAAGCTCTCCATACAGCAACTATACTATTTATACATCAGGGTTATAACAGATGCGACAGCAATCAAGACACCGGGAGGCTTCGTAATGGGCGTTTTCTTCGCTGATGACCTGGTCAACCTCATCAAAGGTTTTGATTCGACCGGAGACTTCCAGCTCCGGCATCTTGACCCGATTTTTGCTGGTTATTCCCGGCACTGAATCAAAAATGGTACCGCTGATAGTTTTCTGAAAAAGTGATTTTTCCGGTGGTTTGACCGGCTCTCCCTTCAGGAAAAGATCGATAGAACGGGCCGCGCGACGGCCGCCGCCGATACCCTCAACCACCAGCGAAGCCCCGGTAGCGGAATCTCCGGCCGTAAAAATATAAGGGATATTGGTCTGTAAGGTATCCGGATCAACCTGGTCAATGGTGTCCCAACGGGTAGTGGCCAGATTTTCGCCCCGCCGGCCGGCTTCTTTATCAATAAAAGAGATATCGGGCCCCTGACCGATGGCCAGAACGATCATATCGGTCTCCAGTACCTGGACCGCTCCTTCCTTGGGCACCGGCTTACGACGGCCACTGTCGTCCGGCTCACCCAGTTCCATTTCCTGAACTTCCAGGCCGCAGACATAGCCCTCGTCGTCCCCGATAATACGGTTCGGAGAAAACAGATATTTCAGATTGATCCCCTCTTCCTCGGCCGCGTCAATTTCCACCTTGTTGGCCGGCATTTCATTACGAGTCCGCCGGTAGACGATTGATACTTCCTCAGCCCCAAGGCGGACCAGGGTTCGGACGCAGTCAATGGCAGTGTTGCCACCACCGATGACAGCGCATTTTTTACCCACCGGCACCGGATCAGGGCTGACGCCCTGCTGATAAGCGGCAAATCTGGTAAGAAAATCGATCCCGGAATAGACCCCGGACAGGTCGTTGCCTTCGATTTTCAGGTTATAATCCTTCCAGGCGCCAATACCGAGAAAGATAGCGTCATAACCGGCCGCCACCAGGCTGGCCAGATCAAAATCCAGCCCCAGGGCCATATCAGGCTTATGTTTTATTCCCAGGCTGAGAATACCGTCAGTCTCCCATTGCAGAACTTCCTTGGGCAGCCGGTATTCCGGGATTCCATAACGAATCATGCCGCCCAGGGCGGGATTGGAGTCAAAAATCGTCACCTCATGCCCCACCCGGCGCAAAAAGAAAGCGCAACTCAAGCCGGCCGGCCCGCCGCCGATGACAGCCACTTTTTTACCGCTGTCAGGGGCGCAGGGAACGGGAAAACGCCGGCCGGAATTCATTTCGTAATCAGCCGCGAATCTTTTCAGCTGGTTGATGGACACCGGCTCATCCTCAATTCCCCGCCGGCAGCGATCCTCGCAGGGATGAGGACAAACCCGGCCACAGGCCAGCAGAAGCGGATTACGCTCGCGAATGGTCCGGACCGCCCCTTCATAGTCGCCCGATTTTATCTGCCTGATATAACGCGGAATATCTATCTGGGCCGGACAGGTCTGGGTGCAGGGCGCCAGGGCGCTGTCCTCGGTATTCATGTCCAGAAGCCTTTCCGACATGGTTTTTATCTTGACAATACCCTTGGGACAGGCAGTCTGACAGGCGCCGCAGCCGACGCACCTGGCCTCGTTAACTACCGGATATCCCTCCGGCCCCATCTCAATGGCGTCAAACTGACAGGAGCGAACGCAGTCCCCGTATCCCAGGCAGCCTATCCGGCAGACTCGCCGACCACCAAACATGGCGTTGGCCGCCTGACAGGTCTGAATACCCATATAAGCGTAACGATTATCAGCCCGGTCGCCGCCAAGGCACTCATTGTCTGAGATGGCCGCTTCCGCGCTGCCCAGGGCCACGCCGATAGTTCCGGCGATAGCCGCGGCGTTATCGGCGTCCGCAGCCACGCAAACGGTGGGCGCGGCCTCTCCGTTAACTATAGCTTCGGCTGCCGCGGAACAGCCGGCATAGCCACAGCCTCCGCAATTGGCACCCGGCAGAAGATTTTCTACCTCCGCGATCATGGGATCTTCATACACGTAGAAAACACGGGAGGCAATACCCAGAATAAGACTGCTGGCGACTCCAAGCCCCAGCATGGAAATTATCGCTGTTCCAGCCACAGTTACACTCCTTATCTGTTTCCAGCCATCCCCTTACGCCAATTTAAAAATCGTTGGGAACGGCCAATAATTATCTGAATTACGGATTAAACCTGAACCCTATTTTAAGCCATGCCTCTGAAGGCGAAAAAAGCCAGGGCGATCATGCCGGCAGTTACCAGGCCGATGGAAGTGTCTTCCAGAGGCTTGGGAACCCGGCCGAGATTGATCCGCTCCCGCAGTCCGGCAAACAGAATCAGAGCCAGTCCGAAACCAACCGCGTAGGAAAAAGAGGCGACCAGTGCGGAGAGAAAATCATACTCCTCCTTGATATTGATCAGGCAGGTTCCCATGACAGCGCAATTGGTGGTAATCAGAGGGAGGAATATGCCCAGACCGGCGTACAGCGCCGGGATCATCTTTTTTAAAAACATCTCCACAAACTGTACCAGAGAAGCAATCACCAGGATAAAGGCCACCGTTCGCAGAAACTCAATATCATAGGCTTTAAGTAAATAAGTATCCACGCACCAGGTGATCATGCCGGCCATGACCAGAACAAACACAACAGCCATGCCCATACCGGCCGCCGTCTCCATCTTTTTGGTAGTGCCCAGAAACGGACAGCTGCCCAGAAACTGGGCCAGCAGAATATTGTTGATAAGGATACAGCTTATCGCAAGCAGAATATATTCACTCATGATTATGGCTCTCCTATTTGCCGATCATATTCATTATAAACAACATCAGCCCCAGGGCGACGAAGGCTCCCGGTGCTTCGACCATAAAGGAAAAGGGCAGAAATTCTTCGCCGAAAGGAGACAGGCTGCTTCCAAAAAGAGACAGGGTACCGGCCCCGATGAACTCTCTAACCGCAGAGATAGCCGTCAGCGAAAGAGTAAAACCCAAGCCCATGCCCAGACCGTCGGCAAAAGATGGGATTAAAGTGTTTTTGCTGGCAAAAGCCTCGGCCCGGCCCAGCACCAGACAATTGACCACGATCAGGGGGATGAACATACCCAGCTGCAGAAACAAGGCATAGGTATAAGCTTGCATCAGCATTTCCACCACGGTCACGAAGGTGGCGATAATGGTAATAAAGCAGGCGATCCGGACTTTGGAGGGAATAACGTTGCGAAGCAGAGACACCATTATATTGGAACAAATCAGCACAAAGGTTGTTGCCAGCCCCATGCCGAGCCCGTTTTCCACCTTGGTGGTAACGGCCAGGACCGGACACAGACCCAGGACCAGCCGGAACGGTGGTACCTCCGCCCATAAACCCTTGGTAAACTCTTGCGCTATGGATTTAGCCATATCATTCTCCCGCACTTTATCTTTATTTCATTTTTAAAGACTATTCAGCTGTTCTTTGATCCGGTCTTTCATCCGGCTGTAAAAATCACCCGCCCGGGTCACACCGCTGCAGACACCTTCCGAAGTTACAGTGGCACCGCTGATGGCGTCAATCTCCCCCCCGGCGCTTTTGACCTTGAACTGCTGATCCACCTCAAGTCCTTCGAATTTCGGCATGATTAATTCCGGATTAGACTTGACCTTGGCGCCGATTCCCGGAGTTTCGCTGTGGGTAGTCACCCGAACGCCGGTAATGGTATCGTTGCTGATATCAACCCCGACCATAACTCCGACATCCCCGCCATAACCGCCTCCGGCAGATGAAAAGGCCACTTTCCGGTATTCCCCGTCAATCTTTATCGGGAAAACGGTCACCTCTTCGTCCTGATAAGTCAGCTCAAAACGGTCCTCAATCATATCATTGTCCGCGTCTCCAAAAAGTTCTTCCAGAACCGGGGCGCTGACAAACTGCAGTTCCTGCATTTCAATTCTGTCCTGGGTTTTAGCCCGCAAACCAGCCAGCAGTCCCCCGGAAACAGCAGTCAAAACGGTAAGCACTACCACCATTTTTATTAGTTCACGCATTACACTACCTTTCCCATCGCTTTAGGTCTTATTTTATCGACCAGTGGATTGACAAGGTTGATAATAAGAACGGCAAAGACAACACCGTCAATGTAAACACCCAGGTTCCGAATCAATACCGTCATCATCCCGCCGGCCGCTCCATAAATAAGCATCGGCACAAAATTAACCGGCGAGGAGGAATCTTCCGTTGCCAGGAAAAAGGCCCCTACCAGGGTATAGCCCGCGAACAGATGAAAGAGCGGCCCGGCGTAATCACCACCTTCTGAAAATTGAAACAGCCAGGCGGTTATAAAAATACCGGCCAGAAAAGAAAGGACGATTTCCCAGCGGATAAATCCCCGCAACATCAGGTAGACACCGCCGATAACAATTCCCAGTCCGAAGGTGGCGCCGATACCGCCGGACTGCCTGCCCATCAGCAGGTCAGAGGTCGAAAACCCGGCAATAGATTCGGAACCAAAATATTTAAGCGAGGCCAGCGGATAGGCCATGTCAAACCCGGTATCGTAATCAGCCAGCATCTGGTTGAAATCAAAAAACTGGGGCCAGGACACCATCAGCATGGCCATACTGATCAAGACCGGACTGAAGGGATTGCCCCCGAGACCGCCGAAAATTTCCTTGGCAATGACCACGGCGATAAAAGTTCCCAAAACCACCACCCACCAGGGCATGGTGGCCGGCATCAGCATGGCCAGCAAGAGGCCGATCAGGGCGGCATTGCCATCACCGACGGAAACCGGACGACGGCTTATTTTATTGATAATGACTTCCCAGATAATGGCTGAAGAAACAGCCAGGGAGACGACGCCCACCGCCGGCACGCCGTATATCAGACAACCGGCGATAACCGGAATCAATGCCGCCAGAAAAATATTATAATGCCTGGCCGCAAGAGAGTCGCCGTCATGCCAGAACGGCGCGTGGGAAACAATTAAATTTTTCTCATTATGCATTTTCCGCCTCCGCAGCATTTAGTCTGGCAAATTCATACTTGCCGAGTTTGATATACTGAAATACCGGTATTCGCGCCGGACAGACAAAAGCGCACAGGCCGCATTCGATACAGGACTGCAAATCACATCTATCCACGGCCTCGGTATATTCACCGGCCTCAAGATACCGGACCAGAACATTAACAGGCATTCTGGCCGGACAAACGCGAACGCATTCGCCGCAATTGACACACGCCCTGTCCGACACGCCGGGAATGTCGCCGGCATCCTGGACCATGATGGCATCAGTATCGGGCCTGACGGGATATGCCTCGGTATAAACCGCCGTGCCTTTCATGGGACCGCCAAAAACGATCCGATCACCCTCGCGAACCTCCTGGGAGCAGGCGCCCAGGACATCTCCGACCGGGGTACCGATAAGCGCTGAAACCAGGCTCCGTTCCCCGTCTTTACTGATAACTGTAATCACTTTTTGTTGCGGAACCCGCCTGGCGTCATAGGCTCTGGCCACTGCGGCCACCGCTTCGGCGCTGATGAAAAAAATACCCGCCTCTTCACAACTGGTGCCCGCGGGAATCGGTTGACCGGCTATTTTGGCGGCGATCATCCGGGGATTGGCGGCAGGATAAGACAGGTCAACCGCTTCCACCTCAACACCGGCCGCGCGAGCTTCAGCCACCATGTTATCCGGGACGGCCAGAACTATTTTCCGGCCTTCGAATATTTTTTTAATTAAATCAATGCCCCGCCTGACGTCACCCATCTCGTTTTTAATAACATATTGACGGGTCATGGTAAGAAGATCCTCGTCAACACCTGAGACCACAATCGTTTTCACCCGACCGTCTTCAGCCAGCAGTGAGGCCGGCAGGCCTCCCGGAATAAACCTCAAAAAAGACGCGGCATTTTCCAGCGAGGGAGTCTGGGCCGCCGCCGCGAAGGCCTCGTCCCGGCCAGCCTTTTCATCAACAGCGATGGAGATACCGGTAAATTTTTCCCCGAAATTGCCGGTATGAGAAAACACGTCCGCCACCTTCCCGCCAGCGGCGGCAATCAGGTAGGCCTCTTCATTATCATAAGGCAGCAGCTTCTCGTTCTCCTGGACCTCCTGACCTGCCAGAACCCGTAACGAGTCAGTCCTTTCATAAGGCGCCTCGACAAAAAATGTCAGCTGCCGGGGGACCGGAATCTCCCGGGGGGAGGAGACCGTGCCCAACCGCTCATACTCTATCTTCGGTTTGATGATTCCGAAAAATGGTTTTTTGATCATAACCTTACCTTTAATTTAGAATTCCCGCCTCAACCTGGCTACGCCTGCCCGACCTTTACAACTACTGGGCATGGCACATTTCACATTCAACCGGCCCGGAACCTTTGTCTTGATGACATCCGATACACTGATCATGGAAAGCATCTTCAGATTTCTCATATTTCATCTGGATCTCTTCCGCGATTTCCACGAAGTATTCATCGTAAGGATCATGACAATCCCCGCAGGCGTCCGGAATGGATTCGCCTTCCGGAATCGAGTGGCAGTCCTGACAGGTCCAGGAACCGGGCTCATCCCGCAGCAGCCGGTGATGCTCTTCATGAATGTAGGATTCCCAGGAAAGCGGATGACAATCATCACAGACAGCGGGAACCGTCTCGGGAACATCTGCTTGATGGCACTCACTACAGGCCATGAAAGGACTGTCGTCACCATGATGATGGCAGGAGTAGCAATCTCCCTCATAATCCAGGTGGCCCAGATGATCAAACAGGACATCTCCGGCTATACCGGCAAAAACAATCCGGACCGGTTCTTCGGGTCGCGACCCGGAACCCGCCGCGTAACAGATGATGCCGACAATCAGCAATACCGCCGCCAGGCCATACGCAAGCTTAACATTCTCTTTTATCATCTACCTACCCCTTTATCTTCGTCTTTCAGCTCTGCCAATTCGTGCTCTGAATTACCTGACACCTCCGGACAGACAGCTCCAACCCGGGCAGGGACGACCTTGCGCAGCGTCAGACACCTGAATTTGGCAACATATTATATTAATATTTTTTAGCAAAGAACTCTTTAACCCGAACATTTGACGACCCTTAATCGTAAATTTTGTCTTTTAGCACAACCAGAAACAGCTTTTCAAGCCTTTTATAAAAAATTATACCGGGAAAAGACTAACCCGAATATTTCATGATGTAATCGTAAAAAGTCCAAATTGAGACGGCAAAGTAAAAAGTTCAAGATGCTTGCGCAATCACGAAGAATGCAGCGTACTTAGCGTACGTGAAATTCTGAGTGATGGCGCGTAACGCAGCCGGCCGCCATGCGGCAATTTGGACTTTTTACGAAGCCGTCATTTCATAATGTATTCGTAAAAAGTCCAAATTGGGATGGCAAAGTAAAAAGTTCAAGATCAAG
>JBKHHL010000063.1:0-13704 GCA_046539175.1 Desulfosudaceae bacterium
CCCTGTGGCTGGCGCTCCGGAAGAAAGACAATCCGGTTAAGACGGGTAGGTTTCGTAAATTCCGGGAGGACTTCGTCAAGAATCGGGCTAATCAGCCTGTTTCCAGTAGATTAAGCCCACCCCGCCCAAATCAAATTTAGGCGTTTCCTGATGCGCGCCGACAAACAGCCGGGGACCATTGGCGGTAATGAATATTTTCGGAGAGGGAGGCAGGGACAGGGGCTGCTCGGTCAGTATTTTGGCTCGATCCTGTTTATCCAGATCATTGTCATTGTTATAACTCTCGTAAACAGCGGCACCGGTTTTATATTCCAGGGCATAGAGGCGGGAGGTGCCGGTATCGCCGTCTCCCTGGGAACAGGGATCCGGGTCGGCGTCAGAAGACTGTTCCGGCGGAGTATAGGTCGTAAAATAGACAATACCGTCAAACACCACCGGAGAAGACAAGCACTTTTCACCGCTGTCTTCCAGGGTAATATACCAGCCGCGATTATGCCTGGCGTTGATGGCCTGGGCGGCCATATTCCGTTCCTCGGCAGTGCCGTCCTGAATCAGATTGTCGGACACATCCACGATAACCGCGTCAGCGTCATCACCATCAGGATCACTACCGGGATCATCGTCCAGGGTGACAAATTGCCCGATCCGGCTGTCTTCGGTCAGTCCACTGGTCTGCCAATCATTCTTGAGGCAGTAAAAATGGTTGACCCGGTCGGTTCGCAAGGGATTGGCCCGGTCACCGGTGCCGAAAAAAACATATTCTCCGTCGGTTTTACGCCAGACATCTTCTTCGATATCATAGACTTCCATTTTCTCGGAGACCACGTCGACTTCTGCAAATATCTTTTTCCCGCCGGCAGTGACCTGAAACAGCATCTGCTTCTGCCAGTTTCCATGGAGCCAATCGGTCTGATCGTCCGTCTCCTTGCAATCACGGGCGGCGTAGACATGGCCGGCCAGATCGGCCGCGTAAACGTGGCTGACCGCCTCACGGCCATCATCCAGGAGATCCAGGGCGACCGCGTTGACCAGGCAGGACATGTCCGGAAAATCAACGGCACCCATGTAAAAACCGGCCATCTCACCGGTAACAGCGTCTATGGTATAGACCGACCGGCCCAGACCGTCCGGAGAGTCGTGGTCCATACCCTCGTCATACCCGCCGGTTACCAGGAACACCGGCCGGGTCTCCTTATCGCCGCACTCATCTCCGGCGCAAGCCATGGTCGCCAGCTGCGGCTGCTTCCAGGACTGACCTTCGGTAATATGAGTATACAGGTAGAGCGGCTCTTCAATATCGGTGATATCAAGGGCATAGTAATGATTACCGCCCCGGCGTTCGCCGCAGATCAGAATAATTTTTTCAGGATTAATCTGGGCCACGGTGGGCGAACCGTCCATGAAATAGTGATGCCCGCCGGTATTGACGTACCGGAGGCGCGAAAACTGTTCCCGGGGCGCAAAAGCCCAGACCTCGCTGCCATCGTCGTCGTCAAAACAGTGCAGCAGGCCGTCATTGGCGCCGGCAAAAATATAGGTATCAAAATCTTCAGCCGAATTTTCATAGGTGACCACCGCCGGGCGGGAATGATTGAAATCGCCCAGCTTCCAGGACAGATCCCGGCCGCGGACACGATTTATCAATTCATCCCGGGCAGCACTGCCGGAGACGCCGAAAACATCAGGCTCCAGGGCCGGATTGGTCGTTTGAAACTCATTCCCGGCATACCCGAGATTATTATTGTCATCATCGATATTGGCAAAAATCAGACGTTCGTCATCTCCTTTAGCCAGCAAAACCTCGCCCGCTCCGCCGGAACCGATTTCACTGCCGTCGCTGGTCTCAGACCAGCAGGAACGGGCACTGTCACGGATTTTTCCGCTGCTGTCCAGGATGGGCGTCTGGCTTTGGCAGGAGGCGATCTCATCGCTGTCGTTCAGGCTGTATTTTTTCAGGTTGCCGATCCACCGGTCCGTCGGGGAAGGCTGAAACATGCTCAGGTAGACCGACTGGCCGGCATAGGCCTTGCTGTGATTGTCGACCGGCACCACCGGCGCGGCAAACATGGCCTGGCGCCGGTTTATATCAGCCATGATGGCGGTAAAAGCTTCGGACAGATCCTCCGGGTCAGTGGCATCGAAATAAAGACCGCCGTCATCGACCTCGAAGGTGTCGCCGGCTCCACAGCCGCGATCAGCCGTGTCCTGCAGAAGTTTGGGATCACCGCCCTGGAAACCGATGGCATAGGTGATGATGTTCTGTTTATAATCGACACTGTCAAAACCGGCATTAATGTCATATTCATACAGAAATCCGGCCACCTGGTCCAGGCGGGGCAGGTTTCCGCCGGCAATCGTCTCACCATTGATATATTTGCCCTTGAGCCGGTAATGATTATCATTGGTAGGCACGCCGTCGGTCATCAGGATGATATAATTTTTGCGGCAACGATAACCAATGGGCGGATGCTCGGTATCCGGACAATAGGCTTTGACCTCATCGTCGGGATAGGTGCCCCCCCGGGGATAATCAGAGGTATCGGTATTAAACCAGGAGTCTTGTTCGGCAAAATAAAGCCCGGCCTCGGCCAGAGTCTCGGCCAGCGGGGTATAACCATTCGCTTGCAACGAATCGACAAAGTTTTTTAAATAATTCTTGTATTCAGTCAGGGCCGCCTGGTAATCCAACCCGGTCTTCAGATTCCCCTGATTATCCCGGATAAAAGAATCTTTCACCGAACAGACCGGATAGAGGCCCTCATATTTGGGGAAATAGCCACCATTGCTATATCTATTATCATTTTTGTGAAATACCATGATACCGAAACGGTTATCCAGGCCGTAATCATCGATTATGTTCTTAACAGTTTCCTGGGCCACCTGCATGCGGGTGCGACCCTCTTCGGCTTCCTGGCTCATGCTCCCGGAAGTATCAAAAATGATCAGGATATTGGGTTCCACCGTGGCCGCTCTGCCGGCAAAAATGTCGTTGTCATCGGCGACAGCCGGAAACATCGTTCCGCAGAGGAGAACCAGCCCGATCAGTATTCCCGCCCCCCGGTTGAATAGCATCACACCCCTCCCTGGATAGATACCGCTTAAAATTTGTTGAATATCTTTGAAAAACCGGCTTCGATGGATACTCCATCATTCCCCCGACGGTCATACCCGATGGCCAGCAAGCCATAACGCCGGCGTTCAAAGTCCCTGGCACTGAAGCCGGCCTGCCCCTTGAGAGGCGCCCGGTGGCCAAGATGGTAAAACTTCTCCGACAGAGAATCCACGCCAGGATCAGATTCTATCCGGGCGATGCGATATCGGCCCATGGCCGGCAAATCAGTGCCTTCTTTATCCGCCAGGGTAAAATCATCAGCCACGACCTCCGCTTCGGGGTCAGCTTCATCAAACAGGGGGGAATCCGCCGCCAGCCAGCTGTCCCGGTGTGTTTGCGCGGCCAGAGCCAGAGCCGTTTCAGCCTTATACAACATTCTTCGATAATCCCGGTTGTTTCTCATCATGGCACTGTCATTCAGGGTCATGGTCATCGCCATCAGGGCGGACAGGGAAAGAACCATCAGCAGCAGCATGGCCACCGCCACCACCGACCCTTCCCGGTCGGAAGCCGGGCATGACCGGCCTGGCACAAGGCGTTTAAATCCATAATGATATTGTTCCATTTTTGGGGCCTTTCATGAAATATCCGGGCTAAGGGGCCGGCTTGAGATAATAATTCTCCAGGCAGAGCCGGTATTGATCTCCCTCCCGCACCATTACCCGGGTCACCACCGTCTTGTAGTCATCCCGGCCGTCACCATCCGAATCAACCGGATTAAACACTTCCAGTTCGGCTTTGCGGCCGTCTCTCAGCAGGACTTTTGTATCGCCGGGTTCGAGCATGGGCGCGTCAATGGGGATACCGCCGATTCCTTCCATGATCTCCTGGCCCCACATGACGCCCTGATCCGCCCGGGCGGTGGTCCGGCTGGTGCCGCTGGTTGAAATAATTGCCGAAGTTATGGCCGCCAGCCCGATGCTTAATATCCCCATGGCAATAACCACCTCGATCAGGGAAAAACCGCGCTCCTTTTCCGGGAGCGTCCGTTTTGAATGTCCATTTCGGTTCATTGTCAGGCCTCTTCTTGTTACAGGCGACCGCGGTATCATAACAGGCCCAGGTTGCGGCACCGGATGGTGGTGGCGCAGAGGGTGTGCCCGTAGCGATCATTGGGCTTATAGGGCCGGCCGGCCACGTAAAAGGTGCGGGTGTCCATGGAGCCGCCGCGCAGCGGTTCGGTCGACCGGACCAGCAGCCAGACCTTGACGGCCCGGATCTTGTGGATGGCTATTTTTGGAGACAGAGCCAGGCCGCCCGGAGTATCAAGTTCATTGATCATTCCGTCGTCATTGGTGTCCAGCCGGGTATCCAGATATCCGTCCCGGTCATCATCTACCGCCCAGATAATATTGTTGCCGGCGGACAGGTCGATTCCGCCGTCTCCGTCCGCGTCAAAAGCGTAGGCAAAGCCGATCGCCTCAATATCATCGGCCACCCGGCCACCCTGGACGATCAAGCCGGTCGCCCCGACATTACTGTCCGCGAATCCGTCCCGGCCGCCCCCTTCGTCATCATCGGCTTTATAAAGTCCAATGCTGATGGTGCTGGTAGTGGACAGGTCATTCGGATGCTGACGCCGAAAGACGAGATTGCCGGACCAGGCCCGACACCCCTGATCCGGATCCAGGGCCTCCTTATCCCCCAGTTCCCGGCCGGGGCTGAAGCCCATTAATCGGATCTGGGATTCAATCAGATACATGGCCCCGCGGGCGTTGGTCATCATGCGCGAACGCTGGTCCACCTTGGTAAAGGACGATTGCTGGGCCATGAACATCTTAACCGCCACCGCCATAACCACCGAAAAAATTACCAGGGCGATCAGAATTTCAAGCAGGGTAAAGCCCCGCTGATCATTCCCTGTCATTCTCTTCCTCTCCGCAATCGCCGCCATCCCCCCCATGGCTCTGCCCGGGATAAATCCAGTTGCCGTGACCATCCCAGGGATACTGTATGGCGATAGAACCAACCGAAGTGACCCGCACCCGCCTGGTATGATTACCGTCGCCGGAACTGAGATAGACGTTTCCGGAATGACCGATCTTCATGCCACGGGGATTAAAGATCAGGGGATTGCCGCCCGTAACCTTGTACAGGTCGATGCGTTCATCCAGGACATGGCTCATCACGGGCTGATCGTCTTCATCCATAAGGACCAGGCGATCCTGGCCGACATCAAAGGCCAGCTTAACCGGCCGGCAGGTCTTGACAGCCTCGGACCTGGCCTTCTGCATCCAGGCGTAAACATCCCGGGTAGCCGCGGCCACCCTCCGTTCCGGCATTCCTTTCAGAAAACTGATACCGCCGAAAGTAGCCACCACTCCTGCCACGGCGACACTGATAATCAGTTCCGCCAGAGTGACCCCCTGGTTGTTTTTCATGAGCGGCCTCCCACCAGGACAGGCTGATGACCGAACCGGTCGAATAAAAGCGGGGATAATCTTTTCAGGATGTTAAACGAATAACGGCAGAAGAGGTTGTAAACGTGACAGGCAAAAACGAATAAATCGGCAACCATGTTTGACCTCCGTGTCTATGGTTGGGGGTATGAATTCAGGCCGGTTTGCCCTTGATTTCATCCTTGAAACAGGCGACAAACCGCTTTTTTATCTTTTTTCGGTAATAAAAATAACCGGGGATGTCAAGTTTTTTTATTAATATTTTTTATTGATGGTCTCGTAAAAAGTCGAAATTTGCCTTGGTTCGTCACCCCGGCAAAAGCCGGGGCCTGTCCTGGCGGAGGCCGGGATCCAGTAAAATAAAATAGTTCTGGATTCCGGCCTTCGCCGGAATGACGTGATAGGGACTTTTTACGAAGCCGCCTTTATTAATGTTTTCGTAAAAAGTCCAAATTGGGATGGCACAGTAAAAAGTTCAAGATCAAGGCGCAGCTTTTTTCGAGAAACGCGGCGTACTTAGCCCGAATATTTCATGAAATATCCGGACCTATTGAGACGCGGCGCAACCGGGAAATAACTTCATTGAACCGCCGCCGTCTCTGTCCGCGGCCTCCTTCTGAGCCCGGCTGTTGAAATCCGAATAAGAGCCCTGGGAGCCATAACGGTTATGATTGCTTTTGATAAGATCAAGGACGTCCTGGTACAAAACGAATTCATGATCAAATATTTTAACCAGGGTGACGGCCGGATTGTCGGTGGTTTTTTCCTTGCAACTGCCTCCTTTGCCACACGGTACCAGCTCAACTGTTCCCAATTGTTTTTCATCCTCAAACAGAGCGTAAACCGCGTAGGGAACCATCTGGCCGGTAGTATAAGACTCTGCCGACTGACCGCTCAAGCGGAACAAGGTAAAATCCCGGGGCACCATCATCTGCTCCTGCCGCTGCTGCCTTTCAGCGGCTTTGAGGCTTCTGAAATCCGTCCGGGCCAGTCCCTTGAAATGACACAATCGTTCAATAGTAATCTCTTTTTCGCTGTCAGCTTTAACCATAATGGCCGGGTCATTGCTGATAAGCTCATAGGTGCCCTTAACAATGGGAAACTGATAGGTGGTGGAATAGTCACCGGATTCATCCGCCACTGAGAACCGGTTCAATAATCCGCCGCTGTATTTAAGCTGGTTAAACAGATCAATAATTCTCCCCAGATGAATCATCTTCTCTTCCTCACCGCCCAGGCCCGCGAGAAGCCTCCCGTAATAGGCCATATAAAGGATATTGATCGGGTCGCTGGAATCATAACCGGTTATCCGGATATAGGCGTTCATATCTTCGATATCCGAGGAGGAAAAATTATTGACGTTCAGGGTCAGCGTGGTCAACATGTTAATGGTGGTTTTATAGAGGGTGGTCAGCTCCTTGGTTAAATAAAAATCCCGCATGCGGCCATCCATGCGCCGGATCTGAATGGTGAAATCATCCGTTAAAATATTATTATTCATCATTATGTTCTGGGCCATGATAATATCGCCGGTACGCAGGTAACAATAAGCCATCATCTGGTAAATTTTCTTTTCCATCGGCGACAACAGCTTGGGGGAAGTATTACCGTCCAGGCCGGCCTCGGCCAGCGCCGCCTCCTTGAAACTGACATATTCTTCATAAACCGAATCCAGGAGTTTTTCAAAATGCTTTAGTTCGTCAATATAAGTATCGGCATCCTGTTCGGTGATAGACGCTCCAGTCCGGGTGCTTTTGAGAAAAGTGCCGTAATCCCTTTCCGTGAACAACTCAATGCCCTCTAAAAAGACACGGCAATCGTCATGAATGCTTTTCAGATATGACGACTTCAGCCAGGTACCGGTATCCCGGCCCCATACCCCTGTCGCGCCGAACGCCAGCACCGCCATGAGGATAAAAAAATAAACAGTTTTCCTCATAATAGCGAATCTCCTTAATGATATAATTTGATAATTAATAAATCTCTTCATCCGGGTCGATCATATCGTTACGGCCACTTGTTCTGACCCACTGATCGATAATTTTGTCAGCCTTGAACTTCCGGGGAATCGACGCCTCGGGGGTGCTGGAATATTTATTATGGAAATACAAAAAAAGCTTCAAAGACTCCAGAGCCCGTTCCTGGTAAGGCAGAGAAAAGAACATGTTCCACCGGTCCGGACCATAAGTCCGGCTCACTTTTTCACATGGCGCCAGAAAAGCCTGCCGGGCATGATACATGGCCAGGGAATCATTATATAACAGATTTTCCCGGGAATAAAAAACCGCCAGCGCGTAATGGATATCAGCGGCAAAACGCCAGTTTTGATTATCTTTGGAAATCAACAGGGGAGACAGGGATTCGGCCAGGTCACGGTACTGCTCAGCGCCCCGCAACAAGCCGGAGTCCTTCTTGGCATCCAGCAGCCGGGCCAGCAGATAAGCCGTCACCAGGCGCGATGACCTGACAAACTCGGTACCGCGATAATCATCTTTATCTGAAATCCGGATAGACCGCATGGCAAAAGGATACAGCGTCTCTTCCATCAGATTTAAATCGTTCAGACGAATTCCGAATACGATAAGTTCATTATAAATCCGGCTGCGAAAAGGAATGTTATTTTTAATGGCCGGGGGTACCTGCTTGTAAAAAGTCCCGTAAAGGTCAAAAAGGGTATCCGGGGCGATATCATGATAAACCAGGCGCGCCACGGCATAACCCCGCCTGGCAAAAAAAAGGGCCGGCATGAAATTGGTCTGACCGCCGTCCCGGGATGTGTCAGCCTGGTAATGACGATAATAAACCGAACTGTTTAAACCGGCCTCAGCCTGAAGTCTATCCAGACGCTCAAACAGAACCCGGGTCAAGGTATTGAAAAAGGGAGAATCTGCGGTAGATCCGGCCACGTAACGCCACATGAAATGATATTTCAGGTAAACACGATAAAAAGAATACAGGGTCCGCGCGGTCGGCCGGTAAGAAGTAAACCCGTCTTCAGCGGTGTCACCGAAACGACGGCGGGAAGTTGCCTCCCGGCCTGCTTTATCACCCTCCATGAGATATCTTTTCCAGAGGATATCCAGCCAGAACCAGGTCTTTTGATCAAAATAACGGACTGCTTCCACACTCGGCGGGCCGGCATCATAAACATCTTCTTTCTGATCAGCAACGGCGGCCAGAAAAGGCTGCCCGACAAGTTTTTCACATTCTATCATAAAGGCGATAAAATCGGCGCTCAAGTAAAGGGAGGAATCATCGCGGACCGTATAGCTGGTGCCGGCGTCGTTATTTAAACTTACCTCCCGCCGCGACCGGGAGCCACTGTCTGGCTGATCTGATTTTCGC
Organism: Desulfosudaceae bacterium; assembly: GCA_046539175.1. GTDB lineage: Bacteria > Desulfobacterota > Desulfobacteria > Desulfobacterales > Desulfosudaceae > CAYTQK01. Next base: position 8,857 of record JBKHHL010000063.1, read on the forward strand.
GGCTGATCGATCAGAGGCTGCAAATACAATTGGGCCTGTAAGAGGTATAATGACAACTCCTGGTTGGAAATCAGCTCCTGAATATCAATTTCCCGAACGTCACCGGCCTCCTTTTGAAAATCGAGCAGAAACTTTTCGTGCAAAAAAGACAGATAGAACAGAAAATACTCGTAAGCCAGGTTGAACCGGATAATCTGGGCCTTCTCGTTTTCCTCGGTATGCTCCAGTTCTTGCAGCAGGGCGTCAATCCTTCTGGCGATACCGGCGCTGTCTTTAAAAGGCAGGATCCTGTTTTGGATCAGCAACGGCATATCGGCAATCCGGGCCAGAACCCGGTTGATATCATTATCGTCCTCCCGGCCGGATCGGTTCAGATCCGAAGCCTTGCTGTCATAGAGGGTTTCCATGGCGCGAAACCTGTATATATGATCACACCGATCCTGCTGCCCGTCTTCCTCGCAAACTGCCATTCCAGTACCGCCCAGCAGCACCAGCAGGAACAGTAATCCGGCGACTATGTTACCCCGGCATATAATTTTCCAGCTTGTCATCATGGACTTATTCTCTTTCCTGTTAGCCGTGTTTAAAAACGCATCTCCTGCATGCGGTTGTATAATTGAACATCATTTTCCGGAACCAGCAGCTGAATTTTCTTGCCCAATTTCCGGGCCACTGAACGATACAGTTCAAATTGCCGCTGGTAATCGTCCATCTCGGTGTTATCCCGGGTAATGGCGCCGATATGACCGTCCACGCTGTAGCCGGCTTTTTCCGCGGCCCGCACGTAATATTCCCGGGCCAGCTGAAACCCCTGGCGGGCTGTTTCCAGAGCGCGTGGTTTCAAGGAATCACTGGACAGATAGGCATAAGTAATAATTCGATAGATATCATAAAGATCGTTGTCCTGATGGGCAAGCCCCTCGCCCAGGGCGAGCCTTCCATTAATTAAGGAATTCATCTCCTGGTGCCGGGTCCGGATTTCAGCAATGCGCCCTCCCGCGTAAAGCCGGCGAAAGAGCAGATTATAACCTTTTAACAGATTTACATGATTCTGCCGTCCTTCCGGATAGGCGACAAAGGCGGTTTTAAAATCCTTTAAATAATTGGCTTCCGGGCCGGCCGCCGGGATGAACCCCCCTTTTTCCCCAAAAGTTTCAAACTGAATGAACTTGAAATAATAATTTATTTCACCCCGGTATTTATAAAAAATATAATTGATCCGGCCGGCTTTCTCTTCTTTACCGTAGATCTTTTCAAGATCACTGAAAATACTGTCGATCTTTTCTTTGGCCCGGAAAAAGGTATCCATGACCTCGGTTTCAAAAACCCGGGCTGGATTGGCCTGCCGGGACCAGTTGTCGGCGTATGATTTCAACTCAGCCAGGTAAGACCGGCAATCATAAAGATTGGCAAAAACCCAGCCGGTGGGACAGACCTTCAGCTCGGCCAGAATGCGATTGTATTTTTTACGGTCCTCAATCCGGATTCCCCGCTGTACCTGCTTGGACAGCCACGCTTCCAGGGCTGACAGAACCATGATATCGACCTTGCGGTTGTCCAACCGGAGTTTTTCCAGGGTTTCTCCAAAAATCCTTTCGATGCTGATGCGAGCGCTGCCCTTTTCACCGAAAAAAATAAGGGGCAGCCGGGAGCGGTCAATGACCGCCTGTTCTTCCCATGTCCTGGCGATATTGTGGGATACCATGCCGGCACCCACCGTAAGAGGTATATGACGCCTGAGCCAGGGATAGCTCAACAGAGCGGTGTGCGTGGAGGTGCTCAAAAAATAGTCAATGGTGTCGGCCAGCCAGGTCAGGTCCTGTTCGGAAAACACTTTTTCATACAAGGGATCAGCCAACACGAGTTTCTGGGAGATCAGAAGATCCAGTTCAGACGAAGCCCAGACCGCCAGTTCGAAACGTCGCATGTCCTGCGCGGTCATGAATCTGGGCACCTGGTTGGGATGCTTGTTTAAAAAAACCGTGGCCCGATTCAGCTTGTTGCTGAGCTGCGGAGTAACCAGGTAAAGATAAAAATAAAGAGATTTATAGTAGTCAGAATTTCGGGAAAAAAGGCTGCGGTTGGCATAGAAACCGTTTTCAAAATAGCGCTGAAACCGATCCTGAAAGCGATCCTTGTGTTTGACGCAAAGCTCAAAATAAAGGTAATTAAAACCGATTAAAGACAGCCGGTCTTTTAAATAATACCGCCAGGAATCGTCAGCCGAGCCGCTCTCTGCGACCTTGTCAAAATTAATGGACAAGGCCCCCTTGCTCTCCCAGGCCTGAAGAAGATCCAGGCTTCCGTCCGGCTGAATACCCAGGTATTTTTCCAGAATATTGAGAAGATCCTCAACCGCGGACGGTTTGTCCTGCTCCTGCTGCTGCATGTAAAGCTCACCAACCTTGGCGACCCAGGCCGGAATCTCCCCACCGATGCCGACCACCGCCTGCCTGGACACCCGGGCATTGGCCTCTTCCAGTTGAATCTTCTTCAATTCGGCTTTCAACGGGAGAGGCCACAATAAACATCCGCTTGCCGCAATCACAACCGCCGCAATTATCATTCGGGTCAATCGACGCATGGCTGTACCCTTTCCGGCATCCGTCTTTCCAGACGGGACACGATCTCAAAAGCAATTTCATCTCTGGAAAAAGTAATGGCGACGGTTTTGTCCGTGGCCACTGTTAAACGGCATTCAATATTGTTAATCCGACAACAATAAGCACCGGGGCTCATCTTCCGGGCCTTCTGCGAAATGAGCCGTTTCAAATTAGCCACCCGGGAGGACTCGCCTTCAACCAGACCCGTTATGCTCACCCCTTGGGCTAAGCCGGACTGCCGCCCGGTAACCCGGGGGGACGCGGAAGCGCTGGGCAGATCCGGAGAGAAGTCGTCTCCCGGTCCTGATCCGGCTTGCCCGTCGGCGGAAGGCGTCCTGCCGGCGGCGGCCGCCTCGGGACGCCGCGCCGCCTGGCGGGGGGCGTCCGCGACGGTCGGGGCGTCACTCTTCAAAACCGTTGAAGACCGCCGTTGTTTTGAGGTGGAAGAGGACTGGACCGGTTTTACCGTGGACGAAGACGATGACAGCGGAGTAAAATCACGCGCGGCCGGACGACCGGCCGATGTCCGGTAAGTATCCCGGTCAGCGGCGGCCACGGTCCGGGACGGAGCCGGAGTTGGTGTTATGGCCGGTGAATTATCCGGTTGAGTCATCATCCGCCTGGTTGTTTCATTCCGCCGGGCGGCCAACGCTTCCGGCTTGGCGGTCGGGGCCGGCACGGCCCTGTCTGCCCGGCGCAGCACCTTCCGGTCCAAATCCGGTTGACTGGCTTTAATATCAGGCAGTACCGGTCTTTCCGCCAGGGGTAATTGACGCGGAGCTTCCAGCACCCGCGGTTTCGGCCGCGCTTTTCTAAGGGGCATCAATTCCGGGCGTTCCGGAGACTCTGGTTGCTTCCTGGCTTCGGGTTCCCGGGCAACAGTCCGGGGCGACGGTTTCACCACCTCGGTTTCCGGAATGTGATGCAACCAGAGAACTGTTCGGGACGGACGCGTTACCGGCATAACGCAGGAACGGATCATCCCGATAACCAGCAGGGCCGACAAAAGTCCGTAAAAAGTAGGATGACCCAGGAAGAAACGCCTGGTCAGAAGGCTCTCGTTCAGGGCCGGCAAGGGCATGGGGATGCCGGCGGTGCCGTATCCATAATAAGACAGGGCGAATCCCTTCATGGCGAATCTCCCGGAACCTCCCGGACCGTTTCCACGGTAACCGTCCGGGTGGTGGCCCATATTTTCTCTACCAAGGACATGGCCAGCAGCATATCCCGACTCCAGGAGGCCTCATCAGGAACCAGCACCGGCCTCGGCAAACCGGATTGTTGCATGGCCTGTAAAGTTTCTTCCAGCTGCCTGGCCGTCATCAGGGCGCCGGAACTTTTTTCATCGGCCTGACTGACAGCTACCAGCTGAAACGGCCCGCCTGCTTCCTGATCCGGTTTATGTACCCGGACCTGGTACAGCTTGACCGGTTCTGATAAACGTTCGATATTAGGACCTTCCACTACCCTGGGCAGAGTCATTTCACCGATATCAACGGGTTTCTTGCCGATGGTGGAAGCCTGGGTAAAAGCAATCAGCAATAAAAAAGCCAGATCCGCGAAGGAAAAAAGCCAGATCTGGTTCTGATTACGCTTGCTTATCATGATTGTTTTTCCATGGCCAGAATAAGGCCGATTTCAATACGATGCTTGGCCAGACGAACCAGCCACATTTTAATAATTTCCAGAATAACAAATAAAAACAGGGCTAACAACGTGGTAAACAGGGCCGTCCCCAGACCGATGGTATTGAGCTCGCTGCCTGGATTGACCTTTGCCAAAAAAATCAAAATCATGCCGAAAACAGTACCAATAAAACCCAGCGGCGGTAGCAGATTGGAAGACATGGTTAAAGATTCCATGTAACGGCTTTCAAAAAGATTTTCCGCCATCTGGCGAGTGGCATCGGCAATAAAAGAAGGATGGGACAGGGGATGGCCGGTATTCTGACCGGTGGAACCAAAAGTCTTCATAATGATCATGACCAGGGGGTTTTCCGCGGACAAGGGGCTTTGATCTTGCTGTTCGATTTCGGCAGGGGTCGGTTTTCGCAGCCAACGCCAGCCCTTGAAGGCGGCCCATAAGCCATTTAAAAACAACAGGGCACTGGCCGTATAAACAATATATTGAATAAAACTGCTCGCAACAGAAGCATGCGAGCGGAACAATTCTATAAATATTTCCATATGCAATTCTTTCCGGTTAGATAACGTCGTTAAAGCAGCCGTATCAGGCTGTTTTTTTT
>JBKHHL010000064.1:0-13693 GCA_046539175.1 Desulfosudaceae bacterium
TGGATTCCGGCCTTCGCCGGAATGACGAGGTAGGGACTTTTTACGAAGCCGTCAACCTTGATGTACTCGTAAAAGTCTGAATTGGGATGGCAAAGTAAAAGTCGGTTGGTTGAAGATAACAAGAGTATAATGATTGAATTGTGATTGTCCGCCGTGTTATGTTAAGAAATAAATTAATTTCAAAGTTAAAGGACTAAATCAAAATTCAGATGAATCAGAACGCTTCCACAGAAAACGACAGCAGTGACAGACAAGACGGTTCTCAAAAGAAGGAATCAGGCGCGATCAGGGCTTCGGCCGACGCCTCTGACCAGTGGAGTCTTTCAGATTTTACAGTTCCGGTAGATCGGGACAAAACCCGCTTCCACGATTTTTCTCTGCCCGAAGCGGTCATGCACGCCATCAACGACCTGGGCTTTACCTATTGCACCCCCATCCAGGCGGAAATCCTGCCCAGTACCCTGGAGGGAAGGGACGCTTTCGGACGGGCCCAGACCGGCACCGGCAAAACTGCCGCTTTCCTGATTTCCATCCTGACCTACCTGCTGAACAACCCCCTCGAGGAGAAGCGGAAGCCGGGCACGCCCCGGGTCTTAATCCTGGCCCCCACCAGGGAGCTGGTGGTGCAGATCAGCGAAGAAGCCCGGGAACTGGCCCGGCACAGTCAAGTAAACATCATTTCCATTTTCGGAGGAATGGATTTCAAACAACAGCAGCAGCAGCTCACCGGCCGGCCGGCTGATATCATCGTGGCCACCCCGGGACGGCTGCTGGATTTTTCCAGGCGTCGCCTGCTGATGCTCAAAAAGGTCGAAGTGCTGGTAATTGACGAGGCGGACCGGATGCTGGATATGGGTTTTATTCCCGATGTTCGCAAAATCATTTACGCCACTCCCCAGAAGAGCAACCGCCAGACCATGCTTTTCAGCGCCACCCTGACCGATGCCATCACCCGCCTGGCCGCCAGTTGGACCCATGACCCGGTCCAGGTGGCCATCGAACCGGAGCAGGTGGCGGTGGATTCCATCGACCAGATCGTCTATATCGTTACCAGCGACAAGAAATTCGCCCTGCTCTACAATATCATCGTGCAGCAGGAGCTGGACCGGGTGCTGGTTTTCTGTAACCGCAAAGACGCGGTCAGCCGGCTGGCCGACAAGCTGAAAAAATACCGCCTCAAGTGTGAGATACTGACCGGTGACGTCCCCCAGCAGAAGAGATCTCAACGGCTGGAGGATTTCAAGGCCGGTAAAATCAGGATACTGGTGGCCACCGACGTTATGGCCCGGGGCATTCACGTTGAGGACATGGACCATGTCATCAATTTTGATCTGCCCCATGACGCGGAAGACTATGTCCACCGCATCGGCCGGACCGGGCGGGCCGGAGCGGCCGGAACCTCCATCAGCTTCGCCGATGAGCGGGATTCTTTTTACATTCCCGAGATTGAGGATTTCATGGAACGCCCCCTGCCCTGCACCGAACCGGATCAGGACTGGCTGGTACTGCCGCGGCCTCCGGCCGAAAAAAAGCGCTCCGGCGGCGGCAAGAACCCCCGGAGCGGCACCGGCGGCCGCAAAAAAAGAGGCGGCGGGTCCCGGCGGCCCTCCTGACCGGCCGGTTGATCAAAAAAAATTTACTGAAATTCCCGAACTTTAAAAAATTCAATGTCCGGCCATTTTTCCATCACAAAATCCATCTGCCATTGGCTTTTAGCCAGGCAGGTCAGGTTCCCCTCCAGATCCAGGGCCAGGTCGTAACGGCAGGCCTTTTCAAAAGCGGCCAGCCTGGTCTTATCATTACAGCTCACCCAGCGGGCGGCGGCGTAATCAACCGGTTCATAAGTGGCATCCACTCCATATTCACTCTTGAGACGGGCCATGGTAACGTCAAACTGCAACACCCCGACCGCTCCCAGGATGATATCGTTGTTCATCAGCGGCCGGAAGGCCTGCACCGCGCCTTCCTCCACCAACTGCTTGACTCCCCTCTGAAGCTGCTTGGCCTTTAAAGGCGACCTCAGGCGCACGCGCCGGAAAAGCTCCGGCGCGAACTTGGGAATGCCCCGGAAGGTCAGCGGCTCTTTTTCAGTGAAGGTGTCTCCGATCATGATGGTACCGTGATTGTGGATGCCGATGATATCGCCGGCCCAGGCATCTTCGACAAAAGACCGGTCCCGGGCCAGGAAAGTGATGGGATTGGCGATGATCATGTCCTTGCCGGTGCGATGATGACACAGCCGCATGCCCCGTTGAAAATGGCCCGAACAGACGCGCACAAAGGCGATCCGATCCCGGTGGGCCGGATCCATGTTGGCCTGAATTTTAAAAACAAACCCGGAAAAGGCCGCTTCAGCCGGAGAAACAACCCGGGTATCAGCCGGACGCGGCAGCGGCCCGGGCGCTATCTCCACGAAGGTATCCAACAACTCCCGGACTCCGAAGTTGTTTACGGCGCTGCCGAAAAAAACCGGAGTCTGGCTGCCGTTCAGAAAATCCGGCATACTGAAAGGATCGGCCGCCCCTTCCAGCAGAGCGATATCCTGCCGCAGTTCATCGGCCTGGCCGCCCAGGGCCTCGTCAAGGCGGGCATCGGACAGGTCGTCAATCAGCAGCGACTCTCCGGCCGGGGTTTGTTCGCCGGGGGCGAATAGATTCAGGGTTTTTTGATAGAGGTTATATGTGCCTTTGAAACGCTGGCCCATGCCGATGGGCCAGGTCAAGGGAGCGCACTCGATCTGCAGGGTATCCTCGATCTCACCAATTATATCAAGAGGATTCATACCTTCCCGGTCAAGCTTGTTGATAAAGGTCAGAATCGGGGTGTTGCGCATGCGGCAGACCTCCATCAGCTTGCGGGTCTGCGTCTCCACCCCCTTGACGCTGTCAATTACCATGACGGCGCTGTCCACGGCCGTCAAAACCCGGTAAGTGTCTTCGGAAAAGTCCTGGTGGCCGGGCGTGTCCAGCAGGTTGAGAGAGAAATCCCGGTATTGAAACTGCATCACCGAACTGGTCACCGAAATGCCCCGCTCCTGCTCGATGCTCATCCAGTCGCTGGTGGCGTGCCGGGTGGCCTTGCGGGCCTTGACCGAACCGGCCATGTTGATGGCGCCGCCGAAAAGCAGCAGTTTTTCCGTCAGGGTTGTTTTACCGGCATCGGGATGACTGATAATGCCGAAAGTGCGCCGCCGGTCGATTTCCCGCCGGCCTTTACGATCAAGGGAATGATTCATTTTTTATCTGTCTCTTTTTCCCGGGCGGGCTGTCAACCCGGAACCGCGGCGCTCAATAAACCGGGAACAGCAGGCGGCCGAGCTCAGGATACCAGTCCGCGGATTGGTTCAATGGATTAAAACCTGGTCTGATTAAAACTGATAAAGGAAAAGTGGAACATCAAACCGGAGAAACGCCGAAGGATCAAATCATGTCACGGTGGAGTTGAGCAAAGAAAAATCCGCCGGCTTGCGATGCCGCTGCCGGAAACCACGGGCCGGATAACCGGTCCAGGAATAATCTGGTTCATAAGAAACATGGAGTGTTTTTAACGTTTTGCCATGATGGTGTCAAGATAAATCTGGATTAAATCCAGGTAAAATCCGGCGCCTACCCGGCTTCAGACATATCAACCAGTCTTTCCATGTCCCGCAGGACAATGTCGCGGTGGCTGACCTGGATAACGCCATCGCCGGCCATTTTCGTCAGGGTCCGGGAGATAGTTTCCGGGGTGGTGCCGATCAGTCCGGCCAGCTGATTTTTGGAAACCGGCAGGGTAACGGTGTCGGCCTGGTCCTGTTCTTCAGCCAGGACCAGCAGGTAGGCGGCCAGGCGGGCGGGCACTTCCTTCAAGGCCAGGTTCTCCACCATAACCGTGAATTCCCGCAGCCGCGTGGACAATACCGCCAGCATATTCATGGCCAGGGAGGGCTGGGCGGTAATCAGCCCGACAAACTCCCGGCGCGGCAGAAACACGAGCTTCGACGGTTCCAGGGTCTGGGCCGTGGCCGGAAAATGGCTGCCCTGAAAGACCGGCACTTCGCCAAAGGGTTTGCCCGGCCCATAGATATGGAAGATGTGCTCCTTGCCTTCCAGCGACAGCTTGTAAATTTTGACCCGGCCGGTTTCAATAATATAAAACCCGTTACCAAGATCTCCTTCACTGAAAATAATTTCGCCTTTATGAAAGGTCCTGGTTTCGGTGATACCGGCAATATTGTCGATATGCTCCGCTTCCAGTCCTTTGAAAAGCGGCAGCGTCCTGATCAGGTCGGTGGTTGCCGTTGTCACGATTTTTTCTCCCTACCTGGCTGTAACGTCCAGAATTACGCTTCACAAGTCTTCCGGGACAGCCCGGTTATTTATCGTCGGATTTCAGCACCGCCAGAAAGGCCGACTGGGGAATGGACACGCTGCCCACCGTTTTCATGCGCTTTTTGCCTTTTTTCTGCTTTTCCAGCAATTTCCGTTTACGGGAAATATCACCGCCGTAGCACTTGGCCGTAACATCCTTGCGCAGGGCGGAAATGGTTTTCCGGGAGATAATATTGGCGCCGATAGCCCCCTGGATGGCGATCTTAAACATCTGCCGGGGAATCTCCTCCCGCAGTTTCTCGCAAATGTGCTTAGCCCGTTCCACCGCCTTGTCCCGATGCACAAGCTGGGATAAGGCGTCCACCTTTTCACCGTTGATGAGGATATCCACCTTGACCAGGTCCGATTCCCGGTACTCCCTGACCTCGTAATCAAGGGAGCCGTAACCCTGGGTGATGGTTTTCAGCCGGTCATAAAAATCATAAACAACTTCGGCCAGAGGCAATTCAAAGACCATTTCCAGCCGGTCGCCGGTCAAATAATGGTAGGTGGTATTAATGCCCCGGCGCTCCATGCACAGATTCATGACCGCGCCCATGTAGCGGTCGGGCGTGATAATGGAGGCCCGGATAAACGGCTCCCGGGTGGTTTCAATGGCGGTGGGATCGGGGTATTCATCGGGATTATCAATAAAGGAGGAGGAACCGTCGGGACGAATAACCTCATAGCGCACCGAAGGAGCCGTGATCAGCAGCGACAGGCCGTACTCTCTCTCCAGCCGCTGCTGCACAATCTCCAGGTGCAACAGCCCCAGAAAACCACAGCGGAAGCCGAACCCCAGCGCAGCCGAAGTGGTTTTCTCATAAATCAGGGAAGCGTCATTGAGTTTCAGCTTATCCAGGGCAATGGCCAGGTCCTCATACTCATCCGAGGCAATGGGAAAGATGGAGGAGAAGACCATGGGTTTGGCCTCTTTAAAACCCGGCATGGGCTCCGGGCAGGGCCGTTTCTTGTGGGTGATGGTATCGCCGCTGCGGGTATCGCTGACGGTTTTGATACCGGCGATAAGATAACCCACCTCCCCGGCATAAAGCCGGGAGACCGGTTTACGGACAACCTGAAAAACACCGGTTTCCTCGACCTTGTAAACGGCCTGGTTGGACATCAGCCGAATCTCGTCGCCCGGGGCGACGCTGCCGTCAAAGACCCGGCAATGGACTATGGTGCCCCGGTAATCATCATAGGAAGAATCAAAGATCAAAGCCCGCAGCGGCGCCTCGGGGTCACCCGCGGGCGGCGGCAGATTCTTGACAATACTTTCCAACACCTCTTCCACGCCGATGTTGTTCTTGGCTGATATCTGCAGGACCGATTCCAGATCCAGGCCCAGGTCATCATCGATCTGCTCCATGACCCGGTCAATGTCGGCCGAGGGCAGATCGATCTTGTTGATGACGGGGATGATTTCCAGGTCGTGTTCCAGGGCCAGGTAAAGATTGGCCACGGTCTGGGCCTCCACTCCCTGGCTGGCGTCAATCAACAGCAGGGCTCCTTCGCAGGAAGCGATGGCCCGGGAAACTTCGTATGAAAAATCGACGTGCCCGGGCGTATCCACGAAATTCAAATGATAAAGCCGGCCATCCGCGGCCGTGTATGGCAGGCAGATGGTCTGGCTTTTAATGGTAATACCCCGTTCCCGCTCCAGATCCATGTTATCCAGCATCTGATCCCGGAAATCCCGGGCGGAGACCATATCGGTCTTCTGGATAAAACGGTCGCACAGGGTGGACTTGCCGTGATCGATATGCGCGATTACGGAAAAATTACGAATATACTTCATTTAGTTGTCACCTTTAATAAAACATCGCCCCGGTTTCCGTCGGGCATCTTCTTGCCCAGTCCGGCCAGCCGCAGGGTGCTTCCCGGCCTGGTTCCGGGAGGCACGGTTACCCGGTAAAAACGCGACTGAAAGCCCCAGGGGATATTGACTGTCTTAACCGTGCCGGTTTCTCCCTCCCGGCCGGTAATATTGATGGTACCATATAAATTGGGGTCTTGTCCGCCGCCACCGGGCCGGATAACCTGCAATCGCGGCGTTTTCTTTTTGACGGCGGCCATGCGGATATGTTCCGACAGCCCCTGCCGGGGGAAACCGCCCATTGCCTTGAGCAGCACAATGCCGGCCACGAAACCACCCACATGTGCCCACCAGGCCACTCCGGAAAAACCGGAACCACTGGTACCCACGGCGCTCAACAACTGCATGACGAACCAGAACCCCAGAAAAATAAAGGCCGGGATCTCAAAAAAAAACGGGATAAAAAGCAGCGGCACCAGAGTCAGAATCCGGGCGGTGGGGAACAAGACCAGGTAAGCTCCCATAACGCCGGCAATGGCGCCGCTGGCTCCGACCACGGGAACTCCCGGATGGCTGGTCAGCATGAAATGAGCCAGGGCCGAAAAAAGACCGCACAGCAAGTAAAAAACGGCATACCTGGCAGATCCCAGGCGCTCTTCAATATTATCACCGAAGATATATAAAAACCACATATTGAGCAGCAGATGCCAGAAACCGCCATGCATAAACATGGATGAAAAGAAAGCGAACAGCCGCGGTTCAGCCGGCACCAGCCCATACCTGGAGACAAACCCGGTCATGCCGCCGCGGTAAGTGACTTCGAGCAGATACACCACCACGCAAAGACCGATCAGGACGTTATTAACGATCGGATGAGTGGCCGAAGGGTTGGCATCACGAACTGGGATCATAACTCAAATTAATGTGGACGGCTTCGTAAAAGTCGTAATCTGCCTCGCCCCGTCAACCCGCCGGGGGCAGAAGGATAACGACGAGAATAACTCGCGGGCAGGCCTTAATATCAATCCGATCGGTATCCGGCGTCCGGAACACTTCTCTCATCACCGACCAGGCGCATGCTCAGGTCGACGGCCCGGGCCGAATGGGTCAGGCTGCCGGAGGAAATAATATCCGCGCCGGCCTCGGCCAGTTGACGCAAACGCCCCCTGGTAATTGTGCCGGACACCTCGATGACGGCCCGGCCGTTTATCCGGGAGACGGCCTCCGCTACGGCCGCGGTGGACATGTTGTCCAGCATGATGACATCAGCACCGGCCGCTACTGCTTCGGCGGCTTCTTCCACCCCGGATACTTCGACCTCGATCCTGACCAGGTGATGCACCCTGTCCCTGGCCCGGGAGACCGCCGCCGCGATTCCACCGCAGGCGATAATATGATTGTCCTTGATCAAAACCCCGTCAAACAGCCCCAGGCGGTGATTGTGCGCCCCGCCGACACGCACGGCGTATTTTTCCAAACCACGCAGGCCCGGGGTGGTTTTGCGGGTATCCACCAGGCGGGATCTGGTGCCGTCCAGCGCCTCCACCCAGGACCGGGTCAGGGTGGCAATGCCGGACAGTCTCTGCAAAAAATTAAGAGCGGTTCTTTCTCCTTTTAACAGGGCCCGCATCCTTCCCTGAACCTCGAATATGGTTGTCCCGGCTTCGACGGCCTGCCCATCCTCCACCAGAGCGAAAAAACGGTTGTCCGGGTCCAGGCAGGCGAAAACCTGGCGGGCGACATCAATCCCCGCCGGGACCAACTCTTCCTTAGCCACGACCAACCCCCGGCCGGCTGCTTCAGGCGGAATCAGGCTATCGGTGGTAAGATCGCCGCTGCCGATGTCTTCAGCCAGGGCGGCCTCAATCAGTTGCTTGATCTCCATAATATTTATCCTGATATTAAACTCAGCGCAATTCCCTGACCTTCTCCAGGGTGGCCCGCAGCTTGTCCTGTTTTTCCAGTAAAACCTGCTGGCCGGCCTTGACCCGCTCGATAATATCGGCCGGGGCCTTGTCCAGAAAATCCTGATTGCGCAACTTGGCGGAAGCGCTTTTAATATCTTTCTCCAGCTTGGTCATCTCTTTGTTGATCCTGGCGCACTCTTTATCAACATCAATGACGCCTTCCAGAATAACATATACTGTGGCTTTATCCACCACCGACGTGGCGGCGGAGGACGGTTTCAGGCCCGGCGCTGTCACTGTCAGCGAGTCCAGCCTGGCCAGGGTGATAATCAGATCCGCCTGTTCGTTAAGACACCGGTCCGCCGACTCATCTCCGGTCTGCACCAGTACCGTCAGAGCCTGGGAAGGCGGAATATTCATTTCACCGCGGACGTTACGAATGGCGGTAATAATATCAATGACCAGCGCCATCTGTTCTTCGGCCTCAAAATCCGCCACGGCCCCGCCTTCTCCCGGACCCGGCCAGGACGCCTCCATGATCGATCCCCGCGTTCCCGGCAGGGTCTGCCAGATCTCCTCGGTAACAAAAGGGATGACCGGATGAAGCATAACCAGCACATCATGAAGCACCCGCCATAATACCCGGGTGGAACCGTCTTTACGGGCATCAGTCTTATTGCCGTAAAGATCAGTCTTGACCGCTTCCAGATACCAGTCACAAAACTCGTGCCAGACAAAACGGTAGAGGACCGCGGCGGCCTCGTTGAATTTATAATCATCCAGGGCGCGGCCTGTCTCCACCCGGACCGCCGACAGCCGCGATAAAATCCATTTATCCGCCAGGCAGCAGTCAGCCGGTCCTTCATCCCGGTAATCGGCCGGAAAATGCATCAGGGAAAAGCGGGCGGCGTTCCAGAGCTTGTTTATAAAATGGCGATAACCTTCAATCCGGCTTTCGGACAGCTTGATGTCCCGGCCCTGGGCGGCAAAGGCGGCCAGGGTAAATCGCAGAGAGTCGGCGCCATAGCGGTTAATGACGTCAATAGGATCAATGACGTTGCCGGTGGATTTACTCATCTTCCGGCCGTCTTTATCCCGCACCAGGGCGTGGATGTAGACATCGACAAAAGGCGCTTCCTCCATGAAATGAAGCCCCATCATCATCATCCGGGCCACCCAGAAAAAGAGGATATCAAAACCGGTCACCAGCACACTGGTAGGGTAATAGGACTTCAGCAGCGGAGTCTGGTCGGGCCAACCCAACGTGGAAAAAGGCCACAGGGCCGAGCTGAACCAGGTATCCAGCACGTCCTCATCCTGCCGCAGGTCATCGCTGCCGCAATCCGGACAGTTTCGCGGCGGAGTTTCGCTGACGATTTCCCGGTCGCATCCCCGGCAATACCAGGCCGGGATGCGGTGTCCCCACCAGATCTGGCGGGAGACACACCAGTCACGGATATTGTCCATCCATTCAAAATAGGTTTTTTCCCAGTTAGGCGGAACTATCCTGGTCTCCTTCCGCCGCACCGCCGCGGCCGCTTTTTCCGCCAGCGGCTTGACGCTGACGAACCACTGCCGGGAAAGATTGGGCTCCACCACCGTCTGGCAACGATAGCAGGTGCCCACCGAATGTTTATAATTTTCAACCTTCTCCAACAGGCCCTCTTCCTCGAGGGCGGCCACCACCGCCCGGCGGCACTCAAAACGATCCATCCCCTGGAACAATTCTCCGGCAACCTCGTTCATGAAGCCGGTTTCATCAATGACCTTAATAGTTTCAAGATTGTGTTTGCGACCGATTTCAAAGTCATTGGGATCATGGGCCGGGGTAATCTTGAGGGCGCCGGTGCCGAAGGAGGTATCCACATAATTGTCGGCGATAACCGGAATAACACGATCAGTCAGGGGCAGGCTGACGGACTGACCGCTCAGGCCGGCATACCTCTCGTCTTCCGGGTTGATGGCCACGGCCGTGTCTCCCAGCATGGTTTCCGGCCGGGTAGTGGCCACCACAAACCCCTTGCCGCCGTCAGCCAGGGGATAACGGATATAATACAGGGCACCGTCCTGCTCTTCATATTCCACCTCAATGTCAGCGATGGCAGTCCGGCAGCGGGGACACCAGTTGATCAAATATTCACCACGATACAGCAGGCCCTCCTCATACAGACGGACAAACACGGCCCGAACCGCCCGGGACAGGCCCTCGTCCATGGTAAAACGTTCCCGGTCCCAGTCGCAGGAAGCCCCCAGCCGTTTGAGCTGATTGATAATGTTACCGCCGTATTGCCGGCGCCACTCCCAGACCCGTTCGATGAACTTTTCCCGACCCAGGACGTGCCGGTCGGTGCCCTCTTCCAGCAGCTTTCTTTCCACCACGTTCTGGGTGGCAATACCGGCATGGTCAGTTCCCGGCATCCACAAAACATGATCACCGCAGAGCCTGCGGTAACGACAGAGAATATCCTGCAGGGTGATATTCAAAGCGTGGCCCATATGCAGCAGTCCGGTCACGTTCGGCGGCGGAATAACAATGGAATAGGCCGTGTCACCCATGACCGTTTCCGGAGCGGCAAACAGTTTTTCCTTCTCCCATAGATCATACCAGCGCTGCTCCACGCCTTCTGGTTCATATCCTTTTTTCAATTCTTGCTCAGCCATGTTTTTTTCATTCCCGTTTGCAAAACTAATAAAAAAGGGATTATTAAATAATCCCTCTTTTTTTTCAATTCTTTTATTGTGAAGCCCGGTCTTATCCCGGCTTAATCGTCGCTGCCGACCAGTTTTGACAACTTTTCGATTTCCTGTTGAATGGCTTTTTCCACGGCACCCTGAATCATCTGCTCCAGTTTTTCAGAATAAGTTTCTTTAATCGCCTTGACCAGGGCGTTTTCCAGCTGTTGTTCAGAAATTTGGTCGGCCCCGACTTCGGCTACCTGTTTTTTCAGGCTCTCCTGCCAGGCGTGAATGGTTTCAGCGTTAAAATCAGCGGGAATTTCGATCTCCCGACGATTATGAACCCGCGCGGAGACCCGGCCGCTGGGCTGGGTCTCCCCTTCCGGGATAGAATCAGCCGAGGTATCCAGGGCGGTTCCCAGGGCTTCATTTAAAGATTCGGAAAATTCACTGGGCTCAACTTCCACCTCTTCCCCCGCCCCGGACTCATCTTCTTCAATATCGGTCAACTCAACCGTATCGGTAAACTCCAGAAAATCCTCATCTACGGACGAAGCGTCCCCGACAGCCTCCTCCGGCTGCTCCACCTCCTCGCTGGCGGCGCCAGTGGACGTGTCCGGTTCCTCCTGAAACAGCGAATCATCCGTTAAATCAAGAATGTCTTCATATTCGTTGTCCGCGCCGGTAGTGGTTTCATCCCTGGCGGCCTCTTCCTCGGCAAAAGCTTCTTCCTGGACCTTATAGTTCAAATCTTCCACGGACAACTCCGATGTTTCCGTCATCTTTATCAGTTCATCGTCATCCCCGATCATGGCCACGTCATCGGTTAATTCCAGCAGCTCTTCATCCGCGAAAGAATCTTCCGAAATAATGCTGGAGGCCAGGTTCAGTTCTTCTTCCTTAGCGGTCTGCTCGGATACCGCGGTTGATTCTTCTTCGGATGATCCGGTTTGAATGTCCTTATCCTCAAAATCATCAAGGACATCCTCCAGGTCGAATATTTCGTCATCAACCCCGGAAGCTTCTTCCGTAACCTCAATGGAATCTTCCCCGGCAGCCATTGCCTCGGTCAGATCAAGCACGTCCTCCTCTTCACCACTCTCAGCAGCTTCGGTCAGATCAAGAACGTCCTCCTCTTCACCACTCTCAGCAGCTTCGGTCAGATCAAGAACGTCCTCCTCTTCAGCCTCAGCGGCCTCGGTCAAATCGAGCACCTCATCATCAGATTCAGCCGGCTCGGTCAAATCCAGAACGTCATCGTCTTCCTCAGCCACTTCAGTAAGTTCCTGAACATCCTGGTCGTCGTCGCCGGCAGTGGTCAGTTCAATGATATCCTCGTCAGTATTATCATCAGCCTCATCGACCAGGTCCAGCACCTCGTCAGACTCCGTCGTCTCATCAACCAGGTCGATCACTTCATCATCGTCGTCGACCGTTTCAGTTAATTCCACCACCTCGTCATCGTTATCGGCTACCTCGGTCAAATCCATCACGTCGTCATCCCCATGGATATCGTCCGTCAAGTCAACAACCTCAAGACCGTTTTCATCATCTTCCATTAATTCGTCCAGGTCGATAGTTTCTTCATCCTGGGACGACGGCACCTCCAGGGTTCTTTCCGTCATCTCGAGGATCTCCCTGTCCTCGTCTCCCAAGTCGGAGCGATCGTTATCCCGGCTATTGCCATTTCCGTTTACGGCTGACTTGTCGTTGTTATCCGCCATATTCCTCTCCCTGACCCGGACATTTCCTGACATTTTCGAATGTATGCTTAATCAATTGATCATATTAAAGATGGCTGACTGTTTAACTGCCGTTTGACATAAGATCTGCGGGGTCGCGTCAAGCAAAACACCCTTGTTATTTAAACATATTTTAATATTTATACCAGTCAAAACGCCAGATGTCAAGGCCTTTGCCGTGTTGCCCGTTCTCGAAACAGCCGGGTAAGGCGAATTACCACGCTTTTATTCATGGCGTTCCAGCCCGGTTTGAATAATACCGCCGCGAATGATAAGATAATCAATAAAAATAACAGGCAAAGCGACTGATGAGAAAATTTCTTATTACTGAACCGGTAGTGGACATTGGAGCTGTATATCGGATAAATGCGTCCGATTCCAGGCATATAAAGGATGTCCTGCGACTGAAACCCGGCGCGCCCATCCGGCTGTTCAACGAGGCCGGTCAGCAGTTCGAGGCTACTATTGAGAGTGTCTCCGCCGAGGGAGTGGAAGTAATTATCACCGAAGCTTTTGCCGGCCGGAATGAATCCCGCGCCCGTGTTACGGTAGCCCAGGCATTTTTGAAAAATAAAAAAATGGACAGCCTGGTGCGACAACTCACCGAACTGGGCATAAACGCCTGGGTGCCGGTTGTCACTGAACATGCCGTGGTGAAACCTGATCCCAGACGGTTGCCGGCCCGGATCAGCCGCTGGCAAACCATTGCCAGAGAAGCCGTCAAACAATGTGAACGGGACGTTATTCCGGCTATTCAGCCGCCGGTAAGCCTGGAAGAAGCACTGGCGGACAGCCAGCAACATGATCTCAAAATTATTTTCACGGCCCGGGGCGGCCGGCCCTTGAGCGAGATTGCCGCCGACGCCCCTGAATATCCTTCCCTGATTATTCTACTGGGGCCGGAAGGCGGCTTTAGCCCCCGCGAAATCGAACTGGCTGAATCCCATGGTTTCGCACCGGCCATTATGGGGCCGCGCGTCCTGAAAGCGGACACTGCCACGGTGGCGGCCTGCGCCCTGGTGCAGATCATTTACGGGGATATGGGAGACAAAGGAGAAAAAATATTTTAAAAATTCTTGACAAGACCGCCGGTGTCTATTAGTTAATTACTTTACTTACAGCATGCCGAGGTAGCTCAGCAGGTAGAGCAGGTGACTGAAAATCCCCGTGTCGGTGGTTCGAGTCCGCCCCTCGGCACCA
>JBKHHL010000006.1:0-37568 GCA_046539175.1 Desulfosudaceae bacterium
ACTTTTTACGAAGCCGACTTCTTTATCCGGCTTGAATTTTTTATATCTTCATCGGCATAATTATATTAATGTTTTCTTCTTCTTCCTCCCCGCATAAAATACAGGGAGATTGCTCATCCTTTATTTTAAGTAATATCTTGTTTTTTTCTATTAAATTCAGGGCATCTATAAAATAGTGCGGGTTGAACATGGTTTCAATTTTATCCTTTTTAAAATCAATGGGCATTAATTCGTACGATTCCCCTCTGTCCGGATTGGCGGCATTGATGTATAACTTGTTTTCTTTGAATTTGAAAATAACGCCTTTATAATCTTCGGTCGTTAAAATCGCCATTCTTTCCAGCATCTCTTTAAATTCATTTCTATTCAGTTCAATTCTTTCTTTATCTTCATCATTAAAGACGCTGTTTAGATCCGGAAAATTACCGCTCAATAAATTAATATAGACAATTTCGTTTTCTTTTTTGATAATACAGTAATTTTCCTTAACACCAATATTAACTGCACCTTCCTTTTTAATAAATTTAATTACTTCATTTAAGGCTTTTTTGGGAATAATAACGCTCTCTCCGACACTCATACCTGTATTATCCGTATCTTCATAAGGAATTTCCGTTTTGGTCAGCCTTTTACCATCAGTAGAAATCATCCTTATTTTATATTGCTCATCTATTTTCAGATATTCCAAACTGACCCCGATCAAATGGGTTCTTTTCTCATCCCCGCCGGTAGTAACCAAGCCTCCCCAGGCAAACATTTTCTTTAAAGACAACGAGGGTATTTTAAAATAATCTACTTCTTGTATTTGAGGAAGTTCCGGAAATTCCTCCGGGTCGGCCCCGACCAGATTATATTTTAAACTGGTTCCGTCTTCTGAATCTGTAATTTCAATCCATTGTTTTTTAGCCTCATGTAAAAAGACCTTGTCTTTTTTTGATTTTTTGACAATATCATACAAATACCTTGAATTTATAGCTATTTTACCTTCTTTTTCCACTTCCGCCGGATAAATGCCCTGGAAACCGATCTCTATGTCGGTGGCGCAAACCGTCACTTTATTATCAGAAGCGGTAACCAATAAATTTTCAGTGATAGCCAGGGTTGATTTTTTTCCGGTTATACCCTGCACGTTAGCCAGCATCTCAATAAAGTCATTTTTTTTGATTGCACATTTCATAGGAATGCCTTTATATGAATTTAAATCAAGACTCTTCGGGACAGCAAATTACAAATTCATATCTCATTTTAAAACAGATTATTCCTCCTGATAGAAAATATCAATATAATTTTTTGTTTCGTTTCTTTTATTATTTTTTATAAAAACAAAATAACAACAATAAAGGGCTGTCAATAAATATAATAATTATTTAAGTATTTATATTTTTTATATAATTTATAAAAAATAAGGTGCGCAAAAATTATCGGAAACAAGGTTTTTTTAACACCATACGCCAACCTGTTTAAAAGTAGCCGGAAATAAACCAAGAGGCACTCATAAAAAGTCCAAATTGGGACGGCAAAGCAAAAAGTACAAGATCAAGGCTTGCGCAATTACAAAGAAGCCGTCAATAAAACCGTTCCTTTAAAAACCGGCCGCAGTTCAAAATTATTTTATATGGTTTAATTTAAAATAATGGTAAACTGAAGTGTTATAAAAAACCAAAAAAATATCAAAAATTTTAAGAAAGGATTTAACTTGCCGAAAATAGAGCATATTAATAAAGTCATGATTATCGGGTCTGGCCCTATTATTATAGGACAGGCGTGTGAATTTGATTATTCCGGTACCCAAGCCTGTAAAGCTCTGCGCGCGCTGGGTTATGAAATTATTCTGGTAAACTCCAACCCGGCCACTATTATGACCGATCCCGGCACAGCGGATATCACTTATATTGAGCCGTTAAACGTGGCCACCATGGAAAGGATCATAAAAAAGGAAAAACCAGACGCGCTGTTGCCTAATCTGGGAGGTCAGTCCGGCCTGAATTTAACTTCGGAATTAAACAAAGCCGGAATTTTAGAAAAATATAACGTAGAGATAATCGGGGTCAATATAAGCGCCATAGAAAGGGGAGAAGACCGAACCGCCTTTAAAGAAACCATGAATAGGATTGGCGTGGAAATGCCCCGGAGTAAAACGGTTACCAACCTGGCCGACGCTGAACAAACAGCCGCGGAGCTGGGATATCCCGTGGTTATACGTCCCGCCTATACCATGGGAGGAACCGGCGGCGGACTTGTTTATAATGTGGAAGAACTGCGAACCATTGCGGCCAGGGGACTGGCAGCCAGCCTCGTCAATCAGATTCTGGTGGAAGAATCGGTGCTGGGCTGGGAAGAACTGGAGCTGGAGGTGGTCAGGGATGTTAATAATAAAATGGTCACGGTTTGTTTTATAGAAAACGTGGACGCCATGGGCGTGCACACCGGTGATTCTTTTTGTACCGCTCCCATGTTGACCGTCGAGCCCGGACTTCAGCAAAAATTACAGGAATATTCCTATGCCATAGTTGAGGCCATTGAAGTGATAGGCGGCACCAATATCCAGTTTGCCCATAATCCGGATACCGGGCGGGTGGTGGTTATAGAGATAAACCCCCGGACGTCAAGATCTTCTGCCCTGGCCTCTAAAGCCACCGGTTTCCCGATTGCCCTGGTCTCTTCAATGCTGGCCGGAGGCATGACTCTGGATGAAATTCCCTATTGGCGCGATGGGACCCTGGATAAATATACCCCCGGCGGAGATTACGTGGTGGTTAAATTTGCCCGCTGGGCTTTTGAAAAATTTGAAGGGGTAGAAAATAAACTGGGCACGCAAATGAGGGCGGTCGGTGAGGTCATGAGCATCGGTAAAACATATAAAGAGGCTTTGCAAAAAGCTATCCGGTCTCTGGAACAGGATCGTTATGGACTGGGGTTTGCAGCCGATTTTAATGATCAAACCCGGGAGGAATTACTGCAGCAGTTAAACGTCGCCACCAGCGAGCGCCATTTTATTATTTATGAAGCCCTGCGCAAAGGAGCTACTATTGAAGAGTTACATGAAAAGACCCACGTTAACCCCTGGTTTTTGGAGCAGATGAAAGAGCTGGTAATACTGGAAGAAGAACTACTCCGGTTTTCCGGGCGGGCTGAAAATATTCCCGATGACCTGTTTGCCAGAGCCAAGCAGGATGGCTTTGGCGATAAATATTTATCTCAAATATTAAAAACCAGTGAGCCTTTCCTCCGGGAAAAAAGAAAAGGGCTTAACATAGAGGAAGCCTGGCAAGAGGTGCCGGTCAGTGGAGTTGAAAAAGCCGCTTATTATTATTCCACCTATAACGCGGTTGATACCGTGCCCGTCAGCGACAAAAAGAAGATTATGGTGCTGGGAGGAGGTCCCAATCGGATCGGTCAGGGCATAGAATTTGATTATTGCTGCGTTCACGCCGCTTTTGCCATTCGGGACAAAGGCTATGAGTCCATTATGGTAAACTGTAATCCCGAGACAGTATCCACAGACTACGATACTTCTGATAAGCTCTATTTTGAGCCGTTAACAGTGGAAGAAGTGTTGAGTATTTATGAAAAAGAAAAACCCGAAGGAGTTATTGTGCAATTCGGCGGGCAGACTCCTTTGAATATTGCCGCTGAACTGGCCGCAGCCGGAGTTAAAATTCTGGGAACTTCTCCGGAAACCATCAGGCAGGCCGAAGACCGTGATTGTTTCCGGGAAGTCATGAAAAAACTGGGAATTCCGCAGCCGGATTCAGATATGGCCTACTCCGTGGAAGAAGCCCTGGCCATAGCCAAACGGATTCAATATCCCCTCATGGTCAGGCCCTCTTATGTTCTGGGCGGGCGGGCCATGCAGATCGTCTACGATGAGGAGATGCTTCGACGTTATATGGAACGGGCGGTGGTGGTTTCGGCGAAGCGTCCGGTGCTGATCGACAAGTTTCTGGAAAACGCCATTGAAGTGGAAGCTGACGCCATTGCCGATGGCAGGGAGGCTTTTGTGCCGGCCGTAATGGAACATATAGAATTGGCCGGGGTCCATTCCGGGGACTCCGCCTGCGTTATACCACCGGTCAGTATTCCGGTCAAACACATAGAAACAATAAAGGAATATACTCAAAAAATAGCCATTGAACTGAACGTAGTCGGTTTGATGAATATTCAGTATGCTATTGCCGATGACATGGTTTATATTCTGGAGGCCAATCCCCGCGCCTCCAGAACAGTACCACTGGTATCAAAAGTATGTAACGTTTCCATGGCCAGGATAGCCTCCCAGATCATGCTGGGAGGAAAATTGTCCGATTTTGAGTTAAAGAATCAGAGCATCAAACACTACGGGGTTAAAGAAGCGGTTTTTCCTTTTAACATGTTTCCCGAGGTAGATCCCCTGCTGGGTCCGGAAATGCGTTCCACCGGCGAGGTTCTGGGAATGGCCGATTCTTTCGGGCTGGCTTTTTTCCGGGCACAGGAGGCGACCAAGGTGCCGCTGCCTTTATCCGGGGCCGTGTTGATTACCCTGGCCGAGGCTGATAAACTTAAAGGGCTGGAACCGGCCCGGCTTTTTCATGATTTAGAATTTGAAATTATGGCCACACCTGGTACCCATGATTTTCTGGCCGGTCATGGCATTGCCTCCAGGGTTGTAAAAAAGCTGGGTCACGGCAAGCCGGATATTGTCGACGTCATAAAAAACAAACAGGTGGATGTGGTCTTTAATACGCCCAGCGGTAAAACCAGTCAGGATGATGATTCGTATATCAGGAAAGCGGCTATTAATTATCAGGTTCCTTATATGACGACAACGGCCGCGGCCTTGTCGGCCGCCAAGGGCATAAAAGTCCGGCGGGAGGGAAGCTTTTCTCCTAAATCGCTTCAGGAATATCATGCCGAGATAAAATAAAAAAATTTCGGGTTGAGGCCACGAAAAATAAAAGAGGGCTAATATCATGATAGAGTCAAAGTATTTAAAAGACAATATTCAAAACATCCAGAAGCTGATGACCATCCCGGCCCTGAAGGATTTCGAAACCCGCAACCTGTCTAAAATCCTGAGGCTCAGCAAAATCAGAGAATATGAAGACGGCGAGGCGGTTATTAAAGAGGGAGACGTTGACCCCTGGCTCTATTTTTTATTGTCCGGCCAGGTCCGCATTAAAAAAAAAGGGGTTGAAATTACCACTATTTCCACTACCGGTGAAATTTTCGGAGAAATGCGAATAGTTGATGATAAAGCCCGTTCAGCCACGGTTTACGCTGATGGTCACACGGTCTGTCTGGCCGTGAATACCTCGGCTTACCAGCGGTTTACAACAGATAATAGCGGCGGCAACAAAGAAGAGGCCATGGACTTTGTGCTGCTGCTCTACCGGATCTTTGCCGAATATATGAGCGCCCGGCTTCGCCTGACCAATGATGAGCTGATAAACGCCAAAACTACAGTAAAAAAATTAAAAAAACGGATAAAATCTGAGTAGCATGTCAACCAAAACCGTTCGCTTCTCCAAGAACACCACCAATATCTTTTTCCATATTCTGACCAGCTGCAACCTCCGCTGTCGACATTGTTATATAAATCCGGAGCAGCATGGCGGCAACACCCTGTCGTTAACCCGAATCAAGCAGTGGCTGGCCTCTTTTTCAGACAAGATGGCGGAAGCCAATATCGTTTTTCTGGGCGGCGAGCCCACCCTCCATCCCGATCTGGCCCCGGCCGTGGACTATGCCCGGCAGCTCGGGGCCAATTCGGTAACCGTGGACACCAACGGCTACCTGTTCAATGATATTTTAGCAAAAACCTCTCCGGATCGGCTTGATTATGTCAGCTTCAGCCTGGACGGGGCCACCCGGAGCACCAACGACAGCATTCGGGGAGAGGGTTCTTATGAGGCCTGTTTATCCGGAATAAAAGAGGCTGTTTCCAGAGGTTATCATACCAGCCTGATTTATACCGTCAGCATGGACAATATCGACGAACTGGCGTCCATGGCAACGATTGTTCCGGAGCTGGGAGTGGATCGTTTTTTTATACAGGTTCTTGGGATAAGGGGAAAATCAGCCCGGAACCAGAAACACGACAGCCGGCAGGTACCGGCCGAGCGCTGGACGCAGGAAATTCCGGCGGCAGCGGCAGCCATAGCCGGACATGGTCTTACCGTATCTTTTCCCAGGGTTTTTTTAGAAGCAAGCGAGACGTTCGAGTGCGCCGGCCTGGTGGCCGACAACTACTTTATCTTCCCCAACGGCCGGGTCTACCGGTGCCCATTATGCGAGGATTTTCCCCTGCACAGCCTGGAGTTCCGGGACGATCAACTGGTGTCGCGACCGCCCTTGAACGAAAGCGACCTTTTCCGGTTGACCATTCCGGAAGGGTGCGTCATGAACAAACTGATTCAGCCGGACAATTTAAGCTACAACGAAGCCGGCCTGCCGGTTAATCGGGTTGCCTGCTGCATGCTAAAAGAAGAGGTCAGCCGGTAAAAGATCGGCCCGGCCGCCGCCTCCTCCGGATCAGCCGCCATTGGCTTTTTTTCTGGCCTCGGCCGCGGCCCCCAGCGCGCCCATTAACTGGGGATCTATGGACAGCGGCGTCAGTTCCAGCCGCATCAGCCTTTCAAGGTGCTGCCGCAAGCCCTTGCTTTTGGAACAGCCACCGGTGATGGTCACTTTGGGCCGGATGCCGACCCGCTTTAACAGGGTGAAGCTGCGCTTGGCAATGGAAGCCTGAATACCGGCGGCGATATCAGCCGCCGGTTTTTTTTTGCTGAGCAGGCTGATGACTTCGGTTTCGGCAAAGACACTGCACTGCGAAGTGATCGGGGTTACTTTTTTGGCCTGCAGGGATAACTCCGAAAACTGGTCCAGATCCATATTGAAAATCCGGCTCATCATTTCCAGAAACCGGCCGGTGCCGGCGGCGCACTTGTCATTCATGACAAATTCCAGCACCCGGCCGTCGTCATTAATGGAGATGGCCTTGACGTCCTGGCCGCCGATATCGATGACGGTTTTGATGCCCGGGTCGCAGAAAAAAACCCCGGACGCGTGACAACTGATTTCCGAAGTGTTTTCATTGGCAAAAGGAACTTCGTTGCGGCCATAACCGGTACCGACCAGCCAGGCAAGGTCGTTGATGCCGGCCAGGCCGGAGACCTGCTGGCAGGCCTGATTCAAGACCCTGGTGGCCGTCTCCCGGGGGTCGATCTGGCTGGGAGCAATGGCGCTGCCGACGATACCGTCCTTATTAATAATAACCGCTTTGCCGGTAGTGGAGCCCACGTCACACCCCGCGAAAAAACGTTCTTTACCGCTCATAATTTATCACTCCTGGGTTATAATCCCGGTTTTCCGGAACCAGGCAAAAAAACCGGTTCAAAAACAAAACTGACAGCCTGGGTTTGAAAAAAGCTCAAGAAGGATCCGGGCCAGCTCGGATATTTCATAATGTCTTCGGGTTAAAGGTCCTGCCGCCGGGCCTTCATGATGTTTTCCATGAAATGGTTGATCTGCTCTAAGATAGCATCCCGGGAGGCGACCCGCGGGTCGGACAGATCATAATTTATGATCAGCATGGGTACGCCGGCTTCCCGGCATCTTTCACGGAGCATGCCGTTTAAAGCGGCCGTGTTTTTGCAACCGACATGTCCGGCCACCCAGAGCATGTCAATGTCGAACTGCTTGATCATGACGAAAATATCTTCGATATAGTTGGCCGAGGGTCCCCGGGTGTGGCGGGCCATGGGACCTTCCATGATGTTCTGGCCGAGACCCCGCAGCATGCTCTCTTCGGAAGAGGTGTCGATATACGGTTCCCGGCGGTTATAAGACATGCTGTCCATGATCAGGGACACCCCATAGGCGGTTTCCGCCCAGTTAAACAGGTCGCTGACGTGCAGCAGGGGCGGGTTCCAGAGAAGGGCCCGGAACTTTTCCTCTTTGAGGGCCGGGCGGCCCTCGGACAGGTTCTGGCGGGTCAGCTCAACCAGTTTCTGAAACAGCCGGGAAGTTTTTTCGCTTTCCGGATTGACGTTGGCCCCCCAGAGGTGGCTCAGCCAGACCGGTTCGCCGGCCATGGGCGACGGCCGGTGTTTGATCATATCCCAGAGTTCCAGCTCGTAGTCGACCATCTTGTTGCGTTCCCGGCAGATGGCCGCCAGGCGGTCCCAGTCCATTTTTCCGCAGGTATGGTCTTCCAGCCAGTCGATCAGGCGGTACATTTCGCCGGTAAAATAGTCCCGGGCCCGGTCATTGTAAAAATTGTGGGGAATGTCCAGTCGGAACGTGGGCAGGTTGAGCTGGCGCTCCATGACCACGTAAGAGGCCATCCCCCCGTCGCAGGGCAGATTGGAGGTGATCAGGGCGTTGGCCGGGGGCATCTGTTCGGCCAGGGCGAAGCCCATGGTGCTTTTGGGCAGGGAGCAGATGTCCGGAGGAACGCCGAAGCTTTCCGAGCGGTCTATGTATTCTTCCACGGAGTGCGGCAGAATCAGCGGCAGGGCGATGCCCAGCAATTCGGCCATGAACGGCGCCAGGCCCATGGCCCGAAAGATTTCCGGCGGCACCATATCCTCGTGAATGATCAGCCGGTCATCGTTGTTGAGGGTCTCATACAGCAGGTCGGCAAAGGACTTGATGACATAGGAAACCACCTGCGAGGTCGCTTCCAGGTGGCGGCCTTCCCGGTTTTTACCGAACTTGTCGTGCAGGAGATTGGCCTGCAGCAGGACCTTCATCCAGGGGTATTGCTGCAGGTCCCGGTAGGTTTTGAACAGCCCGGCCTTGGTGATCATGCGGCCCATGCGCAGATAATTGGAGGTCCAGAAACGAGAGTAGTGAGCGGTACGGGCGAGTTTATTCATGATTATAATCCCATGCTTTCCAGAAAGGCTTGTACCCGGGTCTGCAGCTGACCGGCGCCGGTGCCGCTGTATTCTCTTTCCAGGCACATCACCCGATAGCCGGCTTCCCGCAGAGCCGGAACCAGGGCGGCTGTTTCCACGCCCCAGGTGTCACAAAACTTGATAAATTGGACAATAATGCCATCGACCTGGTATTCTTCGGCGGCGGTTGTAATTTGAGCCAGCCGGGCGTCGAAATCTTCCATCATGCGGGGGCAGGAAGGAGTTAACAGGGCGTCTTCGGCCAGGGCGGACAATACCGGCTGATTCCCGAGGGTAATGGGCTTCAGGCCTGGTAAAGAGCCGGTGCAGAACCGGTCGGCCACGACCAGGCCGCCGGCGGATTCGATGGTTTCAATATAACGGGGATCGTCCAGCTGGCCTCCGACGACCATCAACCGCGCCCGAAAGCCGTCAAGTCCCTTTTGTCCCGATAATCGGTCCCGGTATTGAACGATTTTATCCCGGATAAGGTCCGGGGGAGAGCCCTGGGCGGCCGTCAGCATTTTATGAAAATCGGTGCCGGTCAGGGGCGGCGCCTTTTGCCGGCGGAGCTCGCCGATGGAAGCAAGAAGGGCCAGAAAATCGTTGTGGTGCTGGACCGCCTGACGCAGGCTCGCTTCGGAGATGTCGACCCCGAAGCGCTCCCGCAGTTTTTCGGCCAGGCCTTGCAGCTCCTCCGTAAACCAGGCCAGGGCCGTCTCGCCGGCCCGGTGCGGTATGTCCAGAAGGTGCGAAAATCCGGGAATAGAGAGGTACTCCAGGTTGTCGTGCAACCGGCGCAAATGATCGCAGCTGGCGGTATTGACCCAGCCGCCCAAAAAATCGTACCGAAAATCCAGGGCGAATTCCAGCAGGCTCCGGGTGTAGGAGCAGGTCAGGTTGGACATGTAAATATCAGCAACTTCAGTGCCGCCCGCGCCCGGGGCCCGCATCCGCAAGGGGAACAAAGGCGGCAGGCTCAGCAATACGGCCGGCACCAGGCTGCAGGTATATCCAATCGGAATCAGGCCATCTTCCAAAGCCTGGTCCACCAACTCGTGACAGGGTTCTTCCAGGTATTGAGTAAACATTTTCGAAAGGGTTATCCTTTGAATGGTTTTTATCCGGTTGTCGCCAGGTCCGCCTTGTCGGGCTATCCGGCCGGATTCTTTTCAAGAGGCCTGATTCCGCTGCAGGGCGCGTTTCATGGCCTTCAGTTCAGAAACACTGTCACAAACCGGCTGGTATTCACAGGAGGTGCAGTCAAAATCCATCTCCTCGCCCATTTTGTTCATGGCTCCGGTCAGGGCGGCCACGTCGTCACCAATGGTCTTTAATTCCAGCACATCGTCGACCGAAGCGGTCACGAAAAGGACTTCTACCGCCTTTACATAGGGCAACGCCGTCAAGACCCGGACCAGCGCCCGGCTCAGGTAGGCCAGGGAAAAATTGTCGGCCACGGCTTCACGGCTGATCCGGCTCCACTCCCTTTGATACTGGGAAACCGCCCGCATCATATAGCCGAACAGGCGGATGTCATACTTGGCCAGCTCCATTTCCCGGAAGCGATCATAGCTGTTGTTTTCGTCAAATCCCTCGACACCAACCAGGACCGCTTTGCCAAAAGGCACCAAGCTCCGGGTTTCCGCGGGTATGTCCGGTCCGAGCAGAGTCAGGCGCCCATGATTAAGGGTGTCGGCCTCCTCTGTCCAGGCCAGAAACGAGGTCGAGGCGGTTTGCGGGCTGCCCAGTTCAACAGCCATGTCTGACGACAGGACCAGGTTGTTCCGAGTGCCGGCCGGCCAGTCCGCGGTTGTTTGCCCCGGCTCCAGGACGGTCAGGTCCGGCCGGTGCTTCCTTTTCTCCTGATAAAACCTCAGCCGGTTGAAATGGTCGTCAAAAAGGCCCATGTTTATTTCTCTCCAGCTTCTTCCGCCGCCAGCAGGGCGGCCCCGATGGCGCCGTTAATCTGGGGATCCAGGTCCAGCAACTGAATGGGCACGCCCAGTCCTTCTGAAAGCGCCTTGAACATGCCGGGATTTTTGGCCACCCCGCCGGTCATGCAGACCTCTTCGTGAACTTCGATGCTTTTGGCCAGAGAAGCCACCCGGTTGGCCATAGCATGGTGCAGCCCCCGGATGATGTCACAGGTCTCCCGGCCCTCGTTGATCAGGGAAACAACCTCGGTTTCGGCGAAAATGACGCACTGGTTGGAGATGCGGATTTTACTGGTGGCCTTTTCCGAAAGGTCGCCCATGTCAACCAGTCTGACATCAAGGGCGTCGGCCATGACTTCCAGAAACCGGCCGGTGCCGGCGGCGCACTTGTCGTTGTATATGTAGCGGGCCACGTTGCCCGCCTCGTCAATCCGGATGGCCTTGGCGTCCTGTCCGCCGATATCAATAATGGTACGGACCGAGGGCCGGCTCCACCAGGCGCCCTTGGCATGGCAGGAGATTTCCGACTTGGTGGTGTCGGCTTGGGTAATATGATCTTTGCCGTAGCCGGTGCCGACCATGCGCTGAATATCGGCGGGAGCCACTCCGGCTTTTTCGGCGGCGCTCTTGATGACCAGTTCGGCGGATTCCGAGGGCCGGGTCCGGGCGCGGATGATATCGAAACCGAGAATTTTTTCGTTATCCATGAGGACCGCTTTGGCGGTCAGCGAACCGACGTCACAACCTGCTGTTATCATGTCTGACCCCTTATTTGCCGTTGGTTTTTTCCATTGAGAAGACAGCCGCTCCGATGGCCCCGGCCAATTGCGGATCAACTTTTCTGATTTTTCTGATGCGGCAGCCGAGAATGTTTTCCAGGGTTTTGATCACTCCCTGGTTTTTGGCCACCCCGCCGGTCATGCAGACCTCTTTTTCGATTTTGACGGTATTGGCCAGGATGGCCACCCGCTTGGCCATGGCGCTGTTGATGCCGGCTCCGATATCTTCCAGGTCGTAGCCGGAATTGAGGTATTTAATAACGTCGGCCTGGGCCCAGACGGTGCAGGTTGAAGCCAGGGTAATGGGAGACCGGGCCCGGGAAGAGAGAGCTCCCAGGTCGGCCATGTCCACATTGAGCACATCGGCCATAACCTCCAGAAAACGGCCGGTGCCGGAGGCGCACTTGTCGTTGGTAATAAAGTTTTCCACCCGGCCCGAAGAATCAAGCTTAATGGCCTTGCAGTCCTGGCCGCCGATATCAATGACGGTACGCGCCGCGGGAACCAGCCATTTGGCGCCTTTGCCGTGACAGGCGATTTCCGACAGGGCTTCGTTGACAAAGGGAATTTTGTCCCGGCCGTAGCCGGTGCCGACGCAGTAATCAATGTCCGCCGACTGCCGGCCGGCATCGGTCAGGGCCAGGTTCATGGCGGCCTCGGCCGATTCTTCCGGCCGGGATTTGGATTTAATAATCGACGAGCCGATAACCCGGCGATCTTTCATGATAACCGCTTTGGATGTCAGCGAACCGACATCGCATCCGGCCACAATACTCATAGCAACCCCCTTACCGTAAAGAATTCGTCCAGGCGCTCCCGGGTGGCTTCCCAGGATTCGACCCGGTCGTCAAATGCGTCGTCATATAAAATATGGGTCGGGTATCCGTGTTTTTCCATGTCCCGGGCAAAAGGCTTAACCATTCCCCAGGTGTTGCGGCAACCCGGGGTGCCATTGTAGATGACGCAGTCCGCCTGGAAGGTTCTGGCAATCGCCAGGGATTCTTCCAGCCACATATTGGGCTGGTCATAAGGCCCGCGGATGGATCGTACCATGGGCAGCCGGGCGTTAAGCTGGGCGATGCTGGTCAGCATGTTTTCCGGGGAGTCGGTGTTAATGGTATAGGAAGACCCCTCCAGGCTGTCGGCATAAGGAGAGCCCTGGTGGAAGGTCTTGGAGAGGATGCTGCCCAGATGAGCAATGCCCTTATCGTCCAGCCAGTTCCAGAAGTTCATGTCCACGGTATAATGATCGATATAACACAGATACAGGCGCCGTTTTTCTACTCCGGAGCGCAGCCCGGAGGCCCCTTTGTCCACATTCTGTTTGATGGTATCCCGCATGCTTTCCAGGGCGCGGGTGTATTCCGGCATTCCGGAGCTTACAAAGCGGCCGGCGTAGATAAACATGTTATAAATGGGCGGAACCGGACAGGGAGTCAGCATCTGCATGTCCTCGATATCGCCGGTGATGATGTCCTGTTTTTCCACCTCCAGCAGAACCTCCCGCAACCGGTCGTAATCCATCTTGTTGCCGGTCTGTTCTTCCAGAAAACGGATCATTTCCCGGTAGTCTTCCACCTGGTAGTTGGAGGTCCGGTCATCATTGAGCTTCTGGGGATAATTCAAGTGGTAAATAGGCTTGTTCAGATAGGCGGAAGTAAAAGCAAAGGCATTGGCGTTTGTGTCGCAAACTCCCGGAGTATCACAGACCAGAAAATCAATCTCTTCTCCCAGGCCGGCCAGATACGCTCCCAGGGCACCGCGTTGGGCGGAACAGGAGGTCTCGGTCAGTCCGGTTTCGCAACCATAGTCAAGATAGTCAAAACCGCCTCGTTTCCAGACCATGCCGGCCAGGGCTGAGGGAATTTCAAAGGTCAGCGGTACCGCGTCTATGGCGTAAAGAATAGCCGGAGAAAAACAGAAAGTGGTGGCAGCGATTTTTCGGCCTTTTTCACGGGCGGTGAGAATTCTGTCAAAATAGGCGGCCATCATTTTTAAAAAAACCGCCCCGGCTTCCCCTTCCCGTAAGACGGTACCCAGCGGTTTATTAAAATAGGGAATATAGCGCAGCAGGTTGGCCAGTTCCCCGGGAGTACCGTCAGGCGCTTTGGAGGCGGCATTGATTATGCGATCCAGCATCCAGTCATAGTTATACTCTTTTATTTCCTGTCTCATCGCCTGTCTCCTGGTTTTACGGGTTAGCCCAGTCTTTCCATAAAAGCTTGAATTCTCATGTTCATTCTGCCGGTATCCGTCAGCGGGCCGTATTCTCTTTCCACCTTCAGGCAGGGTATGCCCGCTTTTTCGAGGTCACGTTCAAACAGGCCGTGTTCAGATCCGTGCAGATCGCAAAACCTGATATTCTGCATGATGACCCCGTCTATCCGGGCGGTCTCGATTTTTTCTTTTAAGATGTTGAGGCGTTCCTGGTATTTACCGAACATCCGGGGGCAGGTGGATTCACCCAGATAGGCCTCGGCCAGGGCTTTGACGGGATCGCCTTGTTCCGAGACAAAGTTGCCTTCGAAACGCACCCCGAAGCAGAGGTTTTCGGTCACCACCAGGGCGTCGTTCCGTTTTTCAATCAGCTCAATCAGGTCGATATCGTCACTGATACTGCCGATAACCATGATTCGTTTTTTGCCGGTACTGACGGAAGGGCCGTTTTTGAGCCTGTCCAGAAGCGCCTGCAAATGTTCGGTGTAGGGTTTTCGGGGCATGACTGTTCCGGCAATGGCCACCGCGAAAGCCTCTTTGCCGGTGATGGGGACATCCGGCCCGGCGCGTAACTCCTCCAGTTCTTTTAAAAGCCGGCGGCCGCGGTTGTAATAAGCTATGGCCTGCTTCAGGTCGTCATCGGTCAGCCGGATCCCGAAATGTTCTTCCAGAGCGGTTTTCAGGTTGGCGACTTCCTCGGTGAACCACTTCATGCCGTGGGGAGCGGTTTTGTGGGGAACGTCAAAGTAATAGAAAAAAGGCGGCACCGCGTTCTCATAGTCTTCCCCGGCTTTGCGCCAGCATTCATCCAGCCTTCTCATGGAATCACATCCCGGGGTTATAATGGCTCCATCCAGAAAGGAATACCGGCCGGTTCCCGCCAACTGCAGAATACACTTGGGAAAAGAGCAGATATAGGGTCCGAAATAAGCGTCACCCACCTCCATGCCTTCGGTTTCAATGCCCCGCAAGCGGACCGGCAGAATGTCTCCGGCGTAAAATATTTCTGAGGGCAGGTAGGAACAGCTGTAACCGACAATGTTTTTCCCGGCGGCCTTCCAGTCCTGGATGGATTGGTTGTAAAGGGTGGTCGCGGCTTCAAGAAAGAAGTCACTCATTGGAATGCGCCTCCTGTGAATTAAAAAATGACAACAACATTTCCCGCGCGCTTGCCTCGGCGGGGCCAAGCTCGTCATCGTCCGGCTCCAGGGTAGCCAGCAGGCCTTTGATGAGATGGGGAACAAGGGATCTGGCCAGGGGTTTCAGGGCCGCGTTCATTAGACTGCCGGCCTGGTCCAGCAGAGCAGAAAGCTCATGGGGATCCAGGGCTTCCGCAAACGCCCCGGCTTTTTCCGTGATCACGTCCGGCCGGGCCGCTAAAAACCGGTTCAGGAGAGCGGCCGCGTTGTTAATGGTTTCAGCCGCTTCCTGAGCGTCAAAGCCGGAGGCCGAGTCAGCCAGAGCGTTGTTGACGGCTTCCGGATCCAGGTCGTCCAGGGAGGTGGTCAGGCGGTGGTTGGCGGCACGCAGGCGGGTGTTGTGGATGGCGCTGGCATGTTTTATGCCGTCCATCATCAGTTCGGGGTGTGTGGCCAGAGCGTCTGTAAGAGCGTTGGAGCCGGTTTCTTTGATCTCGGCCAGGGCGATTTTGGCTTTCCACAGGGTCCGGCCGTCGAGCTTGCCGAGAATGTCGTTCAACAGGACAAAAATATCGTTGGGCATTTGCGGGGAACCCGGTTCGCCGATTAAAGCGCTGCCGGTATGAAAACGCCGGGCCTGTTCAGCCAGTTCGTTGATAACGGCCGCCAAAGAATCGGTGTTCAGTTCCCGCAGGAGCGTCAGAAGGATATCCGCCACCAGGTCGGGAGACCCCTTGTCGTTGAAGGTCTTCACCGTCCCGGCCAGGGAGTCCAGCATCATGTTTATGATCGGAGGCAGAAAGGACAGGGTGGTGACAACCTTGGCCGGATATTGCCACAACACGGTGTTGATCATGTTTACCAGGGCGGCCACGCCGTCAGCGCTGGTATCAAGCATCTCTTTTACCGCGGCAAAGTCCAGCCCGGCTACCCAGCGGTTAAACCCCGGTTCCAGGGTTCTGGCCAGAAAGGAGGGGTCTTGTTGGTGAATGTCGTTGATTATCCGGCAGGCACTGGTAATAAGCGGCGCCCCCCGGCCCGTCCCCAGGTTGGTGAAAATAGTCCCGACCAGCTCCCTTTTTTGTTCCGGATCAAGTTTCTCCAGATCCGCCAGGGCTTTGGCCAGGGTTTCAAAAACAGCGTCCAGGGCGGCTCCGGTTTCAGTGGAGGCCGTCCGGAGGAAATCCGGATCAGCGGCCAGCTCTTGCAGGCGGGCCGCCTCCCCTAAGCCTTTTTTATCCAGAAAGGCGTTTTTGACGCTGTTGCCGGCCAGGCCGGCAATGCTTTGGCGGGCAATCTTCCTGGTGGGGCCGGTCCCGGTACCGCTTTCCGCCCACAAGCGGAGCATTTCCGGAATAAGGTCGGCCAGGAGCTGCCGCGATTCTTTGGTAGTGGCAATTTGTCGGAGCAGGTCCCGCGGAAAGTACGCGGAGGGCTGATTTTCAGTCATTTTCCGATGGCCTTTTTTGGTGGTCGATTTTTGTTTGCCGGTTGTCGATTGTCGACAAGGCAGCTTCTGAATGCCTTTATTAAGGAGCGCTGTCAAGAAAAATTTTCTTTGTATGCTTTCATAAACAATGTTTTACCAGGATTAAATTCTGGTTTGCCTTCGAAACAAACCAAGAAAATTAAAAAAGCCTAATGATTATAAGGCGTTGAGGGCCGCGTCCGCAGGAGGGTCCAGCAACCCGTCGCGCAGGGTTTGCAGAGCCACTTCTTTTTCTTTGGTGATGTATTCAATAACCGTATTGATGGCCATTTCACTATTATGTTCCTGAAGATAGCCATTGCCTCGCGCGACAATTTCAAGATTTTCGGCCAGGTTGTCGCTGCGCAGAAAAAAAGTCAGAAACTGCATCCGCCGGACCCCGGGAATCAGGTCCAGGATCATTTCTTCTAAAATCGGGTTCCGGGCCGCCTGGAGACACCGCAGGGCAAAATCAAAAAAAGAGGTATAGTAGTGGTGGACGTTTTTCTGATTAACAGCCTCGGAGGCCCGGGCAACCGTCTCGTTGATTTCCCGCAGGTCCTCGGCGGTGCTTCTTTCGGAGCAGAGCTTGGCCGCCAGAATAATCAGGGCAATGGTAACATCATAGAGGGAGTCAATATAGGTTTCCGAAATATCAGTCACCTTGGTTCCCTTGCGGGGGGTTTGTTCCACCAGGCGCTGTCGTTCCAGCATTTTGAGGGCTTCTCGAATGGGGCTGCGGCTGACCTGCAGTTCTTTGGCCAGGCTTGTTTCCCGGATTACTTCCCCCGGCTTTAATTCAAACCGGATGATTTTTTCCCGGATATAGTCGGCAATCTGTTCTGACAGGCTTTGCGGGGCGGTAAATACCATAACCGTGTTTTCCTGAAAATAAGCGTTTTGTTTTTCGTCGATTGTCGACAAAATTAGTTTATAAAAGATAATTCCCGGAGTCAAGCAAAAAATAAAATTTAATGGGGGGCAGGGCAGGGTGTGAATAAAAATCTTTTTCACCGAGACCGCTCCGTAAAAAGGCCAAACTGGGACGGCAAAGTAAAAAGTTCAAGATCAAGGCTTGCGCAATCACGAAAAATACCAGGAAAATTTTTTAATCGTTTAAAAAATATCACGGCCGTAATCAGGGACAAGGATTTTGGGGTTAAGGCTTCTCCGGATCCGTCTCGTCAGGTGTGAAGACATAGCCTACCGAACGCAGGCTTTTGAAAAATTTAGGTTTTCTGGGGTTGTTTTCAAAATATTTGCGCAGCCGGACGATAAAATTATCCACGGTGCGGGTAGATGTCTGGCCGCTGTACCCCCACCCGATTTCCAGAAGGGCTTTCCGGGACAGCGGCCGGCCTTTGTGATTGATAAACAGTTTTAACAGCTGAACTTCCTGGTCGGTTAGGTTGACGCGTCCCTGCCGGCAGTCGGCCACCCCCGCCACAAAGTCGATGGTGTTGCCCCCGAACCGGTATGTTTCCAGGGTTTTTGTCTTGACCGAAGACCGATTCCAGTCGGCCCGGGTCAGCAGGCGTTCCACCCGCAGCAGAAATTCTTCCAGTTCAAAGGGCTTGGTCAGGTAGTCGTCCACCCCCCAGGACAAGCCCTTAATTCGGTCCGCAGCTTCGTTTTTGGCCGACAAGATCAGAACCGGAATTTTTTCGTCGGTCAGGCGGATACGCTGCAAAACAGAAAAGCCATCAATGCCGGGCAGCATGATATCCAGAACAATCAGGTCAAAATGCCCGGCTTGCCACAAATCCAACCCGACCAGGCCGTCCTGGGCCACAACCGCCGTGTAGCCCTTCAGGGACAGGTTTAACTTTAAGCCTTCGGCAATATTGCTTTCATCTTCTATAATCAGAATATGTGTTTTTCGGGACATGGTCATAATTGATGTACTCGTAAAAAGTCCAAATTGGGATGGCAAAGTAAAAAGTTCAAGCTCAAGGCGCAGCGTTTTTCGAGTGATGCAGCGTACTTAGCAGTATGTAATATCCGGGTCAAGACGCTTTTTTTCCGGCCAGCGGCAGCAAAACAACAAAAACGGTTCCCTCCTCACCTTCAGGGGGGCCGGTTATGCGAATTTTGCCCTGATGCAGCCGCACGATATTGGCGCTCAGGTACAAACCCAGGCCGCTTCCCCTGGCTGTCCGGTCGTCGGCCAGGCCAACCTGGTAAAACTTTTTAAATATTTTTTTGCGATTAGCCTTGTCAATCCCGATACCATTGTCGGCAAACCGGAGCACGGCCTTTTTTTTGTGTTTGTACGCTGTGACGGTTATCCGGGGCTGGTCGGAGTTGTTGTACTTAATGGCATTGGTAAACAGGTTCATTAACAACATGTCAAACAGATCGTGGTTAAGGCGGCAGCGCAAAGATTCGTCCGACGGGTTCTCCAGAGTGACCTCAGCACCGCGGAAACGGTGGTTATTCTTTTTGTAAAAATTTTTTATGGCCCAGACCAGGTCGGTTTCCTCAAAATCACCGGCGTATGTTCGGCTTTCAATTTCAGCCAGCTTTAAAATGCTGTTGATGGTTGAAGACAGCCGGTTGACGTCCTCCATCATGGAGTGGGCATACCTGATCTGTTCCTGCCGCGGCAAGTCGTGTTTTAAAAAAGTTTCCAGATAAAGCTGCAGGGAGGTTACCGGTGTTTTCAGCTCATGGGTAAAATTGTTGATAAAATTACGCTGCAGGCGAAACAGCTGAAGAGTCTTTAAATTATAAAAAAAGATAAAAAAGATACCCATCAGGATCAGGCCCACCAGGATGGAAAGCACGGTAATAACCACCCAGGTATCGGCTGAAGCCAGATCCGCCCGGCCCAGATTAAAATTCCGGGCCAGTGCTTCCAGGCCGGTGCTGACCTTGATATACCAGTAGATATATAAAAACAGGGAAAACCCCAGGGTTACCGCCGAAAGAACAAAGGTGGTAATCAAAAAAATTGTCCAGCGGGTACGCGTCATGGTGCCAATCCGTTCCTGCTTAAACGGCGGTCAGGCCGCCGGAAGTATTGATTATCCCGACTGTGTTCTGCGGACGGACGGATTCCGGGGTGACAAGCGGGCTCTACCGCCGCCATTGATTGAAAAAAATTCCGGCAGTATTTTCGTTGTGGGGTCCCAGGCCATTTTTGTTGATATGACGGATGGTGTTGCCCATCCAGAGAGCGGCCAGGCCGGCCATGAAGACCAATCCGGCGACCAAAGCCACCAGTATCCGGGGAAAGGCGAGAATCAGCAACGCTGCCACGATAAGTACAATTCCGGGTACATAATAATGAAAAGACATACTGCCTCCTTGGCAACCAGACCAGGTTGCTTGGTTGAAGCCGGACCGCGACAGGGCGGCCAACCGGCTGGTGAAATCATCACTATTATATAATAATCACCTTCCGGTCATAGTCAACCAGTTTCAGGGGAGGCTGTCCGGGCGGCGGCCAACCGCGAAAAATCCTGGCGGATAAACCGGAGGTCTGCGC
Organism: Desulfosudaceae bacterium; assembly: GCA_046539175.1. Lineage (GTDB taxonomy): Bacteria > Desulfobacterota > Desulfobacteria > Desulfobacterales > Desulfosudaceae > CAYTQK01. Next base: position 19,910 of record JBKHHL010000006.1, read on the forward strand.
GAAGGCCGGCTGAAATCCGGGAGAAAAAGGCGGCCTCCTCCGGGGCGTGTCGGCGCCACCACCTTCTCTGAGTAGGACAGATATAGCGGGTGCATGTCCAGGGCCGGCAGGCGCGCGGCAGACAACAGCCTCTCGCGCCCAGATAACGGCAGGTCTCTCCCCGGCTGATTTTCGGCTGAGCGGCGGGAATGGCCGGCCCGGCGAGATGCAGACGCAGCAGGTCGGAGAGATCCAGCCAGACCGTGGCCGCCAGACAGCAGGGCTCCGGGCACCAGGGGCAGGTATATGAACAAAGTTTGTCCAGTACAGGGTTTATGGCGGCGAGGGAGTCGTTAATATGGAAAGCCAAAGCCCGCAGCCGATGAACTTCCTCGGGGCAGTTAGCAACCAGGCGGGAAATTTCGAGATTGACGCTTTGCCAGGAAGCTTTGTCCCCCCAGGGCACACTTTTTATTTCCTGGGAAAAGGGCGACTTGTTCGGGGTCGGCCTGTTCATGGTAAGCATGGTTTTGCCCCGTAGTTATCGCCGGGACAGATCGGCTCGAAAAATCGACAGTTTATGGCCGGGGCGCAACAGGTCCTCTTTGCCGCTGCCGACCGCCAGAAAATCAGCCGGACGCCCCGGACTCAAAAGTCCTGCCTGGGGTAGTTCCAGAAGGGCGGCGCCGTTGGCGGTAGCGCATTGGACGGCCTGTTCCACGGAATAACCGGCCTTGGTCAGCAGAAGCATTTCCTTTCTGACACTGAAGCCGTGGTTAACCCCCGGACTGCCGGCGTCCGTGCCCAGGGCCACCCGAACTCCGGTTTCACGGGCCCAGCCGATCTGAGTCAACTGGTTCTCCAGGTTGCGGGCGGCCACCGTGCCGCCCTCCCGGCCAAGATCGGAAAAAGCGCGCATGGTAACCGCCGTGGGCACCCAGAAAATTTCCTTTTCCGCCATGCGCTCCAGGTTTTCCCGCCCCATGAAAAAACCGTGTTCAATGGAGCTGACCCCGGCCGCTACCGCTTCCCGCACGGGAAGAAAACCGTTGGCGTGCACCATGACGCCTTTCTTCTTGCTTCTGGCCAGGGCCACCACCGCGGCCAGCTCGTCGGCCGTAAATTGCGGTTCCGATTGCCAGCCGAATTCCGACAAGCTGTTAATGCCTGAATTTATAATTTTTATCTGATCAACGCGGTCGGTTTCCCGGTCAATGGCCGCCAGCAGGTCGCGGCCGGGCAAAGGAGGTCCGCCCACGATCCGACCGTATCGACCCGCCTTATACCAGGCCCGGCCCGATGTCCTGATGCATAAGCCGCTGGTTTGTTCCCGCGTCCGTCCGTTTTTGTATCGAGCGGCAAAACCGCCGGGGTCGCCGCCGTCCCGAACCGCCGTCACCCCGCATTTCAGATGGTTGTCTACATGACGGTGAATAACCGGACGCAGCGTTTTGTAACCGGCCGACATTTGCCGGTGCCTCTCCTTACCGCTGGTCTCGGAGTCCATGAACAGATGGACATGACAGTCGATCAATAACGGCAGCAGGGTTCTGTCAGACAGATCAACAAACGGCAGCGATGAGTCCGGTCTGACCCCGCAGATGGTCTTAATCCGGCCTTCAAGCACGGACAAAAAGACGTTCATCCGGGCGGGGGCGCCGCTGCCATCGATGAGGCAGCCGGCCTTGACTATGGCTGAATCAATTTTCTGTCGGTCGGCAATCATGAGGCCATGTCCATAACCTGCCGGCGAAGCATGTCCAGGGCCGCGAACGCGAACAGTCGCTTGTTCATGGCCCGGTTCTGAAACGACAATTGTCTGGTTGTGACTGTAACTTCGTTGTTCGGACCGGCCAGCCCAAAGCAAACCGTGCCGACCGGTTTTCCGGGCGTGCCGCCGCCAGGACCGGCAATGCCGCTGACAGCCAGACCAAAACCGGCTCCGGCCAGACGCTGAACACCCCTCGCCATGGCCCGGACGGTTTCTTCCGAGACCGCTCCGAAGGTCGCGATGGTTTCGTCGGGAACTTTCAGAAGTCCGGTTTTGGCCTGATTGGCATAGGTTACCGTGGACAGCAGAAAATAGGCCGAACTGCCGGGAGTGTCGGTCAACAGATCAGCCACCAGTCCGCCGGTGCAGCTTTCGGCCAGCGCCACCGTAAGTTTTTTTTCCAGCAGCAGCCGGCCAACTTCAGCTTCCAGGGAGAGGCCCTGGCCGGAAAAGACTTTTTCTCCGAGAGAATGTAACAGCCAGGCCCGGGCTTCAGCCAGGGTCGCTTCCGCTTCTGCCTGGACGGGCTTGCGAGTGGTGACCCGGACAAAGACCTGGGGAAAGGAGACGCGAATGCCATAACGGACATCCGGAAATTGATCCGTTAATCCCGCCACCCGGCGGCCCACTTCTGATTCCGGCAGGCCAAACACTGAAATGGTGACAGTGGCCGGAAACAGCCGTTGCCGCGCCTGCCAACCGTCCACCAGGGGCAGGACCTGGTCGGTCAGCATTCTTTTCATTTCATGCGGTACGCCGGGCAGAACGCAAACGTGGCTACCGGCGATGGTAATGGCGAATCCCGGCGCCGAACCGACCGGGTTGACCAAACACCGGGCTTCCCGGGGCAGCAGTGCCTGCTTGGCATCCGAGGCCCGCATGGTCGAGCCGCGTTCGGCAAAAAATCGCTGGACTGATTCCAGGGCGGCGGAATCCTGAACCAGGGGAAGGCCTGCCGCCTGGGCCACGGCCGCCGCGGTCAGGTCGTCGCCGGTCGGACCCAGTCCGCCGGTGACAACGACCAGCTGCGCCCGGCCACAGATTTCCAGCAGGGCGCCGGCAATCTGGTCGAGGTCGTCTCCCACGCAGGTATGCCGCTTGACTTCCAGGCCGAGTTCTTCCAGGCGTCCGGCTATCCAGGCGGCGTTAGTATCTGCTACAATGCCGGACAGAACCTCGTTGCCAGTCGATAAAATTTCAGTGATCATGACTTCGTCTGTCCGCCCCGGGCGCAAAAGCAGGCTGGGGGTTGTCTCAAGACCGTCTTCGGATAAACCGGAGGCAAGCGTCCCGATTTAATTCGGGTTCCCCGACAAGAGGCTTTTTGCGACCGATAAAAAAACTATTGACATGCTTTCAGTAATACCATAAAAACTTTTGGTGTAAACAGAAAATTAAAAGACAAATGACCATGAACCAGGACATAATAGTTAATAGCATGAAAAAAACAAGTCAGGCGGGTAACTGGTGGTGGCAGGCTTGGTGGTTGAGGTCTGCCGACGGTCTTTGATCTGACAACAATTTGAATTAGCAGCTAAAACCGTGGGCAAAACAAGAATGCCCGCGGTTTTTTTTTGTTTTAAAAGGGCCGCGGGGAGTCTGCCGCGGCCCTTTTTTTTCGGGGCCGCGCTAAAGGGGGAAAAGCGATGCTGTTGAACCGGTTTCCGAACCAGAAAACGTTTGAGCGTCTGGCGCAGACCGCCAATGTGGTGCCGGTCTGCGCCGAGATCCTGGCGGACATGGAAACGCCCGTGTCCATTTTAAAGAAAATTTACCGGTCCGGCCGGGGTCCGGTCTTTCTGCTGGAAAGTGCCGAAGGAGGTGAGCGGTGGGGACGTTACAGCTTTCTGGGGGCTTCAGCCAGAGCCCGGATAAGGGTACACCAGCGTTCGGTGTATCTGGAAAAAGACGGCCAGGTCAGGGAAATAGAACACCACCAGGCGCCATTGTCGGTGCTGAGGGGGCTGATGGCAGCCTATGTCCCGGCCCGTCTGGATGGACTGCCACGATTCTGGGGCGGACTGGTGGGCTATTTCTCTTATGAAACCGTCTCCTTCTTCGAAGCCATTGACAACCGGCTGCCGGACGATAAACCGCTGGCGGACTTTATTATTCCGGATGAGTTGATTATTTTTGATAATATTCGTCATACCCTGATGGCGGTGGCGCTGGTTTTTACCGACGACTATCAGCCGGAGCGGCCAGGCCTGTCAACCGCCTTTGAGCAGGCGGAAAAACGGGCTGAGCGGCTGCTCTCCCTGGTGGGGGCGAACCTGCCGGAGGATGCCGGATGCGGTCAGCCGGAGGCCTCGACCGGCCGGCTTGAACCGGAGCTGCCGGCGGCGGCCTATCTGGATATGGTGCAAACCGTCAAGCAGTATATAAAGGAGGGCGAAATTATCCAGGCCGTGATTGCTCAGCCCTTTTCCTGCGCCCCGCCGCCGGATCCTGTCACGCTTTACCGGGCACAGCGCTATATCAACCCTTCGCCCTATCTTTATTTTCTTCATATCGGTGAGGCCACGCTGGTCGGCTCTTCTCCGGAAACCATGGTTCGACTGGAAAACCGTCAGGCTGTCCTGCGCCCCATCGCCGGCACCCGGCCCCGGGGTGAAAACGAGCAGTCCGACCGGGCCCTGGCCGACGAGCTCTTACAAGACGAAAAAGAGCGGGCGGAGCACCTGATGCTGGTCGACCTGGGCCGCAACGACCTGGGCCGGGTGGCGGTTACCGGTACCGTTCAGGTAAACGAGCTGATGGTGGTGGAACGTTATTCTCACGTCATGCACCTGGTCTCAAATATCTGCTGCGACCTGGATCCGGAGCTGGACGCCTGGGATCTGCTGGCGGCGACCTTTCCCGCCGGTACCCTGTCCGGCGCCCCCAAAGTCAGGGCCATGGAAATAATAGCCGAACAGGAACAATCTCCCCGGGGGCCCTATGGCGGAGCAGTAGGGTATATTTCCTTTCATGGCAACATGGATCTGGCCATTACCATTCGCACCGCCTGTATCGAGGGGGGGCGACTGACGGTCAGGGCCGGGGCCGGTATTGTGGCGGACTCGGACCCGGAGTCCGAGCGGGTGGAAACCGTCAACAAGGCCAGGGCCATCCAGAAGGCCCTGCGACTGGCGGCCGGACGCCCGGAACCGACCGGTCCGCCGGAAGGAGGGAGCGGAAAATCATGATTATGATGATCGATAATTACGACTCGTTTACCTACAATCTGGTGCAGTATTTTCGCATGCTTTCGGTGGAGGTCCGGGTGGTCAGAAACGACGCTGCGACGGTTTCGGAAATAAGGGCCGCCCAACCGTCCCACCTGGTCTTGTCGCCGGGCCCCGGTCGACCCGCCGGGGCGGGCCTTTCCCTGGAGCTGGTGCGGATTCTGTCCGGGCGGTTGCCCATCCTGGGCGTTTGTCTCGGACACCAGGCTATTGCCGAAGCCTTTGGCGCGGCCATTGGCCCGGCGTCGTCGATCATGCATGGCAAAACCTCGGACGTAAGCACCGACGGGCAAACCCTGTTTGCCGGTATTCCCTCCCCTTTCGCGGCCATGCGGTATCACTCCCTGGCCGTGTCCCGGGAGGGACTGCCGTCCTGCCTGGAGATCAGCGCCATCTCCGAGGACAATGAAATCATGGGGATTCGCCACCGCGAGCATCCCACCGAGGGCATTCAGTTTCACCCGGAATCGATCATGACCAGCAAGGGAAAACGAATTTTAAAAAATTTTTTAAGACTTGGCGCCACCGTCTGAGCCGGCGGCAAAAAATTCTGATCAATCGTTACATAAACAGGAGAATCAGGACCATGTTTACCCGATTACTGGCCCGGCTTGTCGGCCGGCATGACCTGACCAGGGAGGAAGCGGCCGCCCTGGTTACCGAGATTTTCGAAGGCCGCTTGACCGACGCCCGGATCGGAGCGGTTCTGGCCGCGCTGGCTACCAAGGGCGAAACCTATGAAGAGCTGGCCGGCGCGGCCCAAGCCATGCGCCGAAAAGCCATCCGAGTTCAGGCAACCGCGCCGGTGGTCGTGGATACCTGCGGCACCGGCGGTGACGGAGCCAGAACCTTTAACATCTCCACCACCGCCGCCTTCGTGGTGGCCGGGGCCGGGGTCACAGTGGCCAAGCACGGCAACCGTTCTGTTTCCAGCCAGTGTGGCAGTGCTGATGTGCTGGAGGCCCTGGGAGTCAGGCTTGACACGGAGCCGGAAGTGGCGGAAGAGGCTGTCAACGAGATCAACATCGGTTTTATGTTCGCGCCCCTGTTTCACGGTGCCATGAAACACGCCGCCGGTCCCAGAAAAGAGCTGGGCATAAAGAGTGTTTTTAATCTGCTCGGTCCCCTGACCAACCCGGCCGCGGCCAACTGCCAGGTGCTGGGCGTTTACGCCCCGGAATTGACGGAAATGGTTGCCAACACCCTGATCTTGCTGGATGTCAAGCGGGCTTTCGTGGTACACGGGCATGACGGCCTGGACGAGATAACGGTTTGCGCCCCGACCAGGGTATCGGAAGTGAAAAACGGCCTGGTTACCACTTATGATATTGCCCCGGAAAGATATTTTGACGCCCTGGCCGAACCGGCCGATCTGGCCGGAGGAGATCCGGCTGAAAACGCCCGTATTACCAGAAACATCTTAAGCGGCGCCGAAAGCGGACCCCGACGGAACGTGGTTGTTATCAACGCCGCCGCCGCCCTGGTGGCCGCTCAAAAAGCGGACGATTTGAGCGGCGGCGTTTTGCTGGCAGAAGAGATTCTTGACAGCGGCCGCGCCCGGGATAAGCTGGAGGCCCTGATTTCCTTTACCCATGAAAACGGATAGCGCCATGACCGAGACCGTTCTTGATAAAATAGCGGCCACCAAAAAAAAGGAGATTGCCGCCGCCCGTCGCCGCGTATCGGAAGAAGCTCTGCGTCGGCGCGCGGAAGGACGGCCTGGCCGGCGGCCTCTGGCCGAAAGGTTGCGAGGTGCTTCTCCGGAGGGGATCAGCATCATTGCCGAAATAAAGCGGGCTTCTCCCTCCCGGGGGATTATCCGGGCGTCGCTGGACGCGGCCGATTACGCCGTCCGGTATGAAGCGGGCGGCGCGGCGGCCATCTCCGTACTGACCGATGTCCATTATTTTCGGGGCTCCCTGGCGGACCTGCGGGAGGCCCGACAAGCCGTTTCCTTGCCGGTCCTGCGCAAGGATTTTCTGATCAGCTCTTACCAATTGTATGAATCCGCGGCGGCAGGGGCCGACGCGGTACTGCTCATCGTCAGGTTGCTGGAGACCAACCATCTTAAAGACCTGATGCAGCTTTGCCGGGAGTTGCGACTGGAGGCGCTGGTGGAAATCCATGACGAGCGCGAGCTGGACAGGGCCAATCTGGCCGGCGCCGAATTGATCGGGATTAACAATCGGGATTTGCGAACCTTTAAAACCGACACCGCCGTGGCCACCAGGCTGGCCTCCCGATTGACAGACAAGCAGTTGGCCGTGGCGGCCAGCGGCATCAGCGATACGGAAGATATCCGTCGGGCCGGACAGGCGGGCATCCGTAATTTTCTGATCGGAGAAAGCCTGGTTCGGGCCCGGGACACTATCGGATTTCTCCGGCGGCTGGCGACGGGATAGTCCGGCTCAACCGGCCTAAAAAAACAAGAGGAGTCGGGTATGGTCGATGGTGCTTGCTTTCCCCGGATTAAAATATGCGGCCTGACCGGCCCGGACGAAGCCGAGGCTTGTGTCTCCCTGGGAGCCGCGGCCGTGGGGTGTGTCTTTTTTGAAGGCAGCCCGCGACATGTGACCCCGGCCCGGGCCAGAGATGTCTGCGCCGCCGTGTCCGGACGAGCCGCGGCCGTGGGCGTCTTTGTCAACGCTCCCGCGGAAAAGGTTCTGGAGACGGCCTCCTTTTGCGGTCTGGCCGCGGTCCAGCTTCATGGCCGGGAATCTCCGGAGATGGTCAGGCGGCTCCGCCGGGAGGGGTTGACGGTGATAAAGGCTCTTTTTGCCGCGAAACCACCGTTTTTTTCCGCCGGTTCGGAATATGATCCCTCGGCTTTCCTGGTGGAGTGCGGCCGGGGAACGCTGCCCGGAGGTAATGCCGAAGCCTGGGACTGGGGGGCGGCGCGGCCTTTGGGTCGCCGACGTCCCCTGGTCCTGGCCGGGGGGTTGTCCCCGAACAATGTCAGAAGCGCCCTGGCCGCGGCTGAACCCGACGCGGTCGATGTCAGCTCCGGGGTGGAAGCCGCTCCCGGAACAAAAGACTTGAACAAGGTGGCCGCTTTTATCGCGGCGGTTCGTCGGTATCAGACCGCGACCGCCGACAGGCCGCCCTTAAGGAGGATCTTTTAATGAAGCCATCAACCAACGTCACAGAATTTTTGCAGGGTGCCTACCCGGACGTCCGCGGTCACTTCCGGCAATACGGCGGCATGTACCTGGCCGAGACCCTGATGCCGGCCGTGCTGGAGCTGGATGAACAACGTCGTAAAATCCTGCCGGATCCGGTTTTCCAGCGGGAACTGGCCGGACTCCTGGCCGATTTCGTGGGCCGTCCCACGCCATTATTTTACGCCCGGCGATTGTCGGAGTACCTGGAGGGCGCCCGGGTTTATTTAAAGCGGGAAGATCTGGCCCACAGCGGCGCCCACAAGATAAACAACACCGTCGGCCAGGTGCTGCTGGCCAAATGGATGGGGAAAACCCGGATTATCGCCGAGACCGGCGCCGGCCAGCACGGGGTGGCCACGGCCACGGCGGCGGCTCTGATGGGCATGGATTGCCGGGTTTTCATGGGGACGGAAGACATACGCAGGCAGGCTCCCAACGTCAAGCGCATGCAGCTCTTAAACGCTGAAGTGCTGCCGGTTGACTCCGGCGCCGGAACTTTGAAAGACGCCATGAACGAAGCCATGCGGTACTGGGTAGCTACCGTCGAAGGCTCCTTTTACGTCATCGGGTCGGTGGCCGGCCCCCACCCCTACCCGGTTCTGGTCCGGGATTTTCAGAAAGTCATTGGCGAAGAAACCCGGGCTCAGATGATGGAGACAGAGGGACGTTTGCCGGACCTTGTCATGGCCTGTGTCGGCGGCGGCAGCAACGCCATGGGCCTGTTTTATCCCTTTGTGGACGACCCGGTCGCCATGATCGGGGTGGAAGCAGCCGGCGAGGGTCTGGACTCGGATCGCCATTCAGCCACCCTCAACCGGGGGACCCCGGGCGTTTTGCACGGATCAAAATCATATCTGCTCCAGGATAATTACGGCCAGGTGGCCCGGGTACACTCGGTGGCGGCCGGCCTGGATTATCCCGGAGTGGGTCCGGAGCACGCCCTGCTCAAGGACCTGGGTCGCGTGGAGTATCGGGCGGTCGATGACGAAGCCGCCCTGGTGGCTTTTCGTTTGTTGAGCCGCCTGGAAGGAATTATTCCGGCCCTGGAAAGTTCGCACGCCCTGGCTGGAGCCATGGCAGAGGCACCGAAAAGAAATCGCGACGACATTATCGTGGTCAACCTGTCCGGACGGGGAGACAAGGACCTGGGAATCGTTTTTGAAGAGGAAACTTAAAAATGGATCGTATCAAGACAACTTTCAGGAATCTGGCGGATAGAAACGAAACGGCTCTGGTGGGGTTCGTGACCGCCGGTGATCCTGCTCTGGATGTATCCCGGAAAATCATCACCGCCATGTGTCAATCCGGACTCGATGTTCTGGAGCTGGGGGTGCCCTTTTCCGACCCTACCGCTGACGGGCCGGTTATTCAGCGGGCCTCGGAAAGGGCTCTTAAAAACGGGATTACCCTGGAAAAGGTCCTGTCCCTGGCCGCGGACGTCAGGGCCGTTTCCGACATCCCGGTGGTCGTTTTTTCATATTATAATCCCATTTTCGCCCTGGGCGCGGATGCTTTTTTTGGACAAGCCGTGGCAGCCGGCGCCGACGGGGTGCTGGTGGTCGACCTGCCACCGGAAGAGTCGCGTGAGCTGACCGGCGGCTGGCCGGACCACCCCTTCTCGCTGATCCGGCTGATAGCGCCGACCACGCCGGAAGAACGGATCGGTACCATCACCGAAGCGGCCTCCGGATTTATTTATCTGGTTTCCATGACCGGAGTGACCGGCAGCGGGGGGCTGGACCCGGGCCTCATCGCGGAGCATTGTCAGCGGGTGCGCGGTCGGACCAACCTGCCCGTCTGCGTCGGTTTCGGCATTTCCACGGCCGAAGACGTGGCGGCGGTGGCCCGGGTGGCCGAGGGGGTGGTCATCGGCAGCGCTTTTGAAAAAACGATCGAAGAGAACCTGGATAATCCCGACCTGCCCGAGCTGCTGGCCGAGCAGGTTCGTTCTTTCAAGGCAGCCACCCGGACCTGACCCTGTCCCGGACTATGACGTTGTTTTGCGGTAGGTCGTTCCCTGCATGACGGCGACTCGTTCGCCGGACTGGTTGGTGACCGTGATCTGGTAGGTGCCCAGCTTGCGGCTGAGCGACAGCTCTTCGGCCTCGGCGGTCAGGTGATCGCCGGGCCGGGAAGCCTTGAAGTAGGCCATGTTGACGTTGATGGCCACGGCATCCACGCCGTGGGAGTTGGAGGCCGCGGCAAAAGCCAGGTCGGCCAGGGAGAAAACCGCTCCGCCATGGGCCAGGCCGAGTCCGTTAAGATGGTTGTCATCCACAATCATTTCGGCCCGGGCGTATCCGATAACGACCTCGACTAAACGCAGGCCGATATACCGGGCAAAGCGGTCATTGTCCACGGGGGTAGCGATGGTCATCAGTTGTTTCCTTTCAGGGCTTTTTTTCAGCGTCGGTGGAACAGTCATATTCCATTTTCCGGAAAATTAAACAAAATTAAAAGGCGGTTGTCAACCGGCCGGCCGCCGGGCAGCCCGCCCGAACTGACTCGTGAATGATCCGGGCCGGAACCGGTTGACAGCCCGGGAGCTGGTGCTGTATAGTCCTCAACATAATAATGTTTGGAGTTGAAATGGAGAAGATATGATGAAGTCATACTCGATAAGCATCCTTGCTGTCTGCGGACTGGTAGTGGCACTGGTGATGACGCCCATATCCGGTTCGGCCGAAGAAGACCGGGAGAGCCGTCTGGATCGTGAACAACGGGAAAGCATTGATTATAACCTGGTGGTGGAGGCCGGTGAAAAGCTGGAGTCCTTGTTGTCTCAACCGGCGGAGAGGCTGGAGGAAAAAGTGCTTCAGGATATTGAAAAAGAGCATGACATTACCATAAAGCGTTCTTCCATGGTCAGAACGGAAAAATGTCTTTCCGAGTTGCTGGCGGGCATACCTAATATGTCCAAGATCGCCCTGGGCAAAAAAATCATCCGCCTGAAAGTTAACCTGACGTGTGACACCAGCCGGGCTACCATCTGGAGTCCGTGGCGGCACCGTAAGCTGGAAGCGCCGGTGTTAACGTTAACATTCTATTATGAAGACGGCACCAGCTCTCCTTCGGAAATTGTCTGCCAGGGTCATGCCTATCATTGAGCCGGATTGTCTTCCCGTCCGGCTGTCTCAGCAGCGGGTTGTTCATGAGCGCCGCAGCCCGGACGCCCTTTCGCGAAACAGACCGGTCAAGATCGTTTTTCAGGAGAGTGGCGGTGAAGGATTTGACCAGTTCTCAAAAAGCCCGGTTCGCAATAAGTGCCTTTAAAACCATTTCCAAGGCCCTGGCTTTGAGAGGGTTTTTCCGGCCTTCCGGCCGGATGGGAGGACAGCTCGCCGGTTACCTGCGGACCCTGAGCCCTGAGATTTATGGCAGCATGAACGATCCGAGGGTCGTGGAATTAAACGGCCTGGAATATGTTATTGACCGGCTGCCTCGCGGAATCGAGTCGTGTACCCGCATAACCCTGACCGAAGAGGAACGGTTCGGCCGGAATATTTTCGAAAAGATTATTCCGCGCAAACGGCGGCGCATCTGCTACCGGATCAGCGATCAAGAAATCTGTTTCATCATCAGCCGGGGGTTGAGTGAAATATACGATATTCTGACCCATCTTTCCTTTTTGAATATTGAAGCCGGAAAAATTCAGCGGCACATGCTGGACGAAGCCGGCGGCATGACCAGTGAATGGCGCAATTTAGAAGCCCAGGTAGAGCGGCTTGACGAGCTGGAAGGCGGTGAGCTGGACCAGGCCGTCTGGAACCTGAGCCTGATCCTGGGCCGGTCCTATCATGAAACCCGGCAAACCTATGACAATCTGGAATCACACCGGTCCGCCCACAACACCAATAACGGACTCTTCGCGCTGGTCTATCATCTCGGCCGGCGTATCAACGAAGAAAAGCTGGCCCCGGAAAAAGCTCTGACCGTTTATATGACTCCTTCTTTGATGAGCGCCATCGCTCATCAGCGATATGGTGAACAGTGGTCGGCCGATCTTAAGTCCACCCTGTGGGATCTTAATCTGGGCGACCGCCCCCTGCACATTATCAGTGCCAATCTTCACAGTGTGGTCAACCTGTTATATGGGCACGCCGCCGCCGACACCTGCCAGAATTTGATCCGGAGCGACGATGGCGGGCTGTACTCTTTTATCAGTTGTATCCGTGAACACGGCGCCGAGGTCCTGCAATACGCCCGGCAGCACGGTTTGTACGAGTTTTTTGACGGTTCCGGTTCTCATATTGACTGCCAGATTATTGATACCGCCGGGTTGGAGGCGGTGCCCCAGCATCCGGATCACCAGATCGACTTTACCCGGGTCAGGGGGGAGGCCCCGGTGCTGCTGGTCATGGATTACGCCTTTGGAGCCCAGGCCTGGGAGGTACTGGACAGCCTTTTGAACCCGGAATTTCCGGGAGAACCCGAAGCGGGAGAAGGTCCGCCGAGGCTCAATGTCCAGTCCATTTCCATCATGGGTAAAGCAGGTATTCTGTGCGGCAACAAGGGGGATATCATGCTGGCCAACGCCCATGTCATTGAAGGTTCGTCAGACAATTATATCTGCAATAACGACTTAACCGCCGAGGACTTTGATCCGGATATCAAGGTCCATACCGGACCCATGATAACCGTGCTGGGCACCTCCCTGCAGAACCGGGATCTGCTGTTGCGGTTTGTTGACAGCTGGCACACCATTGGCTTGGAAATGGAAGGGGGTCATTACCAGCGGGCTGTCAGCGCCGCCATCATCAAGGGGCACCTGCCGCGGGACATCAGGGCCCGTTATGCCTATTACGCCTCGGACAACCCCCTTATGAGCGGTCAGACCCTGGCTGCCGGAGAAATGGGTCCGGAAGGAATCAGGCCGACCTATATGGTGACCAAGGTCATCCTGGAAAAGATCGCTCGGACGGCGGCGTAAAGCTTTCAACCACTTCGCGCAACCCGGTTTTCCGCGATTTCACGGACGGCAAACCGGCGGTTACCCCTTTCGTAAAAAAAAACGGCGAAGGCTTTTGGAAAAAGCCTTCGCCGCGAGAAATCACCCGAAAGTGAACATTTTTAGTACCGGTAGTGATCCGGTTTATAGGGGCCATCCACGGGCACGCCCAGGTATTCGGCCTGTTTTTCATCCAGGCGGCTGAGCTTGAGGTTCAAGCGAGCCAGATGCAGCCGGGCTACTTCTTCGTCCAGCTCCTTGGGCAGCGTATAAACCTGTTTGTCCAGATCTTCGGTGGCCAGCTTGATCTGGGCCAGGGTCTGGTTGGTGAAACTATTGCTCATGACAAAGCTGGGGTGTCCGGTAGCGCAGCCCAGGTTGACCAGTCGTCCCTCCGCCAGCACGATGATGGAGCGGCCGGATTTTAAATGCCATTGATCCACCTGGGGCTTGATGACGGTTTTCTGGCAGTTCTTCTCCAGGTAGCTCATCTCGATCTCATGGTCGAAATGGCCGATATTGCAAAGAATGGCTTCGTTTCTCATCCTTTCCATATGCTCGCCGGTGACAACATCGCAGCAACCGCTGGCTGTGACAAAAATATCCGCCACCGGGGCCATCTCTTCCATGGTGGAAACTTCATATCCTTCCATGGCGGCCTGAAGGGCGCAGATGGGGTCGATTTCAGAAACTACCACCCGGGCACCGAAGCCTCTCATGGACTGGGCACAGCCCTTGCCGACGTCACCATAACCGCAAATCATGACCACTTTGCCGGCTACCATGGTATCGGTAGCGCGTTTGATGCCATCCACCAACGAGTCCCGGCAGCCGTATATATTGTCAAACTTGGATTTGGTTACCGAATCATTGACATTAATGGCCGGAAACAGCAGTTCGCCTTTTTTGGCCAGCTGATAAAGCCGGTTGACGCCGGTGGTGGTTTCCTCGGAAACCCCCCGGATGTTTGCCGCTATCTTGTGCCATTGCTGCGGATCGCGCTCGTAAGAGGCTTTCAGGCGATTAATAATACATTGGTATTCGTATACGTCATATTCTTTGTCCAGCAGGGACGGATCATTTTCGGCCCGGAATCCTTCGTGGACCATCAGGGTGGCGTCGCCGCCGTCATCGACTATCATGTCGGGACCGCTGCCGTCCGGCCAGGTCAGGGCCTGTTCCGTACACCACCAGTAGTCTTCCAGAGACTCGCCCTTCCAGGCGAAGACGGCCGCGGAGCCGGATTTGGCAATAGCGGCCGCGGCGTGATCCTGGGTGGAGAAAATATTACAGGAAGCCCAGCGGATGTCAGCGCCGAGCGCCTTCAGAGTTTCAATCAGCATGGCCGTCTGAATGGTCATATGCAGGCTGCCGGTGATTTTAAGTCCCTGGAGAGGCTTGTCCGGTCCGTATTTTTCCCGTACTGCCATGAGGCCGGGCATTTCGTTTTCAGACAGCTCCATTTCCTTGAAGCCCTCAGCCGCCAGGCTAAGGTCGGCTACCTTGTTCGGCAGGGACAGATCCCGTTCCGGCACAATGGCCTTGTCTTTTTCGTTGCTGGTGGTAGTCATAACTCATTGTCCTTTCATCTGTTTGGTTAATAACGTCGCCGCTGGTGGCGTTTCGGCGTCGGAGTTTACTTTTTTCGGTCGTTTTTTGTTACTGCGCGGCCGGGGGCGAGGCTCCGGCCGTCTGTCGCCGAGATTGAAAAATATTGATGGCCAGGCCCTGTTTGAGCGGATAGCGTTCCACCGAGGTCAGGTCAAAGCCCTGGTTCAACAGCCATTGCTTTATTTTTTCGGTGTCAAAGCCCAGCCAGCGGGCACCATATTTCTCTCTTAAAACCGCCTGCTGGTGTCGCTCCAAGTCGGCGATTAAAAAACAGCCACCGGGTCGGACTACCCGGCTTACTTCGGCGATAGCCGCTTCCGGTTCATCCAGATACTGCAACACCAGGGAGGTGATCGCCAGACTGGCCTCCTGGTCGCTCAAAGGCAAGTGTTCCAGCTCTCCCAGACGAATCTCAACCCGGTTGTCGTGGTTGTTAAATCTTTTTCTGGCTTGGTCCAGCATGCCGGGTGAGCTGTCCACGCCGATGACCTTGCCGGCATGGGCGAACATGACTTCAAGAAGGTCTCCGGTGCCGCAACCCAGGTCAACCGCTACCGAATGACGGCCGACCTCCTTTAATATAACCCGGTTCAAGTCAAAATCACCGAGAATTTCCTGTTTTAAAAGCCCCCAGCGATCGGCAATAGTGTTGAAAAAGCGCTGGGTGGATAACCGTCGTTCCTTAATCACTCCGGCGGCCCGGACCAGGTCGGCCTGCATCAGGTCGTTGTCTTCAAAGAGATAGCGAATCGACTCGACCAGATCATGACCCGGCCCGCTGTCAGCCACCAAATAAAGCCCCCAGGTACCTTCCCTGATAGTGTTCAGCAGGCCGGCTTCCACCAGAATTTTCAAATGACGGGAAATCCTGGACTGTCCCATCTCCAGCACGGCTACCATTTCCCCGACTTTCAGTTCGTGATGAAGCAGAAGGTTCAGCAACCGCAAACGGGTTTCATCGGACAGGGCTTTGAAGTATTTGGTTATATCCATAATTTAATTATCAACATTAATACATCAAGATATCTTGATATATTAATATTAATCATACTATCTTATTTGATCTTGTCAAGGAAAAATTTAATTTGTCCGCGGAACGCTTAAATCGGAATTCGGTCGGTGCCAGCCTCTTGAACCAGCCGGGCCAGGGCACTGAAAACGGTTTCGTTCTCAGCCGCCGGATCAGGCTGGCCAGAGAGAAGTTCTGGAAGGCTTTCCGGCTTTTTCAGGTAAGAGCCGGTCAGGGAGGAGGTAAACAGCTTGACGGTATTATCGGCCCGGTCTGCCAGCACTACCGGATTGTAAGCCGGTTCCCGCCCGGTTCGGGAGTCAGGCCGGCCCCACAGGATAATTCCCGGCCGGGGAGACGGCAGCCGGACCATTCCCAGCAGTTCGGCAAACATGGCCAGAACCGTTTCAGCTTGTGAAAGATTTTCCGAGGCCAGGGCCAGTTGGCCGTCTTCAGCAATATCGCGAATGTCCTCGGGGGTATAGGTTAAATCAAGACCTTCCAGGATGTGGCGCCGGAGATGGTTGACACTGTCAGTACCCTGACGGCTGATGACCGGCTGGTCGTTTAATATTTTAATCATGTTGGACAGGCTCAGCATTTCTTTGAGCGTAGCCGCTTTTCGCAGGGTAACATCGTCAAGGGTGGTGTTGAAGAATTTCAGTTCCTGGTCCAGCACCAGCACCTCCGGAGGAGCAGCTTCAAAATCCCGGGAATAGACTTCCAGATCCCGCACCGCCCGGGACTGATATCCGGCCAGGTCCAGCAACAAGCGCAGAGCCGCTTTATCCAGCCGGCTGGTGCCGTCGCTCTTATCCAGGGAAGCCAGGGCCTGATCGGCCAGGCGGTCCACCCTGATTTTGGTTTGCAATTGATCTTTAAAGGCCATGGCTGGCGGCTCCTTCCCCCCAAATTTTCATTACAGCTTATCCCGTCAAAACCGTCTGACTACGATTTTTTACGAAAACGTCAAAATTATGGGTATGTTAATCAAAATAGCCCGCCGGCCGGGAAAGTTCAGGCGTTTTTTGCGCTTGACGGCCGGGCACCAACCTTGTTATTAGCTGATTTTAAGTAAAAAATCAAGAAGGCGCGGATAAACATCGGCGGTGAACCCTTTCTGCTCACCTGCGCGAAAGCGCTTTTTTAAAAAGGGCAGCCAGGCCCGGCTTTTTTTGTCTTTTAAAATTTTATACCAAATTCAGGCGGTAAGGCCCCTGCCATGGAAAATGAGGATAAACGATACCTTCGCCGCCGTGAGCAGATGGTGGATAACCAGCTGGCCAGTCGCGGTATCACCGATCCGCTGGTGCTGGCCGCCATGCGCGCTGTCCCCCGGCATATGTTCGTCAGCAAGGCACTGCAGGATCAGGCCTACGGTGATTACCCCCTGCCCATCGGCGAGCAGCAGACCATTTCCCAGCCCTATATCGTCGCCGAGATGACCCAGGCTTTGCAACTTGGTGAGGATGACCGGGTCCTGGAAATCGGTACCGGCTCTGGTTATCAGGCGGCGGTTATCAGTCGGATTGTCGACCGGATTTATACCATAGAGCGCCGGCATTCCCTGTTTTTGCAGGCACGCGCCCTGTTTGATCGGCTGGGGTATTATAATATCGTAACCAGGTACTCCGATGGCGGGCGGGGGTGGCCTGATCAGGCCCCGTTTGACGCCATCATTGTCACCGCCGGCGCGCCCAGGGTTCCCGAAGTTTTAATTGGTCAACTGGCTACGGGAGGCCGGATGGTGGTGCCGGTCGGGGATCAGTCCTCGCAGCAACTGCTCAAGCTGTACAAAGACCAGACCGGTATTCGGACAACCGACCTGGGCGGCTGCCGTTTTGTCAAGCTGGTTGGGGAACATGGCTGGCCGGAGGAGTGAAAAAAGGCCTTTCGGGCTAGCGGTGGTGGTCCACGATCAGGACTGTTCGTGTCCAAAGCGTTCCGCCAGCC
>JBKHHL010000219.1:0-3346 GCA_046539175.1 Desulfosudaceae bacterium
TGATGGTTTTCTGCATTCTTTCCTGGAGCGTCAGCAATTCATCCTGCATGTCGCTGCGGATCAGCGGATCCAGAGCGCTGAAGGCCTCGTCCATAAGCATGACGTCGGCATCCAGGGCCAGGGCCCGGGCCAGACCGACCCGCTGCTGCATGCCTCCGCTGAGCTGCCCGGGATAGGAGTCGTTCCACCCTTCCAGGCCCACCTGGGCAAGGGCGTCCCGGGACCGTTGAAAGAGTTCTTCCCGGTCGACCTTCTGAATCTCCAGGCCGTAGGCCACGTTTTCCAGAACCGTGCGGTGCGGAAACAGGGCGAAATTCTGAAAAACCATGCCAAAGTGCTTCAGCCGGAACTGCCGCAGTTCTTCATCGTCCAGCCGGGTGACATCCTCCCCACTGACCTCGACCCGGCCCGCGGTTGGTTCGATCAGGCGGTTAACGCACCGCACCAGGGTGGACTTGCCGCTGCCGGACAACCCCATCACCACCAGGATCTCACCCTCTTTGACGGTAAAAGAAGCGTCAGCCACGCCCACCCCGTGTTTGGTCTTTTCCATGATTTCTTCTTTGCTCTTGCCTTGTTTGAGCATCTCCATGGCTGTATCGGGATGAGGACCAAAAACCTTGTAAAGATTTTCAATCAGAATCTTATCTGTCATGGTGGCCTCTTTTCATTGTTATTTTTTTGGCGACTAAAAAATTGATCGGCCCGGCAAAAACTCAGGCTCGTTTTTTTGAAACCCGCTTGAACACTTCTGGCAGCCGGTTCAGAGCCGGCCTGTTCTCAGGAAGAGCTGCTTTACCTGGTGTCCCCCCATAAACTTCTGGATTGACACAGATATCAATTTATAATTATATAACAAGTTTTAGAGACCCTGTCAAACTGGTTTTTGCCGGACGATGGTCCTCGTCTTTATAATGGTCCTTGCCAAAACACCAAATTTGTGCTATATTATTTAAAATAAATGAAAGTAACCCCTGGTTGTAAACAACCTGTGGGAAGCTTGTCTCATAAAAAGCCTAAATTGGGACGGCAAAGTAAAAAGATCAAGGTCAAAGCACGGCGTATTTTGAGGAAGGCAGCGTACTTAGCTGTACGTGAAATTCCGATAAATGCGGTCCCACACAGCCGGCCGCCAGGCGGCAATTGAACTTTTTGCGAAGCTGTCAGCCGATAAAAAAAGTCACAGCATGCTCAAAAATACAGACACGCCTGTCTCTCCCCCGTTTAATCGGATTTTATTCGAATCGCCTGACCTGGAAAATCTGGTTCGTTCCAACACGGTGGTTGATCTTCATTTTCACTCCCACCACTCCGACGGAGCCGACAGCCCCGGGGATATCGCCGCCAGAGCCGAAGCTCTCGGTATCGGGGTCGCCATTACTGATCACAACGCCATTGAAGGCGCCCTGGAGCTGAATCGTTATCCCCATCTTCTTTCCATTCCGGGCATCGAAATCACCTCCCGGCAGGGAGCCCATGTTCTGGTTTATTTTTATGAAATCCGGGCCCTGGAATTTTTTTTCAAACGGGAAATCGAGCCCTGCCTGGGGCGGGATCGCATGGCCTCGGTCTCTTTGTTCATGGAAGAAATTATCGGCCGGGCCGCCCGCTATGACGCCCTGGTGGTTTTTCCCCACCCTTATTGCGCCATGTACACCGGGATCTGTAATCCCCTGTTTCCGGAGGAAAGGCAGTCGGAACTGCTGGAAAAAGTCGACGGGGTGGAAGTTATCAATGCCGGCAACCTGAAAAAGTGGAACCTGAAAAGCGCCCTGCTGGGATTCAACCTGGGCAATGTCATGACCGGCGGCAGCGACGGTCACAGCCTGCATCAAATGGGCAAAGCCGTAACCTGCGCCCCGACCGCTCCGGACCGGGTGGCCTTTCTTGACGCCCTCCGCCAGGGACAGAACCGGGTCGTCGGCCGGGAACTGAACTTAATCCGCAAGATGGCCGCCAGCGGGGCAAAAGTTCCCTCCAGCCTTAAAAACTCTCCCAACTTAATGGGCAAAAATCTGCGCTACAGCTACGCCGTGCTGAACAATAAAACCCGCCGGGTTAAGGTCAATATGCAGCAGCACCTGCACAACCGGCGCTTGCGCAATAACGCCTGAACCGCGCCTCACCGTCGTTTGACCTGTCCCGGCTGAAATTCAGCCTGATTTTGTCTGACCGGAGTGGGGTTGGCCGGAACCGGCCTCAAGTTGCCGCAGCAGCTCTTCAAAGGCTTGCTTCAACTGGATAAATCGATCATGCCGGCCGCCCTGATCGGGATGATACTGCTTGGCCAGACGGCGGTACTGCCGGGTCAGTTTTTTGATGGTCATGTCATCAAATTCGTTTTTTTCAATTTCCAGCACCCGCAGGGCCGCTCCCAGAGGCATATGACGGCCTGGCGGCGGCTGAAAATGATGATGCCGCCGCTTGAACTGCCAGACCATATCATCCAGATATTGCCCTCCTTCAAATTCATAGTCAAAAAACCAGCAGACATAACGGCCCAGGTATTGAGGCCGTCGCTTGTCCCGGTAAAGATCCGCCCAGAAGTCGGCATCGTCGTTGAGACGACAGACCTCCTCCAGAAAACAGGCATCCACTTTTTCCTGGTCCAGGGCCTGGGGAAATTGTCTGGCCAGGGGACTTTGAAAATGCCGGCTGACGTTAAAAACAGTAAAAACGTAATTCTTTTTTTCATGGGGCTGAAGCGCCTGTTCCATCGTCAGAAACTGCTGCTCGAGTTCATCCCGTGACTTATCCAGCAGCTTCCGGAACATTTTCCGGGGCAGGCGCTCCAGGCCGGCCGGCTCCATTTCACCGAACCTCAGAAAATGGAGGCGCCGCTGGTCAAACAGTTGAAATTGTTCCTGTTGACAACGTTCATTCTGCCCGGCCAGACTGGCCTGGCGCCCGTTCGGGGGACGACTGAACTTTTCAATGGTCCGGCGTGAGGCCGGATCCAGAAAGGGCCAGAAAAGCTGCTCCAGCCTGTCATTGTCCGGCACAACTCCGTTAGCCTCCAGGGCTTCACATAATTCTTCGTCAAAATAAAAGGCCGGTCCGTCACCGGGATAAATGATATAGGCCTGGGGATCCCGACCCAGGTCAAACAAATCCCGGCTTCTCATGATCCGGCCGTCGAAAAAACTTTCCCGGATGAAATAATGAGTTTTTTGGTTAATCTGTTTGCGGGCCAGATACATGCCATTTTTCCATGAAACGGAGCCGGTGAAAAGTCAGGCTGACCAGGGTTATCCCGGTCTGGCCGGCGCTTGATCCGGCAGCAGACCGCCTGAAAGCGGGAAGTGGCGGCATCGCGAAAAACGGTAATTCCGGGGTAATTCCGGGG
>JBKHHL010000007.1:0-37174 GCA_046539175.1 Desulfosudaceae bacterium
GCAGTTTGACGTAGAGATTGCGGAAAAAGGCCATTTATGGATGGAAACTAAATAAATTAAATTATTTTGAGATATTATTAACCCCACCCTCACCGGTCAGGAAACAAGCCGGTGGCGGTGAAACCCGATGGACAGCAAAAGCATGATTTCTCATATTACCAGCGAAGAAGAGGAAAAGGTTGATCAGATTCGTACCCGGCTGACCGAATTTGAAAAAAAGCGCAGCAATCTCATTCCCCTGCTGCAAATGGTACAGAACACCCTCGGCTATCTGCCCATTGAGGCCATTCAACCCGTGGCTGAGCACCTCACTATTCCGGCCACGGAGATTTACGGGGTGGCCTCGTTCTACAACCAGTTCCGGTTTAATCCTCCCGGAAAATTCCCCATCCGGGTCTGCATGGGAACAGCCTGCCATGTCCGCGGCGGTGACATCATCCTGGAAAATTTTGAACGCAAGCTGGATATTGCAGAAGGCGAAACTACCGAGGACCGGGAGTTCAGCCTGGAAAGAGTGGCCTGTGTCGGCTGTTGCGCCCTGGCGCCGGTGGCGCTGGTAGGTGAAAAGGTCCACGGTTATATGTCTCCCAGCAAAATCGAGGGTTTTTTCACCCAGATTACAACCAATAAAATGATAGCGGAAAGAGAGGCAGGCAAGGATCATGGCTGAAACTAAGGCCGACCCGGAAAATGAGAATCCGGCTGACGGCAATGCGGTTGACCTGAAAGAAACTGAAACAGACCAGCGCTATCAGTCCTTAAAACAAAAAGCCGTTGATAAGTGGGACTCTTTCACGCGGTCCGCCACTCCTACCATTCACATAGGTATGGCCACCTGCGGACTGGCTTCCGGGGCCGAAGAAACCAGGCAGGCCTTTGAAGAAAACCTGGAAAAAGAAGGCCTGGAAGCAGTTATTCATCCCATCGGCTGCCATGGACATTGTTACGCCGAGCCCCTGGTGATCGTGAATGTTCCGGAATCCGGCTATCCCCCCATCATGTACCAGAACGTCAACGAGGGCAAGGCCCGGATGCTGGTTAAAAACTTTATCGGCGCCCATGATCCTTGCTTTGACCATATTTACGGCGCCGTCACCGAGGACAGCGAGGCCATTCCCTCCCTGATGCTGTTTCCCCGCTTCAACCGGGAAAAACGGGTCATCATGGAAAAATGCGGTCAGATTAATCCGGCGGAAATCGATGAGTATCTGGCCTGGGGAGGCTACGCTTCTCTGACCGCCGCACTTGACATGGAATCCTCGGACATCATTCAGATCATTTCCGATTCCGGATTGCGGGGCCGCGGTGGAGCCGGTTTCCCCACCGGCCGAAAATGGGCCATTGCCGCCGCCCAGGACAATCCTGAAAAAATCGTTATCTGTAACGCTGACGAAGGTGACCCCGGCGCCTACATGGACCGTACCCTCCTGGAAAGCAATCCCCACCAGATGCTGGAAGGCCTGGCCGTCTGCGCCCGGGCCATTGGCGCCAGGCGCGGCATTGTTTACGTCCGGGCGGAATACCCTCTGGCGGTCCGCCTGATCACCAAGGCTATCAACCAGGCCCGGGAATACAACCTGCTGGGAGACAATATCCTGGGCAGTGATTTTTCGCTGGAAATAGAAGTTTTTCAGGGATCAGGAGCCTTTGTCTGCGGCGAGGAGACTTCGCTCATCCGTTCCCTGGAAGGATTCCGCGGCATGCCCCGACATCGCCCTCCTTTCCCGGTAACCAGCGGCCTGCATGGCCGGCCCACTGTCATCAATAACGTCAAAACCCTGTCCACCGTCCCGCCCATCATAGATAAGGGAGTGGACTGGTTTCGCGGCATCGGCACCGGCGACAGCCCGGGCACGGCTATCTTCTCCATCGTGGGACATGTCCTGTTCGCCGGACTGGTGGAAATACCCATGGGAGAAAGCCTGCGGACCCTGATTTTTGACATCTGCGGCGGTATTCCCGACAAAAAGAAATTCAAAGCCGTGCAGATCGGCGGCCCCTCCGGCGGCTGCCTGCCGGAATCGTTTCTGGATACGCCCATTGATTTCGATTCTCTGACCGAGGCCGGCGCCATGATGGGTTCGGGCGGTATGGTCATCATGAACGAAGACACCTGCATGGTCAATGTGTCCCGCTATTTCCTGGAATTTACCCAGAACGAATCCTGCGGCAAATGTACTTTCTGCCGGATAGGCACGCGTCACCTGTTGCAGATATTGGACCGCATCACCAAAGGAGAAGGTCAGGAAGAAGACCTGGACACTCTGGCCTGGCTGGCCGCGTCCGTAAAACAAGGTTCTTTATGCGGCCTGGGAAAAACCGCTCCCAATCCCGTTCTGACTTCGCTGGAATATTTTCGGGATGAATACGAAGCCCACGTCAAAGACAAGATCTGTCCGGCTAAAATGTGCCGTGACCTGATTGCCTATTATATCGATCTGGATCTGTGTGCCCGGGGATGCGACGCCTGCGTCGGCAGTTGTCCCACCGAAGCCATTTTCACCACCCCCAACCGCAAAAAGGGTATTGACCAGGAAAAATGCGTCAAGTGCGGTGAATGTATGACTGTCTGTATTCCACTTTATGACGCCGTTAAAAAAGCCACTCCTCCCGAAAACGCGCCGATTGTAGAAAATCCGAAAAAAGAGGAAGGATAGCAGGATGGTCACACTTTATATTGATGACTGGCAAATCGAGGCCGAAGAAGGCATCAGCGTACTGCGGGCGGCCCTGGACGCAGAAATATATATTCCCAACCTGTGCTGGGTGCAGGGCATGACCCGGCCTCCCTCTTCGTGCCGCCTCTGTTTTGTCGAGATTGAAGGCTTGAATCAGCCGGTTACCGCCTGTACCACCCTGGTGAAAGAAGGCATGGTAGTGACAACCACCTCCGAGGCTGTCCGGAATTTACAGAAAACCGCCTTGAAACTGCTCCTGTCCGTCCACGACGTGGACTGCGGCCATTGCCCGGCCAACAAGAACTGCGCCCTGCAGGACATGGCCAAGTTCCTCAAGGTCAAGTTCAAACCCAAGGATCTGCCGCCCTATGAACTCAAACTGGCCATTGACACCAGTCATCCCCTGATCGACTACAATCCCAATCGCTGCGTCCTGTGCGGCCGCTGCATATACGCCTGCCGGGAAAAAAACGGCAATCCCCTTTTTTCCGCCACCGGCCGCGGCTTCAAAACTGTCATTAAATCGGCGGGGTTGACGGGCGCAACCGACCTGCCCTGCGCCGACTGCATGGCTTGCGTGGAAATCTGCCCTACCGGCGCCCTGATCCGAAAAGAAGACGCATAAGCCCTTCCGAATATTTCATGCCTCCAGGGGAAGCAGCCGGCCGTGGAAAATCCGGCCCGGTTCAACCAGGTCGTCCTGGAATTTTCAGGCCGTCTGCCGGCCGAAGCATAAACGGCCGGTTTTTTATAAAGGAAACCGGCCGGCATGACCCAGGAAGATTTCATGGCCGGACTATCGATCCCGCTCGCGGCCGGGGTGCTGATTTTCGTCTGAAAGATCCGGGTTCAATACCGGCAGGTGACACCCCCGGTCCTATCGGCCGGGCATCCAGTAGCCTTCGTGAACCTCGTCGGAATAATTGATCCACACTTCACTGATGCCCCGCTCCTCTTTAAGGTCCCTCAGCACGGCATTCTGATAGCCGTTTACCGGCACGGCAAAGACCAGCCCCTGACCGGGGAATTCCATCTCACAGGCATTCTCAGCCTGGTGGAAGGTATAGGAGTTGGTTGTAATATCCCATTCCGCCGTGTCCGGATTCTGACAGGCTACGCGGTAAGTCCGGTTGCCGGAGACGTCGTTAAAACGCCCGTCGCTGCGCTGAATGGCGTAGTCTTCACCATTCCAGTCGTTGGGTTCATTGACGCCCCAGCTCCATATCTGGGCTCTCAACCTGGAGTCATAGGGAACAACCTGGTCCAGTCCGATGGCACCGATGCCGGCTTCCGCCATGTTGGCGGCGTCGGTGGCGGTGATCGGCGGGCCGGGGTCGCCGAACATGGCCGACAGGTTGGTGGAATCTTCATAAATCCTTACCAGGTGGCTCTGGATATAGTCAGTATCCCTGCTGCCGGCCGTAGCCACCGGGTACGGTTCA
The DNA here is from genome assembly GCA_046539175.1 of Desulfosudaceae bacterium. Classification (GTDB taxonomy): domain Bacteria; phylum Desulfobacterota; class Desulfobacteria; order Desulfobacterales; family Desulfosudaceae; genus CAYTQK01. The sequence goes on from JBKHHL010000007.1 coordinate 4,121, forward strand.
AAGTCTTCCAGGTTCGCGGTGGCCGGGAAATGTCCATTAAAGACATAACCGGCCCAACTCGGCGTGGCACAGTTACCGCCGATCAGGAGAATCTGCTTTCCGGCCGCCACAAAAACATTGACACAACCGGACGGCTTTGCTATAAAAGGTTATAATAAAAACAATTTCTTGTCCGTATCCTTTAATGACTCTTCATGCCCACAGCAAGATGCAGCAATCCTCCCCATCGGACAAATTCCATCTTAATCCGGTTACCCTTAAATTTTCCGGGCCATTAAAAAATCTGGAAGAGGATTTTTTAAATGACTTTGCCTGGAAATCCCTGACAAGAGTTCGCGCCTGTATCGTGCTGGGCTTGATTCTGTTTGTCGGTTTTGGTCCCCTTGACCCCTATCTGGTTCCGGAGGCCGCCAGGCAGATTTTTATCGTCCGCTACGCCGTCATGACCCCTTTTCTCCTGCTCATGCTGCCCCTGTCCTACCGGCCGTGGATTCATAAACATCTGCAACCCATAATATCGGCGGTCATTGTTCTCTGCGGTCTGGCCATCATCTCTTTGGCCCTGTTGATAAATAATTATTTCTATATGCAGGCGTACGCTCTCAGCCTGACCTTCATTCTCCTGATACTCTTTGCCATACTGCCGGCCCGGTTTGTCTGGGCGACCGCCTCCAGCCTGATCCTCATGGCCGCTTTTAATCTGGCCATGTTCTTTTTCTCGGAAATGAACGGGCGGGATCTGTTTATCCTCGATTGTTTTTTCGCGGGCCTTATCCTGGCTGGTATGTTTGCCTGTTATTCCCGGGAGCATAAGATTCGCAAGGATTTTTTTCTGTCTTTTTTGCTGCAGAAGGAACGGGAAAGAATTTATGAGATCAACTGCCAACTGGAGGCAAGCCAGAAAAAAATTATGGAAATTAACAATAACCTGGAAAACCTGGTGGAGGAGCGGACCGCCGAGCTGGTAAGAAAAAACGAAGAGTTGAAACGGGAAATCGAAGAACGGGAACGGCTCCAGAAAAAAATGCTCCGGGCCGAGCGGATGGAGGCCCTGGGGGTCCTGGCCGGGGGGATTGCCCACGACCTCCATAATGTTCTTTCCGGTCTCACCGGCCTGCCGGAGTTGCTGATGGTCGATTTGCCTCCGGACGATCCCATGAGAGAGCCCCTCGCCATGATTCAGCAGTCCGGCAGTCGAGCCTCCAGGATCGTACAGGATCTGTTAAGCCTGGCCAGGCGGGAGGTGATTACGACTGAGGCCGTGCAATTAAATGACGTTATTGACCATTATCTTTCCAGCCCGGAGCACAAAAATCTCCTCAAGTCTTACCCCGGCATCGAAATCCGGGTCCAGCCGGACCCGGACCTGCCCCCGCTCAGGGGGGCAGAATCGCGTCTGTTGAATGTGGTTATGAATCTCGTCTTTAACGCCGTGGAGGCCATGGGAGAGAGGGGCGGCCTCATTTCCATAAAAACAGAAAAACTTCATGTGGGCCGGGATATCCCTTCCGATCAGGATCTGCAGGAAGGAGACCATGTCGTTCTTACCATCAGTGACACGGGGCCGGGCATCCCCGACGAGGAAGTCAAAAAAATCTTCGACCCCTTTTTCACCACCAAAAAAACGAACGGAAGCGGATCAGGTCTGGGGCTGAGCGTGGTCTGGGCGGCTGTCTCGGATCACGGTGGCCACGTCAAAGTGCAAAGCCGGGTCGGCCAAGGCACTTCCTTTATCCTTTATTTTCCGGTTTGGCGGCAAACAGATCAGGACGTATGATTTGAGGTTAAGGCAAACCTGCCGATGGGAACCGTACGGGAAAACATAGTCAAAACCCTGCAAGGCCAGGCCCTGACTACCAGGGAAATTTCCGGGGCGATCGGCATCTCCGAAAAGGAGGTTGCTTCCCATTTATCGCATATTCACCGAAGCCTTTCCAGCCGCGGCCAAAAGCTTGTCGTGCGTCCTTCGCGCTGCCTGGAATGCGATTATATCTTCAAGCAGCACCAACGTTTTAAAAAGCCCGGCCGTTGCCCGCTGTGCAAAAGCGAGCGCCTGGCGCCACCGCGCTTCTCCTGCGAATAACGCTGAGCTGGTCAAAGGAAGCATGGGGTAATGTCCGGGGAACAGGAACCGAGCGGATCTTTTCAAGCGGCCGGTAGCCTTAATTTTTTTCTTGACAGGAAATGAGCAACGTTCATATTATAGAGCAAAGTTCATAAAATTCTCCGTTCCAACGAGCGGTTAATTCGCGCAAACCCCGACCACAAGGAGGCCCCTGATGTATGATTTTTTACTGACCCCGGAAGAACAGGCCATTAAGCAGGAGGCCCGTAAATTCGTCCGGGAAGAAATTTCCAGTGATTTTCTGCGACAGATGGATAAAAACGAAATCACCTATCCCCGGGAATTTGTAGAGAAGCTGGCTCAACGAAAACTGCTGGGAGTGCGCTTTCCGGAAAAGTACGGCGGCCGGGGCATGAGCTGGGCGGCCGAGATCGCGGTCTTGGAAGAAATCGGCTGCCTGGGAATCGCCCTGGGTTGCGCCTATTCCATGCCGTCCATCGTGGGCGAAGCTCTGAACGTGTTCGGCACCGAAAAACAGAAAGAAAAATACCTCAAGCCCTACCTGGAGGGTAAACTCATATCAGCGGAAGCCCTGACCGAGCCCCGGGGCGGGTCTGACTTTTTCGGCGCCATGACACGGGCCGATCTGGAGGGCGACCACCTCATTTTAAACGGTCAGAAACGTTTCGTGGTGGGCGCCGAGGGGGCCGACTTTTTTCTAGTCTACTGCAAAACCAATTTCGATCCCGAGGCCCACAAATACGGCCGGATAAGCCTGCTGCTGGTTGACCGGGGGCCGGGCGTGGAAACCGAATACCTGTACGGCCTGATGGGCTGCCGGGGCGGCGGAACCGGACGCCTGGTCTTCCGGGACGTCAAGGTTCCCAAAGAAAATATCGTCGGCGAACTCCATGGCGGCGCCCTGTGTTTTCACCAGATGATGATACCGGAACGGATGACCTCGGCCGGCGGCAGTCTGGCCATGTGGGGCGCCCTGGACCTGGCCGTCCGTTACGCCAACCGTCGCCGGGCTTTTGGCCAGGAAATCCGTAAATACCAGGCGGTCAGCTTCATGCTGGCCGACGCCGTCACTCAGCTGGACGCGGCCCGTTCCTTGTGTCTCACGGCCGCCCGGGCCATTGACAATGATTATCCCTACGTCCGCCGCCTGGTCAGCGAAGCCAAGAAGTTCTCGACCCAGGCGGCCTGGGATATCGTCAATAAAGCCATGCAGGTCATGGGCGGCATCGGTTACACCGAAGTTTATCCCATTGAACGGGCCCTGCGGGACACCCGCCTGTCCATGATCTGGACCGGTACCAACGAAATCATGAACCTGCTCATCCAGCACGAATATTTCAAGCAGGTCCTGGACCCCTCCTACGACCGCCGCAAAATGGAGGATGACGCCACCAGCCCGGATGAAACCGAACGTTGCTTCACGGACGAGGACATGATGCGGATTCACGAAGACTATCATCCGAAAAAATAACAGCCGCCCGGGAATTTTATTAACCCGGATATTTTATGGGTTTTTTCGATATATAATGGATAAAAATTCATGAAATATCCGGGTTAACGCGCCGTTACTGCTTTCCGGATCGGCCCGGCAACCCAACCGGGCCGATCCGGAATCTCTCCGGCAAATAATAAGAGCTACCCATGCCGCCTCAAACCCTGGCAGATTTGAAACAACAGGAAAGAGAATCCCGGCGTCTGCTCATCCTGAACGCCGCCCGGGATTTATTCGCTACCAATGATTTTCAACAGGTAACCGTCCGGCAGATTGCCCGCCAGGCCGGTGTGGGCGTCGGCACCATCTACAATTATTACCAGAACCTGGATGATCTTTTTTTAGATATCTTCTTAAAAAACGCCGAAGACCTGGTGCGTCAGATTGATCTGGAGCTTGCCCGGCCAGACTCTTCCCTGGCCGGCTGCTGCCGTGTCTATGTCAATTACCTGCACGGCCACATCACCTTTTACCAGATGATGGGGCACTTCATGCTGGGGGGAGGAGAGCCCGGACCGGAAGCCATTGACCGGCTGAACCGCCTCATGCGCCGGCTCATGGACCGTCTGGAAGCTATTATACGAAAGACCACTCCTGCCCGGAAAAATACCCGCCTCCGGGCGCACGCCCTCTTCTCCGCCCTGAACGGCGTTATGATAAGCTACGCTCGTTATCCCGGCCGCAGTGACCAGGATATTCAAAGTCATACCATCCGCCTGGCCGAGGTAATGGCCATCGTCTTTTCCAATCCATAAAAAGTAAGGCGTCAACTGGTCCGTATATTTTTCGAATATTTTTACTTGCCTCAAAAAGCTTTTTGTAGAATTATCAGGGTTTGCGGAGGAGATCGCGGGCAATGAAACAAGTCAGATTCTTCAGAACATTTTCAGCCACTCTGATCATTTTTTTTTTAAGGAGACTGTATGAACCGGAACGACATTGTCAAAAAATTAGCCGCCAGGCTGATCAGCGGAAAGGTCATGCCTTGGAAAGCCGAAGAAGCGGCCCTGCAAGAGGGGCTGGACAATCCCGACAACCTGACCGCGGCTGTGGAAGCCCGCCGCCTGTTCGTGGAAGACAAATGCGGCCACCATTTTCACCACCTGGTCATGCCGGAACATCCCTATCACGTGGCTTACAAATGCCCTCATGACGGCTCTCTCTGGACCCTGGCCCACGGTGATACCAATACGAGCTGCAGCCTGTGCGGCACCGCCCTGGAGATGCTTCCGGAAGCGGAACGCTACCAGCCCCTGGTCAATAATTATATTGGCGGCGTGGAAGATTACTGCAGCTATTCCGGAGAAATTGACGTGACCGGGGATCTGGATAAAAAATTCCAGGTTCTTCTGTGTTGGGGGCCGGGCGTGGGTCACCTGGGTATCGGGGTGGGTTGTTATAAGCTGAACCAGTACGGTCCAGTGGAAGTGAAAGTGTCGGAATGGGGTCTGGCCGCCCGCAACCTCTCGTTTGTGTTTGACAGCGAGCAGGAAAGGTCCCGGGCCCGGAAACTTATTCAGGACCGACTGCCCGATATCATCCCCCGTATCACCGCCAAGCACCTGGCCGACTGGAACGGTGAGATCGATAATGTTGATTTCTTATATAAACAGCATCACGGAGACCGCATCCTCCATTGCTGCTTTCATTCCCGTTTCGATAACCATCGCGGACACGGTCAGACTTCCCACGCCGCCGGCATGGCCAAGGTCATCATTGATGAATTGTTTGCCGAAACCGGCATCAACTGCCGTCTGTCGGTAGTGGGCATGGGACGAGACGGCGATCTCAAGCCGTCGCCGAGAAACCGGCGGGGACGATACGTCTCGGCCCAGCAGGCCATTCCCCTGGCCGAATACGAAAAAACCCTGGGCCGGCCCATTGACGACTTTTTTTCCTATATCGACCTGGATGTCCAGGGGGTCACCGAAGAAACCGGCTGGCCGGCTTACACCGGCATGGGCGGGGAAATCATCCCGGCTTTTTACCGGACCATGAAGTGTAATCCCCGGCCCTACCTGGTCTCCTGTTTTCAGAAAATATATACCCGCATTCAGGGAGACAACCTTATTTTCGGGGTGGAGCTGCCCAATGTGGAAGTCGGTATTACCTCCAGCCCGGAAGGAATCATTCCCCCGGTCTCCCGGGAAATCCTGAAGATGTGCGGTATTGCCAACGCTAAAGAGTATGCCGCGGCCGTAGCCGCCATCACCCTGGCCGGGGAATTTAATTTCACCACCCGGCACGTCCAGGAAAAAATGTATACCGGCAAATAAAACAAAAGCGAGACTTGCCAAAATCCGGTTTGGGGATTAATTTTCAAAAAAGATGAATCAGATCCAGAGTGAGACCATGCTGACCCCGGCCGGGGATATCACCATTCCCGGTTTTTACTCCCGGCCGGCCGGGCCGGGTCCGTTTGCCTCGGTCATCGTTCTGCATGGCAGCGACGGCTTTAAGCCCAACCACGCCGCCATTGCCGGTAAACTGGCCGCGGCCGGCCTGGCCGCCTATGCCCCGACCTGGTTCGCCCCGGGCACGGCGAGGCCCCACTGGGACAGCCTCCGGCCCGAAGACATCACCACCGCCGTCGCCGATTTTCAAAGCCGCTCCGATATTGATCCCGGCCGGACCGGTTTGATGGGTTTCAGCCGCGGCGGCGGACTGGCCCTTTTTTTCGGCACCCTCCTGCCCGGTGTTAAAGCCATTGTCAACTATTTCGGCCTGACCGACTGGACCGGCGGGCTGGCTGAACTGCCGCGCCTGCCCCTGAATCATAATGATCCCCTGGACTTTATCCGCCTCCTGCCCTGCCCTGTCCTTTCTTTTCACGGCGACCATGATACGGTCGTGCCGGTACACAACACCCGCAATCTTGATCAGGCCTGCCGTCGCCACGGCGTCCCTCACCACGCCGTCATCTACCCCGGTGTTGACCATTCCTTTATCTGGGAAGGCGGGGATAAGTATGACAGATCAGCCCACCACGATTCCTGGCGACAGGCCGTGGCTTTTCTGAAACACCAGTTGACGGGTTAACCCGGACATGTTTCAGTCCCGGCTCGGAGATGGCTGTTCGGAAGATTTCGGGGGTTCGTGGTCATAATGACGAAACACCCCCTGGCTGCGGCAGGTCCGGCGAGCCAGGACGATCAGGGCGGGAATATCAATACCAAAAGGACAATAGCAACGGGTGCACAGGACACAGTCATGCCAGACCATATCCCTGATCCGGATCAATTCCCGGCGGCTGATCCGACCTTTTGTCCGGTACAACCGGCCGATGGAATGAAGGAACTTATAAGAAGGAGTATGTTTGGGATTGCCGGAAGCGACGTATTTGAAACAGCTCTCCGCGCAAAGGCCGCATTGAGCGCAGGCCCGCAGCCCGATTTTAATCCGGCGCTTATTGTCCTTGAGTATCTGCCGAATCGGCATGAAATCAAGCTCGTCAACTGGCATGGTTTGTCTCCGGACGCCATTATGAGCGATTATTCAGCCCGAACAGCTCATGAAATATTCGGGCTGATGTCCAAAAGAAAAATTCAACGTTCGCGGTGAAAATTTTTTTTATTTGTGACTTGTCGACCTTTCGGAAAGGCCGGTTACTTACACCCGGATTAAAAGCGCCATATTCGCCCGGCCCGGCCAATACTATACTCATTGACAATCAGGAACCGGCCGAAAAAGAAAAAAATCATGTGAAAAAATTTGGAAAAAGGGATTATCATCAGCAGCAAAGCGCCGCCAGCCATATGCAGCAGCAGCATGAGATTATAATCCAGAACCAGCTGATGTCGGGCCAGCAGGCCGGTCAAAAAAACAAGCATCACCAGGAGCAGCAGAAGGACGTTACCCGCGCCGGTAATCACCCGGACCTTTTTGACCAACAGGCGCCGCGCCAGAAAAAACAGGCCGCAACCCAGAACCACCATGGTCAGAAGATCGGCCAGGCCATCTGAGAAAGAAGGCAGAGCCAACCCGAAAGAGACCCGCAGCAGAACATTGTGTCCCTTTATAAACAGGGGGACAACCACCAGGCAGACATGAAAAATCAGGCTTATCGGCACCAGCACCGCGCTGTTGCCCAGGGCGGTAGTTCGCAGGCGTGCCAGATAACGAACCAGGTTAAGACGACGATCAGCCTTGTCCTGAAGGGGGGTATCAGCCGAACCCCGGACTCGCGCCGGATCAACTTTCTCGGTCAGAAGCCACAGGCGGATGGTTTGACCGAGCAGCCCCGCCGTAAAGACAAGCAGCGCCAGCCCGGCCAGCGGGCCTTGCAGCAACCTCAGCAGATGTGTTTCCCAGGCCATAGCGATTAATCCTCCTGTTGATAACGCCGTTCATAGCCTTTCTGAACGATGGTCCGCCTGATCTGGTTCCGCCAGCTCATGGTTTTCTGAAGCTTGAAGATATCATCAAGCCGGTGCTGGTCCCGCAGGCGTTCATAAATTTCATTCCAGGCGCAGGGAATTCCGGAACCGACTTCGCACCATTCGTCCCGGGTGCCACCACAGGGGCCGTTAAACAGTGACTTGGCGCAGCGGGTCACCGGGCAGATACCGGCGGTATACGCCAGGACGCATTCTCCGCAGGCCCGGCAATTCTCTTCATACAACCCGATATCGCGATCAACGCCAATGGCAAGGGTATTGACCCCCGGAAAAACCGGCACCCGGGGATATCTTTCCGCCAGCAGCTGAATACCAGCGCCGCAGGCCATGGAAAGCAGGCAATCGGCCTTTTTGACCTCGTCAGCCAGTTCCTCAAGATAGCTCAGGTTGCATTGACGCTCCACGGTGCGGCCGCTGATCCTGCCGGCGATTCCGGCATCCCGGCGGGAAAGCTCCAACTCGGATTTTAACATGGTGACTTCCTGCTGCCCCCCGGCCAGACAGACCGAGACGCAACCACCGCAACCGGCGATCAAGGTATTTTGATAAGACTTGACATATTCAAAAATTTCCGGCAGCGGCTTTGGCTTGACTTTAATCATGTGCTTCTCCAAGTATCAGGTCAGATTCCGACAAGGGGCCCGGCCCGGCGTGACATTGCCCGCACAGGCCGGGCGGAAAAGGGGTACGATCTATCGGCCCGGTTTTCAAATGACAGTAAAGACATTGACCGTGAAAGGCCTCCCGGCGATTGAGGGTGCTGTCACTATGATGGCAGAAAGAGCATTTTACTTCCGGGTTGCCGACATAAAGTGTTCCCGGATCAAGAATATTATTTTTTTCCTGGTCATAATCATGATGACAATCCAGGCAGTCATACAGTCCCATATGCATCTCATGGGGAAAAAGAACCGGTTGACGCTGATCACAAAAGACGTTTTTTTCTCCGGAGCATGGTGGTGACAGCAGATAAAACAAAAGAAGACCGCCGCTGACCAGCACCAGCGTAATAAGACTCAGCCGGCTTTTTGGGGGAATAAAAGATAACACCAGTAATTACTTTTTATAATTTTACAATGACGGCTAAACTCGATGTAAACAATTGGAATAATATAATAAAGTAATACTTTTCAAAAAAATCCTGAAATATCCGGGTTAAGTCCGGTCAGTTTGAGGAGGCGGCCCCGAGCAGTTTACCATAAAGGCGATCCGACAATGCGGTCAATGGGCGTCTGGCCGAAATGATGTCTTTCCATGGGCACGGCGCGGTTGTCCCCCACCACGTAAACATGATCCGGCTTGACCACCCTGGGAGACAATTCCCAGTCACAGGGTCCGGCCGCGTAAGGTTCGTTCACCTTTTGACCGTTAACATACAACCGGCCGTTTTCAAAGGCCACGGTCTGGCTTTCCAGGGCCACCACCCGTTTCAGCAGCATAACCCGGTTTCCGGCCAGACGAATTGTGACAATATCTTTACGTCCGGGGGATTCTACCAGATAGCGCGGGGTCAGACATAAATTTATCGATCCGTCGGTATAGGTCGGCCACATGCTGTTTCCATGGACCCGAAAAGGTATGCAAATATATTTAAAAACAATAAAAGCCACCAGAGCCACGATCAACAGCCGGATCAGATATGGCCGGTCAGGCTTCGGCAGCAGAAATTTTTTGAGGGAATTATCCGCCATAGTTTATTCCGACAGCGATGATTTAAGTTCTTATGACACGACTACCACCCGCCGTTGCCCCGGCCCGGTTTCTCCCGGCTGCCGCCGGTATTCAAGGGTCAAGCGATTGGTGGCGAACAACTGAATACACTCCGGATACAATTCCCATTCCAGGGCCAGCCCTTTTTCCCGGACCGTGGCCAGGGTATCCCGGGAAGATATGGCAAAAGACTTTTGGCCGATAATAGGACCGGTATCTTCGCCGTAATCGATAAAATGGACCGTGCAGCCCCCCACCTTGCAGCCATACCGCCAGGTATCGCCATATCCGTCCTGCCCCGGAAAAGCCGGCAGTAGAGCCGGATGGATATTCATTATCCGGGGACGATCAGGATCGAGGTTGATTCTGTCGATAAAATATGGTGTCAGTTTCCGCATGAACCCGGCCAGAATCAAGAGATCGAACGGCCAGGCCGACAGGTGGCTCAGCAGGGCGGCTTCCGCCACGGCCCGTGTTTTTAAAAAATCGAGTATCTTCGCATCGGGCAGACCGGGTTCAAACAGGGCGGTCTCAGAAGCGATCCGGTCAGGATTAAAATCATCGGGAAGTTTCAGTTGTCCGGGATTAGTCCGGTATTGCCGGATAATGGACCGGTAATCCACCACGAAAGTGGGAATACCGGCCGCTTCCGCTTTAGCCAGGCCCGTGGCCGCGGGATTGTCAGCGCCCGCGAAAACCACCTGGCCGTCAACGCGGCCCGCCCGGCAGGCGTCCATTACTGCCGTCAGATTGGTGCCGCTGCCTGAAATCAGAGCGCCGATACGAATCATCGTCATTATGCCCCGGATTTATCGCTTGCTAAAACAAGAATTTTATGAAATTTTTTTTAATGATGTACCCGTAAATAGTCCATTTTGGGACGGCAAAGTAAAAAGTTCAAGATCAAGGCGCAGAGTTTTTCGAGTAATGCAGCGTACTTAGCAGTACGTGAAATTGCGAGAAAAACGCTGCAACGAAGCCGGCCGCCTTGCGGCAATTGGACTTTTTACGAAGCCATCATTAATGATAATATACTAAAAACAATCCTTATTACCAACACCAAAATTTTAACCGGCCAGAACCGGCCTGAGCTGTCAAGGACGGTGGCAGTGCGGAAATATGATGTCATTATAATCGGGGCGGGACCGGCCGGGGCTACCTGCGCCCTGAACCTGGCTCCCCGGGGAGGACGGATCCTGTTGCTTGATAAACAGGCCTTTCCCCGCAACAAGGCCTGTGGCGGAGGCTTTACCCGGAAAGCCCGGAACCTTTTTGATTTTGACCTCTCTGATGTCATCGAAACAGAAATCACTTCGGTGGAACTGTCATTGCGATCCTGCCAACCGGTGGTGGTAAATTACCCGCGGGGGGCGGGCTACATGGTCACCAGGGAAAAATTTGACCATTTGCTGGTGGAACGGAGTTCAGCCGCCGGGGTTGAAGTACGCCAGCAGACCACCCTGCGTGAAATTTGTCCCTCCGGCAGCGGCTGGGTGGTTAAAACAGATAAAGGAAACTGTCAATGTGATTTTTTGGTGGGAGCCGACGGGGCGGTTTCACGGACGGCCCGGCAACTGGGTCTGATGCGGTCATTTAACCGCCAGGCCCCGGCACTTACCGCTGAGATAGAGCCCCATCCCGCTGATCTGGAAAGGATGCAGAACCACGTTTCCTTTGACTTCCATGTGGTCCCCCGGGGATACGCCTGGATCTTTCCCAAAAAAGACCATTTTTCGGTGGGAGTTTTCTCCACCAACATGCCGCAAAAAGGTCTCAACACCGCCTTGACAACCTTTATCAACCGCCGGGATTATCTGCGGGGGCGACCGGTCAGATACTGGAAAGGCGGCCTCATTCCCCGCGGCGGTACCCGCCAGCGTCTGGTCAAAGACAACGCCCTGCTGGTCGGGGATGCCGCCGCCATGACTGATCCTTTTTTTGGCGAAGGTATTTACTACGCGGCCAGATCAGGCCTGCTGGCGGCGGCGGCAATAACCCAATCCGCCGCCGAGAACGGACCGCCCCTGTCGCAATATGAAAAGATGTGCCAGAGTGAGATCAACGATGATCTGTGGTGGGCGCGGTTGTTTAATTTCGGTTTTTATCGCTTTCCCTTTGTCTTCTATCCCGCGGTCCGCAACTCCTCTTACCTGCAACAAATTGTTATCGACGTCAACAGCGGCCGGTTTACCTGGAAAAAAAGTGTTTACCGGGTTTTTAAATCCCTGCCCTGGTGGTTGACCCGGACGTTGCTGCCTTGACCCGGACATTGCAGGGAAGCCTGCCCTGGTTGACTTATTGGTTATATTGTGATAAATATTAATTAAATTTGAATCTGTGTGAACAAAAAACCGGTTGCCAACGGACTCGACCGACAGCCGCAAAATCCAGCAAGAATTAGTAAGGGAGGTTTCTGATGGCGGAAAATGTTATTGAAATTACCGATTCCAATTTTGAAAATGATGTTTTGCAGGCAGACCGGCCTGTTTTGATTGATTTCTGGGCGCCCTGGTGCGGTCCCTGCAAAGCGATCGGCCCGATTGTTGAAGAACTGGCCAATGATTTCGCCGGAAAAATAACCTTCGGCAAATGCAACGTCGATAATAATCCAACCACCCCGACCAAGTACGGCATTCAAGCCATCCCCACTCTGATTTTGTTCAAGGACGGTAAAATAGCCGAACAGATAACCGGTATGGTGCCCAAAGCCAAAATGGAAGAAGCCTTAAAGAAAGTATTATAACAAATTCCCTGAGGATATTATAAGCATAATGGATTACGATCTGATCATTATAGGTGGCGGACCAGCCGGTCTTACCGCCGGTATATACGCGGCCAGAGCCAGGTTAAAGGTCCTTCTTCTGGAAAAGATCACGCCTGGCGGCCAGATGCTGACAGCCGACTGGATTGAAAATTACCCTGGTTTCCCTGACGGCATCAGCGGAGCCGACCTGGTCATGAGAATAAGTGGACAGGCCAAAAATCTCGGCCTGCTCATTGAATCTGCCGAAATTGACGCCGTGGACTTCTCCGGCCCGCTCAAAAAAATTATATCCGGAGACACTGTCTATGCCTCCCGGGCGGTCATTCTCGCTTCGGGGGCTTCTCCCAACGCTTTGGGCGTTCCCGGAGAAGAGAGGTTTTTCGGCCGGGGGGTCTCTTCCTGCGCCACCTGTGACGCTCCCTTTTACAAGGATAAAATCGTGGCCGCCGTGGGTGGCGGCGACACGGCCATTCAGGAAAGCCTGTTTCTGACCAAATTCGCCAGTAAAGTATACCTGATTCATCGGCGCGACGAACTGCGGGCCACCAAGATTCTTCAGGAACGAGCCCTGGCCAACGACAAACTGGAAATTCTGTGGGATTCAGTGGTCAAGGAAATCAGCGGCGGCTTTACCCAGGTTGAAAAGATAACCATTGAAAATGTAAAAACCGGGGAAATCCGGGATCTGGCCATTGACGGCTGTTTTATCTGGGTGGGCATCAAGCCTAACGCTGATTTTCTGGGCGAGGCCGTCACCAGAGACAAATGGGGCTTTGTCGTTGCCGATCAATCCATGGCGACCTCTGTACCCGGTGTTTTCGCGGCCGGAGACGTCCGGGCCACCCCCTTAAGGCAAGTCGCCACCGCGGTGGGTGATGCCGCTATAGCCGCCCATTCCGTTGACCAATACCTGCAAGGCCTGAAATAAAAAATTTTCTGCCGCCACCAGGCGGTGGTATCAGGTGGTGGTATCAGGGATGAAGACCCGGACAAGGAGAACCGGAACGCCGAAGCAGGTGTTCTTCCGGACAGTTTATAACGGTCAGTTTATAACGGTCAGTTTATAACTTCGGGGGATTAACGTCAGTCCTTATAAAAGCGTTCCTTTTCGCTGTAGACACAGCCGCAATACTGTTGCCGGTATAAATTCAGGCGTTTTGATTCGGCGATACCTTCTTTCCAGCCTTCGCGAAAATCATGATAATAAAACGGCACTCCCGCCGATTTACCGATGGCCTCCCCCATTTCGCGGATCAGTTGATGCTTCTGGAACTTGCTATACAACAGGGTTGTCGTAAAATAATCGAATTTGCCGCGCCTGGCCAGCAGAGCCGTGGAGCGCAACCGTTCATGATAACAATAAAGGCAACGGTTGGATTCCCGGAAAGCCACTCCGCGTAAAAAACCTTCCAGATTATACTCTTCCTGGTAGATGAACCGCATATCGCAGATATGACTGTATCGCTCAACCGCCTGTCGCCGCTTCAAGCATTCACTGTAGGGATGAATATTGGACTGGTAAAAATAGCCCATAACCGTCATTCCCTGACCGGTCAGAACCTGGCGGGGATATATGGCGCAGGGCGCGCAGCAGACATGCAGCAGTATTTTCATCAACGACCTCCAAAAACAGCCGTCCCCACCCTGACCATGGTGGCACCCTCGGCAATGGCCACCTCAAAATCACCGGTCATGCCCATGGATAATTCGCTCATGTCAACGCCCGGCAGAGACCGGGCCCGGATATCGTCCCGCAGACGGCGCAGGGCGGCAAAGTATGGCCGGACTCGCTCCGGATCATTATACAGCGGCGGCAGCGTCATCAGCCCCCGCACGGACAGGTGCTCCAGTTCGCCGGCGGCGGCCGCCAGCTCAGCCGTTTTTTCCCCGGCTACCCCGGACTTGGACTCTTCCTCGCCGAGATTAACCTGAATCAAGACCTTCTGAACAAGGCCCCGCTTGGCGGCCTCCCGGTCCAGGGCCCGGGCCAATTTAAGCGAATCCAGGCTGTGAATCCACTCAAACAGATCCACCGCGTATCCGGCTTTATTGGATTGCAGGTGGCCGATAAAATGCCAGGTAACCGGTTCGCCGGAGAGAGTCTTTATTTTCTCCCGGGCTTCCTGGATATAATTTTCCCCCAGGTGGCTGATGCCGGCGGCGATCCCCCGGGCAACTGTCGCGGCCGGTCGGGTCTTACTGACGGCTACCAGAATTATTTCTCCGGGATCACGGCCGACGGAGGTCGCGGCGGACCGGATCCGGCCGGTGATCTCTGACAGAGCCTGTTTCATGGACAGACCTCCCGGACAATAGTTGAGGATGACGGTATCTCCCGACTGATTATGCCAAGACGCCACAAATAATCCAGCACCTCGCACACGGGCAGCCCCACTACATTGGTATAAGAACCTCGGATTTCCCTGACCAGAAACGAACCCAGTCCCTGAATGGCATAGGCGCCGGCCTTGTCATAAGGTTCGCTGGTATGGATATACCACTCGATTTCCCGGCGGGAAAGATTTTTGAACCGCACTTCGGTGCGAATCGCCTCGACATAATCATGCCGGCGGGCACGGCAGGCAATGGCATAACCGGTGTACACTTCATGGACGCTGCCGCTCAGCCGGCTCAGCATTTGCCGGGCGGCATCCCGGGAGGAAGGTTTTTCCAGAACCACTCCCTCCGCGACCACGATAGTATCCGCCCCGATAACCCAGCTGTCCGGATATTGTCCGGCGATTGCAGACGCCTTGGCGGCAGCCAGGCGACCGGTATAGGCGATCGGTTCCGACCAGGGTATGGCGCTTTCATCGACCCGGCTGACCCGCACCGAAAAAGAAAGACCCGCCTGCTCCAGCAGGTATTTGCGGCGGGGAGAAGCCGAGGCCAGAATAAGCGAACCTTCGCCTGAAAGGTTATTCATGGATTTCTTCCTTTCTGACCAGGCGGGCAACCGATTCGATATGAGGGGTGTGGGGAAACATGTCCACCGGCTGAACCTCAACCACGAAATATGACTCGGCCAGCAGAGCGGCATCACGCGCCAGGGTGGCCGGATTGCAGGAAACATAAATGATTTTGGGCGGTGCCAGTTCCAGAATTTGCCGGACGACATCTTTGTGCATGCCCGCCCGCGGAGGATCGATAATCAGCACATCCACGGCGCCATCCAGGCTGGCCAGGGTGTCCCGGACGTCGCCGGTCAGGAAGCGAACATTGTCGGCCGCGTTTTTCCGCCGATTCCTCTCGGCATCGGCGATACAGCTGTCATTGATCTCCAGCCCGATAACACTGGCCGCGTTCCGGGACAGCCAGATACCGATGGTGCCGGTGCCGCAGTAGAGATCGACCACGGTTTCCCGACCGGTCAGGCCGGCATAATCAGCCGCCACCTGATAGAGTCGCTCCGCTCCGCGGGTATTGGTCTGAAAAAAAGAGTTGGCGGAAATATCAAACCGATAATCCCCCAGTTTTTCTTCAATCCGGGCGGACCCGGCCAGGGTGATCTCCTTTTCTCCCAGGGCCACCCCGGCTTTGCTGGCGGTAATATTGTTGACCACTCCGGCCACCGCCGGAAAACTGTCCATCAGCAGATCCGCCAGACCCTGTACCCGCTCCCGCTCCTCGCTGGAGGTAACCAGGTTGACCAGCCAATTGTCGTGGGCCACCGAATGGCGCATCATGACAAACCGCCAGAAACCTGTATGAGTGCGCAGGCTGTACACCGGCGCCGAAGATTGCCTGATGAACCCGCGAATGACGTCAAGGATTTCACTGCCCAACTCCGGAAAGAGCCGGCATTGTTCCACGTCCAGAATTTTGTAAAAAGTACCCGGCGCGTGCAGACCCAGGGCAAAACCGGTCTCCGCTTCAGGTTCGTCCATCTCTTCGGGAAGCAACCAGCGCCGGTCGGAACAGGCAAACTCCATCTTATTGCGATAACCAAGAACCGGTTGAGCGGGAATAACCGGATGGACCGTCACCTCCGGCATAAGAGCGATCCGGGCCAGGGCGTCTCTGACCTGGGTGGTCTTATATTCCAGCTGCTTTTCGTAATCAACGATCTGAAGCCGGCATCCCCCGCAGAACCCGCACAACCGACATAAAGGTTGTCTTCGAAACGAGGAGGCCCCGATCACTTCCAGCAGCCGGGCTTCGACAAATCGTTTTTTCTTTTTAACGATCCGGGCCAGGACCAGGTCGCCGGGCACGGTATTGTCCACAAAAACAGTTAAGCCGTTAATCCGGCTCACTCCCCGGCCGCCAAAGGCCAGGGACTCGATCTCCAGCTCATAAACACTGCCTTTTTTAACGGACACCATGCCGGTCTCGGTCATTTCACATATCCGGGTTAAGGAGGTCATAAGTTGTTCAAAAAAGACAAATCACGGGATTGAGAATTCTTGGTACCGATGGTCAGCACCTCTACCCGGCCGTCGTTCCTGTTCCTGAAATAAAGGCGTCCATTATAAGAAAAAATAATTTCGAAAACCTTTTCCCGTCCTTTTTTCAAATCCACCTTGCGCTTGATGTCAACCAGGGCAGTATCCGTATCAAGCTGCTTGATAACTTCTTCCGCCTTGATTCGCATATCATCGGTCAGATCGAAAAAATTATCCAAGGCCCGTTCATGAAGAGCCACGTTCTTGTAAAGGGTTTTGAACCGTTTTTCAAGGTTGCCGTAAATCGCTTCGCGATTACTCCGTTTCCGTTTTTCATCTTCAAAACGCCGGGCGGTCTGCCTCAAAGACTCATTCTCCTCGCGCAAGGCCTCCCGGAGCTTGATGTTCTGATGGATCTTTTCTTCCAGCTCGATTATTTCATCGATCATGGCGTCTTCGTTCTGACTGGCTTTTTCCCGGTGTTCCAGAAGATTGTTTCTGACAGCCACCATCTCGCTGGCCAGCCGACGTTTTTCGCTGTTAAGGCTGCTCAGTCGTTCCGCGTGTTCCCGCTCCAGTTCTTTGAGCCGCTCCAGCTCCCGGCTTTTTTCCCTGGCTTCCTCCCGGGCCCGGGCGGCACCGGCCACGTAGAAACGCGAAAAGACCACCAAGGCGGCCAGCAGGTAGCCTATAAAAATAAAGATGACCAGCAGGGAATTCCAGGGGAATAAAGTTCTGACGGATACCGACAGTCCCCGGCTCATCAGCCGGTAATTCTCAGCCGCGATTTCATTGGACAAAGGCGGCTTGATAACGTCTTCGGAAGAATCCGGGGAAGCGGGATAAATAACAATATTCTGACCGGCTGTAACGGTAGCATCTACCCTCGCCCCGAGCCGCAGCAAGAGCCGGTCTTGCAGGTATTCATCGATATTGTTGTTGACCGCCTCACGCAGACGGACTTCCCCTTCAAACAACGGCTCCGTATCTCCGAGATAACGATTTTCTATTTCCCTGGCATACCTGGTTTCAGCCAGAAATTGCAGGCCGAAGACGGTGGCAAAAAACAAAAGCGGCGTGATTATTATCAGTAATGCCGCTATTTTTAAGGGAAAATATTTCATTTTGATTTTGATGTAATCGTAAAAATTCCAGTCCTATTGCTATAATGTTCGGGTCAGTCCGGTTTAATCCTTTTCAATCTTTTCCAGAATTTTACCGGCCTGAGAGGCATGCGAAAAACTACCGTCAATTTCCAGGGCTCGTTTCAAGTACTTCCGGGCCTGCTTAAAATCACCTCGCTGATACCAGGCCATACCGAGATGATAGTGAGCGGTGGCATTGTCCGGCAGCTCCTGGGCGCTGAAGGAAAGCTCCCGGACGGCCTCTTCATAAAGTCCCTTTTGATAATAAACCCAGCCCAGGGTATCCCTGGTATAAGGATCATCCGGATGGCGGGATTTAACTTCCAGCGCCAGGTTCAGGGCTTTATCAAGCTCGCGACCATTTTCAGCCAGCAGATAAGCCAGGTTGTTGGCCGCCTGGGTCAAATCAGGATTAATTTCAAGAGCCCGGCGATAATGCTTTTCAGCCGCGGATAAGTTTTCCCGCAGTTTATAAAGAATACCCAGCATCAAGTGCGGACCGGCCTGGTCAGGACGTCGGGCCAGAATGGCCAGATATTGACCGATGGCATTGTCCAGATCCTTGTTGACGATATAGCATTTAGCCAGGCCATAATAGGGTTGTAAAAAATCAGGAGCCAGGTCGATGGCGTTTTGATAGGCATCAACCGCCTGGTCAACAGCTCCCCGCGCCAGCAGCAAGCCTCCCCGGACATTGTAAACCTCCGCCACCATGTCCGGATGATCCTGTATTTTCTCAATCTGACGGTCGCATTTTTCCAGGGCAAGGTCATATTCTCCCCGGATGGCGTGAAGCAGGACCATGCTTTCAAACACGTTAATCAGGGAAGGATTGTCGGCCAACAAAGCTTCCAGGCTTTGCATCAGATAATCGTACTGTTGGGTCAGCTTCTCCAGGGATTCCAAACGCATTCGTCCGAAAGGATTGGCGGCAACGAACCGGGACAGGTCGTCAGGCGATTGGAGGCTTTCTTTGACTGTTTGAAGGTGAAGGTTCTTGTCTCCCAGGATAACCGCCATGCCGGAATGTTTGGTGATTAAAGCAAGAATTTCCCGGTTGACCTGATCCACCGCTTCTGTTTTATCCTGTTGGAGGTAAACCCGGGCCAGGTTTACTCTGGCGTAAATATCTTCCGGGGATACTCTGATTGCTTCTTTCAGGCTGTCTTCGGCTTTCTGAAATTCTTCCTGACCCAGGTAAGCGACTCCCTTAAGGGTCAAAAGATCCTTCGAAGCCGGGTTGCCTTTCAAGTAACGCTGGCACAGCTCTAACGCCCGATCAAAGTTACCGGCGCTGATGGCCTGGCGCACTTTCAACAGACGGGCCGGGAAATAGCCCGGATTATGATCAAGCAGCTCGTCAAGGATCGCCCGGGCCTCCCGATTGTTTTCGCGCTTCAGATGGAATTCCGCCAGGGTAGTGAGTACCCTGGTGTTATGTGGTTCCAGACTACGGGCCGTTTCATACATTTCCAGGGCTTCATCCGGCTGGTTGACGGCGTCATAATATTTACCGGCCAGAATCCAGGGCAGCAGATCCCGCTGCCCGATCCGGGTGGACTGCAAAAAAGCGGCTTCCGCTTTTTCCGTCCGACCCTGCTGAAAATAAAACTTTCCCAATAATAACCTCAGACGTTGATCGCCCGGATGGGCATCGACCATCTCAGTTATGACTTCTTCGGCCTTTTCAAGTTTCTGGCGGGCCAGATAAAGATTAAACAGCATCAAGCGGGGCTCCAGCGTCCCGGTTTCAAGGGCGGCCGCCTTGATTAAACTGATTTCCGCCTGATCCAATTCGCCGGAACGAGCCTGTACCCTGGCCTGCTTGGTCAGGGCCTTGACTACCCGGGAATTATCGAGCTCGTCCTGAGAGATAATCTCTTGATATATCCGGACGGCCTGATCCATGTTTCCGGATTTTTCCTTGATATCAGCAAGAACAAAAAGGGCCTCGACCTGATCGGGATGGTTGCTTAACACCTGCCGGATTTTTTCTTCGGCCGGCTCCAGGCGACCGGCCAGCACATCGAACCTGGCTATTTTTATCCGGGCCGTAGCGTGTTCCGGATCAATATCCAGAATGCGCTGATAAGCCTCAGTCGCTGCTTTCACGTCTCCGCGTTTCAGGCTGGCTTCCGCCAGACCGGACCAGGCGGCTATTGAAGTGTCGTCAACAGCCAGCGCCCGCTTGAACTCCGCCCGCGCCTTTTGATGCTGGTTGTCTTCAAGCAAGGCCTCTCCCGCGTCAATATGCGTTCCAGCCTCATCGTCGGCGGGAGCACAGCCACCGCCGCCGCCGGCAAAAAGCAACAAGCACAACGCCATTATCAAGCCAACCCGCTGTTTCATGATCTTATCCTGACTTATCAAAAATGTCTCCGGTATTACCGGCCGGACCACCGGCGGAACGATTCAGTAACCACGACTTAAAACGAAAAATTGTCGTCAGCCATGAAGAAAATTTAAAACCGGCGCTTACCGCCAGATAAACAGCTCCGGCCACCAGGATCACGGTAGCCCCGCTGGAAAGATTCAAGGCATAACTGGCGGACAGGCCGACCCAGTTGAAAACCACGCAGAGTAAAACGGCCAGCAGCATCATACTGCGGATATTTTTGACAAAATGACCGGCTATAGCGGCCGGAATGGTTAACAGGGCGATAACCATGATAATCCCCACCACCCGCACCAGCAGCACCACTGTCAGCGCCGTCAGGCAGAGCAGCAGCAGATAAATGAGGTTGACCGGAATGCCGCGCAAAACAGCGAATTCATCATCAAAGCAGACGGCCAGCAGGTAGTTGTTAAATCCCAGGGCTACTCCCACCACTACCACATCCAGCAGGGCCACAAGCAGCAGATCCTGACGGCTGATCAGCAGGATATCACCGAACAGGTAGCTCATGGCATCGAAATATCCCGGCGTCAGATCGATAAACACCAGCCCGATCGCCATGCCGATGGCCCACAACGCTCCGATAACGGTATCCTCCCGCTGGCCGGCGCGCGTGCTGACCAGCCCGATCAGCAAAGCCGCCAGAAGAGCCGCCAGAATGGCGCCCAGCATGGGATCAAACCATTCCAGGCCGATTCTTTTCTGTAAAAAAAGACCGGCGCCGATCCCGCCGAAAACACAATGAGCGATCGCCCCGGCCAGGTAGCTGATCCGCCGGGTCACCACGTAGGTTCCCATGATTCCAAAGGCAACGCTGGCCAGGGTAGCCACCATCACGGCCATTCGGAAAAAGGCGATATCCGGATCAAACATGATGTTCCATAAATCAGTCACATTCATGTCCTCTTTCACTGCAACGATGATCATGCCGGATCAGGCGCATGCCCTGACCGTAAATATCCTTGATGACCCGGCCTTCAATGGCGCTGGTGGGATGGACTACCAGGTTGCGGTTGACGCAGACAACACTTTTAACCTGACGCGACACAAAACCCATATCATGGGACACCAGCAGAACAGTCATTTCGCGGTTTAGTTCCCGCAAAACCTCAAACAGGGCTTCTTCCACTCCCGGATCGACATTGGCGGTTGGTTCGTCCAAAAGCAGCAACTCCGGTTCAGTGCACAGGGCCCGGGCGATGAGTACCCGCTGCCGCTGCCCCCCGGAAAGTTCGCTGAAATTACGATCAGCCAGATGTCGCACCCCGGTCTTTTCCAGCGATTTTTCGGCTATTTCCCGGTCCCGGGAGCGGTATCTCGTCCGAAATCCCGATCCCAATCTGCCCATAAGAACCACCTCCATGACGTTGACCGGATACTGAGGATCCAGGTGGGCGTACTGCGGCAAATAGCCTGTCCGGCGACAGGCCTTTTGGGGAGACTCGCCGAAGACCCGCACCCGGCCCCGGGTCGGCTGCAGCAATCCCAGGATCAACTTCAAAAAAGTGGTTTTTCCACCGCCGTTGGGGCCGACCACGGCCACAAAATCACCGGCGGACACGGTCAGGCTGATATCTTCCAGGATCGGCCATCGACCGTGGCAATAAGACACGTTTTCAAATCTGATAACAGGTTCATTTTCTCCAGACATTATTCTGGCTCCATCTTCAGGCTCACCGGGAAGAATTATCCCACTTGTCCCTTCCTTTTTTGTCGCTTAATAAAGCCCGCCTGATCTTTTTGGCCAAATCCCGCATGTTGGTAATGTAATCCTCGGCCAGCGGATCCAGGGGCACCACCACGCCGTCGATGGCCCGGGCGATATTGCGGGCGGCCTTGTCGTCAAACTGAGGCTGCACAAAAACGACCTGGACCTGATTTTCCCGGGCCAGGTTGATAAACTCAACCAGCTTCCGGCCCTGTGGCGCTTTGCCTTCAATTTCCACGGCTACCTGGCGAAGGCCGTAAGCATCGGCAAAATAGCCGAAAGCCGGATGAAAAACGAATATGGTCTGGCCGCGTACCGGTTCCAGCACCTCCGTCAACCGCCGGTGCAGATCATCTAAGTCCTGCCGCAGATCCCGGCAGTTAGCCCGGTATTCTTGACAACCGGCCGGATCCACTTCACACAAAGCCTCAGTTATGGTTTCGGCCTGTTGCTTTACCAGCAGAGGATTCAGCCAGGTATGCGGATCAGCGCCTTGATCCTCATCATGGCTTGACAAAGCGGCCTTGTCGCGATTGACGCTGCGCAAAGGGACGCCCTTAAGGGTATCGACCACCTCCGGGTTTTTACCGGACTGTTTGATCTTCGGCAAAACAATTTCTTCAAAAGGTACCCCGCTGCGGAAAAAAAGACGAGCCCGGGACAGTTCCGCCATGGTGGACGGGGAAAGAGAAAAAGTGGCCGGGTTCTGACCAGGCGGCACCAGGACTGACACTTCCAGGCGATCTCCGCCGATCCGTTCGACCATGAATTTCTGAGGTGGAATACTGACAAAAACGGGAATGGTCTTGGCCGCGGCCGGTCCGGCCAGGCCAACCGCCGGTAACATCATGAAAAAGACGGCCAGCAGCACCCGGCCCGGCCCGATACGAGACCCGCGTCCCGCCCGGCTGTCTATGTCAAGCAACCCGCTAATCATGCCTGATAATCCCTGAGTGGTTCCGAAAAAGCCTGTCTCTGTCCATGTGAAAGGGATGGACACTAACTGGGACATGTTTCCCGGTCAATAATATGCGGTTTTATGTCCAGCACCGGAGTGCCGTCCAGCATATCAATGCCCTGAACGGTTATCTCCCCGTCTTTGATATCCAGCACCCGCACTACGGACAGACCGATGGGGTTGGGCCGCCGGGGAGAACAGATGGAAAAGACGCCCAGGGGCCGTTGCCGATGAGGCGGTTTCTGGCGTAAAAGACTTGCCTCAAAGGCGGGGCTCTTATGAAAACAAAACAGAACGACCATGTCCTGACCGGAAGTTATATCGGCCAGGCCGTCAACATAAGCCGGTTTTATAACAATCCGGCCGGTCACATCGGACAAGGTCCAGTGCCGGGGAATATCTTCGGCCTCGGTATAAACATATCCGATGGGAGTCATGGTCAGGTAATTATCATCCGACATAGCTCAAATCCTTTTTCCGGGCCACAAAACGCCCCACGGCGGCGCCCATATCCCGCGCCGCGACGGCGCACTTGATTTTGAAAAGAAAAAAAATATCACCCTGATGGTGTTGTTCCGAAAGGGTTTCATAGTTCCCCTGCCCCTTGGCGATAATAAGGTCCGCCTGTTCAAAGGCCGCGATAAAAACAGCGGAACACTCCTGTAAACAGGTTCCCGGGATATCCGTTCCATTGTCAATCACCGGGACCAGATCGGTGATGCCGGCCATCATGGCATCGTGCCGGGTGGCATCGTTGATGACCGGCGCCCCGCGGACCGCCACAGTTAAACGCTCCCGGGGAAGACGCTCCAGCAACAACCGGTCAAAGACGATTTCTCCCGCGTTATCGGCCAGATAAAGAATATTGTCGGCATCTTCCACCGCCCGGGCGAATTCCGTCAGATCACCCATCAAAGGATCGGTTAAAGACAGCTCAATCGTTTCGTTTACCAGCTCGGGATCAATATCCAGGTTGGCCCCGAAATCAATGATATTTCCGGCAATGGCCAGACGAACCGCCGTCTCCAGGGGATTGTCAGCGAGGTTGACCCGCTCGGCCAGCATCGGAAAAAGATCCAGGGCCAGGCGGTTGTACTGGTCCTTAATTTTTTTATAGGGATCTTCCTGGCCGAGCATCTCCCGGATATGGCGGTGAATCTGCCTGCCCATCAGAGGCGGCGACTGTTCCATGTCTATCCGGCTGATCGTCTTCAGCATATCGCGCAGAACCTTCTCCTGGACGCGGGTATCATCCGTGGCCAGTTTAACGGCTCCCAGGGCCTGTTGGGCGAAACAGGGTATACATTCAAGATATGTTTTCATAAAGATTAATTTAACGCATTAAGGCCCGGGATGTAAAGGACAATACCGGCCGGCCGGGATTAAATCTTGTCAGCTGCGGCCATAAATAATATAACCGCAATTATGAAACCGCGTCTTCAGATACATCGCCCGGATAAAAAAATAACCAGCCGGATTGAGCGTTTATTAAACTGCAGCCCGATCACGGCTACCCTTCTGGCCAACCGCGGTTTAACCGGCGGACCGGAGACCAGAACTTTTCTGGAAGCCACCCTGGCCGATATAACTCCTCCCTCCACCATCAAAGATTTGGAGATCGCCGCCGAACGTATTGCCGCGGCCGTGACCGGCCGTCAGAAAATCATGATTTTCGGAGATTTTGACGCTGACGGTATCACCGCCACCGCGATTTTATTTAATTTTTTGCGCCAGGCCGGGGCGGAGGCGGTTTGCCACATTCCCCATCGCATCATGGAGGGCTATGGCCTGAAACCGGAACAGATCAGTCGGGTGGCTGTGGCCGGTGATGTCAGCCTGATCATAACGGTTGACTGCGGTTCCGGCAGCCTGGAAGCGGCCCGGGCCTGTCGAAAAGCCGGCATCGACCTTATTATTACTGATCATCACCAAATATCGCCGCCCTTTCCAGAAGCCCTGGCCATCGTCAACCCGTGCCGGCCGGACTGCGAATCCGGGCTGACTCAACTATGCGGCGCGGGCGTGGCCTTTTACCTGCTCATTGCCCTGCGCGCCCGGCTGCGGCAGGAAGGCTTCTGGACGGCGGACCGGCCCGAACCCAACCTGAAACAATACTGTGACCTGGTCGCCATCGGCACCATTGCCGACGTAGTCCCCCTGGTGGGGGTCAATCGCGTCCTTGTTCAGGCCGGCCTCCAGGTCATCAACCAGGCCGGCCGGCCCGGCCTGGAGGCTCTTCTGACGGCGGCCAAAATCAACCAACGGCCCGTCACGGCCGAGGATATCGCTTATAAAGTAGCTCCCCGCATCAATGCCGCCGGCCGGATTGATCACGGCCGCGTCGCCCTGGACCTGTTCATCACCGATGATCCGGATGTTCTCCAAAAAACCGCCGCTCGTCTGTGCCGGCTCAACACCAGGCGACAATTCCTTGAAGAAGAAATAACCGCTGAAATTTTTCAGGTATTGAACAGCCAGCCGGACAGGGCTGCCAGCAGAAAAATGGTTGTTATGGCCCACCACCAGTGGCACCAGGGGGTTATCGGGGTTGCCGCCGCCAGAACCGCCCGTAAATATTGCCTGCCGGTGGCCCTGATTACCATCCAGGGCGATATCGGCGTTGGCTCAGCCCGCAGCATTCCCGGCCTGGATCTGTACCGGGCTCTGCGCCACTGCGCCGATCTGCTGGAAGATTTCGGCGGCCACGCCCGCGCGGCCGGCTTTAAGATAAAAACCGAAAATATCCCCCGGCTTGAACAGCAACTGGCTTATGCCGTCGGCCTCCACAGCAGTCCGGATCAGTTTACCCCCCTGCTCGAGGTGGATTGCGAGCTGCCTTTTGAGGCCATTACGGACCGCCTGCTGGACGAACTGGAACGGCTGCAGCCTTTTGGAGAACAGAACCCTGAACCGCGTTTTCTGGCCACTAACGTCAACGTCGCCTCTTCCTTTCTGATCAAAAACAAGTATCCTAAGATGGTACTGACGCAGTCTTCATCATCTGCTAAAAAAATCAATGCCATATCCTTTAACCTGCCGCCCGGGGAAAACCCGCCCGGACATTTCCGGCAAATTCTTTTCCGACTGCGGCGGGAAACCTGGAACGGCCGCGGCACGCCCCAGCTTATTGTTGAAGCCGCCAGCGAGAGCCGGTTCGAAGAAATACATCAAGGAGAAGACCATGACTCTGTATGAAGTTAACGGTAAACGGCCCTCCATTGGTGCCGGTACCTGGATCGCCCCCAGCGCCGAGATCATCGGTCAGGTAACCATCGGCTCCGGTTGCTACATCGGATTCGGCGCCATTATCCGGGCTGATTTCGGAACCATTACCATCGGCGCCCAGACTGCGGTGGAAGAAGGTGTTATTATTCATGAAGCCGACCAGGTCAGGATCGGGAGCCGGGTCATCATCGGTCACATGGCCATGATCCACGACGCCACCATTGAAGACTGCGCCCTGATCGGAATGCAGGCAATGATCTGTGACTATGCCCGGATCGGCCGGTGGACGATTATTGCCGAACAATCGATGGTTCCCAAAAAACAGGTCATTCCTCCAGAAACTGTCTTTGGTGGTTCACCGGCCAGAAAAATCACGGATCTGACCGCCCGGCACAAGGAGTTCCTGACCCTGGGACAGGAAATGTACAGTCAACTGCCCGGGACATATACCGATAGTTTCAGAGCAATAGCGCCATCAACCGCTTAACCCGGATTGTTTCGTAAACAGTTCTGGATTCCGGCTTTCGCCGGAATGACGAGCCAGAGACTTTTACGAAAACTTCAACCCGGATATTTCGTGAAATATCCGGGTTAAGCCAATTATACCTAAATTTTTTCTTGCAATAATCATTGTCCGACATTATGGTAGCGATACATTAACCAGCCGGTAAAAAACGAGCTGTGGATTAATTGATTTAATATAATTTTCAGGGACAAAAGGAAAACGGTATTATGGGAAAAACCTTCAGCAAGGGCCATGGAGAGTCCAAATTATTATCAAAAATTGAATCTTCAAAAGCGCATGAACGGCGCCGCTCCATTGCCAGGGTCCGGGACACGGCCGACGCCCTGGCCAATTCGATAGCGTCCCGGCTGGTTGACAACAAATTCGTGGAGACGGCCAGCCAGAACAGCCTGGAAGAGATGATTCACGGATGTCTGGATACCCTGAGCCGGTCAGATGACTTTGACGTGGATTACAGCGTCGCTCCGTTCCGGGAGATTACCACCAACCCTAATATAATCGCCCTTTACGTAACAGCCTTTGTTATCGAAAAAGTTATTAATCACAAGGATACAGTTGATATTTACGGTTCGGACGAAGAAATTTATGGTTGTATTTTTCAACAGGTCAAACGCTACATACCCTAATCTGAAACATTAATTAAACAGCATTAACTATTTACAATAATAAAACAATATTTATTGTGAGGCTGATCTCAGTTTAAGTTAAGGCAACAGCTTTTATCAACACCAGGGATAGTCATAACCATGCGTCCCCTATTTCACCCCGTCCTGGTCAACGATCCCTTTTCTGATCCCTGCCTGTATATCAATTTCATTCATGAAAAGCGCGCCATGGTTTTTGATATGGGTGATATTTCATCTTTATCAGCCGGTGAACTGCTCAAAATCAGCCATGTTTTTATCAGCCATACCCACATGGACCATTTCGCCGGTTTTGACCGGCTGCTGCGGCTGGTACTGGGACGCCACAAAACCATTCACCTGTATGGCCCGGAAAACTTTCTGAACAACATAACCGGCAAGCTGACCGCCTACAACTGGAACCTGGCCGACAATTACCCGGACAGCCTGGTCGTTAAAGCCACGGAAGTCCGGCCCGGGGAACTGATCACCCGGACCTGCCGTTGCCGGGACCGCTTTGCCTGCCTGGCACCGCCCTCCAGGCAGGCCTTTAACGGCGTCCTCCTGGAGGAACCGGGCCTGACGGTAACGGCCGTAATTCTTGACCATGGAACTCCCTGCCTGGGATTCCGGCTGCGAGAGCATTTTCACATCAATATTAAAAAAAACGCCCTGACCTCCCTGGACCTGCCCCCTGGTCCCTGGCTGAAAACATTTAAAAAAATGTTGTATCAGCACAGCCCCCGGGAGACGATCCTTGAGGTACCGGCTGAAACCGGCCCGACCAGCTACAGTCTCGGCTTTCTGGCCGACAGGATTTGTGTTATCACGCCCGGACAGACCATCACCTATATTACGGACGTGGCTTTTACACCGGACAACATCAGCCGGATCATTGATTTCGCCCGGGGCTCGGATCACCTCTTTATCGAATCTTATTTTCTGGAAGAAGACCGGGAACCGGCCGCCGCCAAAAAACATCTGACAGCGCGCCAGGCCGGTGAAATAGCCGGCCGGGCCGGAGTAAAGCGGTTGAGTACTTTTCATTATTCCCCCCGTTATGCTGACAGGCGAGCTGCGATTGAAGCAGAAGCCCGGGCCGCTTTTCAGAGCCACCAATAGCATTAACGGCGGCAGCCGCGCCTTTCTTATTGCCAACGCCTGTTGCCAGGACGAACCATGCCGATAACCAGCTTAATACATGAAAAAAATATCGTTTTCCTTCAAGAAACCAAACCGGCCCGGATTGTGGCCAGACTGGCAGAAGTCGCTTTCGCCAACTCTCTTGTCAGTGATCCGGACGGCTTTAAAACCGCTCTTCTTCAGCGGGAGGGACAGGGCAGCACCGGCCTGGGACTGGGAGCGGCCCTGCCTCATGCCGCCCGGCCGGATATTAAAGAAATGTTTCTTATCACCGCCCTGACCTCCGTTGCGGTTCCCTGGAACTCCCTTGACGGTAAGCCGGTCAGGGTGATCTTCGGGATCGGCCTGCCCGGCTCCCCGGCCGACCCCGAAGACACTAACAATCGGTACCTCAGGCTGGTCTCCCAATTGATGCTGATCATCAAGGAGGAGCAACGCCGCCAGGCCCTGCTCTCGGCCGACAGCGCCCACCAGGTTCGAAAAATCATGACCTTTTCCGGTCAATAAGCGACTGACAACAAGCGGGTCTTGCGGAAAGTAATTCTGATGGCCTGAACGGGTAACTTTTTATGGCAA
Organism: Desulfosudaceae bacterium; assembly: GCA_046539175.1. Classification (GTDB taxonomy): domain Bacteria; phylum Desulfobacterota; class Desulfobacteria; order Desulfobacterales; family Desulfosudaceae; genus CAYTQK01. The sequence goes on from JBKHHL010000007.1 coordinate 33,254, forward strand.
TCAGACAGAGTTCTGAGAAGAACCCCGCTCACGACTTCTCCAGAACCATAAATTATCCTATAAATTATCCTTGATAAATAGCCATTAAGCAGTAAAATGAGACCATAATTTAAAACCGAACGCGCAGGTTATAATAAAATTCGAACTTCTTACTTTGCCATCCCAAAATGGACTTTTTGCGAGTACATCAAAATTGACGGAACAAGACAAACTAACTGCTGATATTATTCAGCAGGCTGTTGACGTTCTAAAAATCGAGGCCGAAGAACTGCTGGCTCTGGCCCGACGGGTGAACCAGGACTTTGCTGAAGCGGTTGAACTGATCTGCCGTTCCCAGGGACGGCTGGTCATCAGTGGTATCGGCAAATCCGGCATAGTCGGTCAAAAGATCACGGCGACCCTCAACAGCACCGGCACCCGGGCCATGTTCCTGCATCCGGTGGAAGCTCTCCACGGCGATCTGGGCATGGTTCGCTCCCGGGATGTTTTTCTGGGTATTTCCAACAGCGGCGAGACCGAGGAGCTGAATCGCCTGCTTCCCCGTATCCGGGAAGTTGGCTGCGGCATGATCGCCTTTACCGGTCGCCTGACTTCCACCCTGGCCAGACAAAGCGACCTGGTTATAGATATCGGCGTCAAAAAAGAGGCCTGCCCCCTGGGCCTGGCCCCGACCTCCAGCACTACCGCTATCATGGCCATGGGTGACGCCCTGGCCGTGGCCCTGATTAATAAAAAAGAATTCAAGGCCACTGACTTTCAAAAATATCATCCCGGTGGTGCCCTGGGACAGCGGCTGGCTTCGTCTATTTCCGAAATAATGCTGACCGGCGACAATATCCCCCGGGTACCGGAAAAAACAGACCTGATCCAGGCCCTGCAGGTCCTGGACCGTCATGAACTCGGCACGGTTATCGTCACCGACCCGGAAGGCGCCATAGCCGGAATTCTGACCGACGGCGACTTGAGACGCCTGATTATCCGGCAGCCCTCCCTGGCCGAATTGACCATAGATGATGTCATGATCCGGCAACCGCTGTCCATTTTATCGGACGAACCGGTTTACGACGCCCTCAACCTCATGGAAAAACATGAGATAACCATCCTGCCCGTCATCGACACCAGCGGCAAACTTTGCGGTATTCTGCATCTGCATGATATACTCGGCAAAGGCGCTTTTACTTTTAACGGCAAATAAGCAATTTAGGGCGGCAATCGCCTGAATGAAAAAATCTTAAGGATTCCCAAGCATGACGTTGAAACCAGCTGACACTATAATATCGAACCTGGGAGCGGCCAAAATTGATTCCCCCATATTAAAAGAAGCCAATGTTGACCCGGAAAGTGATTTCACCCGGGACAGCGACCGGGTTCTTATCAATTTCGACCCGGACACGGTCGCCACGGAAATGGAGGAGGGAGACAAACCAGCCGGATTTGAAATATCCGGACCTCGCAAAAACATTTATTTCGATCCCAGCAAGGTCAGATGTGCCCTGGTTACCTGCGGCGGGTTATGCCCGGGTTTAAACGACATTATCCGGGCCATTGTCCTGGAGCTTTACTTTCGGTACGGCGTTCGTAATATCTACGGTATCCGTTACGGGCTCCAGGGTTTTATTCCGGATTACGGCCATGATATCATTGAGCTGATACCGGAAAACGTCAGCGATATTCTCAATATGGGCGGGTCCATGCTGGGCTCTTCCCGGGGCCCCCAGGACATTGAAAAAATCGTCGACTCATTGGAACGGATGAATATCGGGATCCTGTTCATGATCGGGGGAGACGGCACTCTCATGGCGGCTACCCTGATTGACGATGAAATCACCAGGCGTAATCTGAAAATAAGTGTGGTCGGCATCCCCAAGACCATAGACAACGATATCTACCTTATATCCCGGTCTTTCGGGTTCGATACCGCCGTGGATGTAGCCACCAACGCCATAACCGGCGCCCATAACGAAGCCGAAGCCTATCCCAACGGTATCGGCCTGATCAAGCTGATGGGCCGGCATTCCGGATTTATCGCGGCCACGGCCGCCCTGGCCCGCCAGGATGTCAATTTCGCCCTGATTCCGGAAATCGACTTTGACCTGTACGGCGACCACGGCTTGCTGGCCGCCCTGGAGCGCCGGTTGCGGCAGCGCAAGCACGCTGTTATAGTAGTGGCTGAAGGCGCCGGCCAGAAGTTTTTCGATGATGAGCAGACCAGCCGAGACGCGTCGGGGAATATCAGGCTCAAGGATATCGGTTTATTTCTCAGAGACGAGATTAACGCCTATTTCGACCGGAAAAATATCGATATTTCCTTGAAATATATTGATCCCAGCTACATGATCCGAAGCCTGCCGGCCAATCCCAATGATAGTGTTTTCTGCGGATTTCTGGGACGAGACGCGGTCCATGCCGGCATGGCCGGTAAAACCCGGCTGCTGGTGGGACATTGGCACGACCACTTTGTTCATATCCCCATGGCTCTGTCGGTAGGCAAACGCAAACATGTCGATGTCCACAGCAAGCTATGGCGGACCGTTCTGGAAGCCACCGGTCAAGGCACTTTCCGCCCCAACAATGGCTGTATGGCCCCCGGTTAGCCCCGGTTAGCTTAGCCACGGGGTCAGCGATCAGTCAGCTATCGTCATGATCAATCCTTCCGAAGAGGTGGTAAAATCCGGAGAGGGTGCTTGCCGGGTACTGAGATCCACAACAATCCGCAGTTTATCTTTATGCTCTCCCAGCCGTATTTTTCTGATTGACCCGATAGCCATTTTTTTCTCCCTGAAGGGAGGTTTATTCCAGCTGCCCATCAAATCAATAACCAGCCTGGCCGGATCAGACAGGGAGAAAAAGGTATATTCTGCCGTGGGATGGTCGGACAGAATACGCATCCGGACATTTTCATCACTTGCCCGGACATCTATATCACGCAGGGTATGCGATCCATTCTGACTGGTTGGCGCGATGGCCTGTTCATTTTCTTTTTTGACTACCGGGGCTGTTGCCGTAGCCTGATCTGCAGCCCCATCTTCAGGCTGATCCGCGGCCTGGGACGGCAAAGATGTTTCCGGTTCGTCTTTTTGGCTCGGCATTTCCCTGGATACGGAGCGGGTTTCCGATGGAGGCGTGTCCATGGGCTGACTCACCCTTTCGGATGATGCTGCACCGGATTGACCAGACTGTTTCGGGATAAAGAATATTATGGCAGCCGTTCCTATAACCAATACCAGTAAAATTAATGAAGCAATAATTATTAAAGATTTCCCCTGAGAAGACTTTCCTCCTTCGCCTGCTTCCAATTCCGGGCTGCCATTCTCCTCTGGTTCCGGTTCTATCATATCTTCCGCTTCAACCAATTCCGGGGTCCGGGTGTCTTCGTCTTTTTCGGGTTCCACAAAAACATATTCATCAACCTGTGATCCGGGTTCAGATGGTGGTGGCGTCTGGACAGGTTCCCCGGAATCATCACCAACCTCCAACTCCAGGTCGGCTATCAGATCCGGGTCGTCATCACCAGCCTCAATTACGTCTTCCGTGGAAATTTTTTGTTCCTGATCATCCGGCGGGGCGTCTTCAGAAGCCTTTGGGTCAGCCGCCTTATCCCCATTGTCATCCAAATCAATTGTTTCCTCATTTTCACCATCCGAGGCGACAAGTGTTCGTTCCGTCATCTCGAGGATCTCCATATCCTCGTCAGTCGTCATCATGATATCGTTTAAGTCGTCGGATTGTTCCGCTTGATCTTTACCGGATCGAGCGTCTTGATCGGTCTTCTTCTTTTTGGTCATTTTCTTTCTCCCGGCGGAAAGGAAAGAAGGTTGGCGCGAAAATCATGCGGATGAATCCGTCTAAAATTATTTCGCGAATTTTTTTGTTCGATTTCAGGGCCAGCTGAGCAAAAGACAAGCCAATCTGATTCTATAA
>JBKHHL010000220.1:0-3335 GCA_046539175.1 Desulfosudaceae bacterium
GCCTCCGCCGGGGTGACGCAATAAGGGAAATCTCGACTTTTTACGAAAACGTCAAATGATGAAAAGTCAAAAACGTTCAGTTTAGGAGAAGGAGTGGTTATGAAAGTCCTGGTAGTCGGTAGCGGTGGTCGCGAACACAGCCTGATCTGGAAAATAGCCCGCAGCCCAAAAGTTAACACAATATATTGCGCCCCCGGCAACGCCGGCATCGCTTCGCTGGCAAGGTGCGTGCCCATTAAAGTGGAAGATATCGACGGCCTGCTTGAATTCGCACTGGAAGAAGCCGTTGACTTAACGGTGGTAGGCCCGGAAATGCCCCTTGCCCTGGGCCTGGTCGATCGTTTTCAGGCCGAAGGATTGAAAATTTTCGGCGCTTCGGCCGAAGCCGCCCGACTCGAAACCAGCAAGGCTTTTGCCAAAAACATTATGACCAAGTATGGCATACCCACGGCCAATGGAAAATCCTTTGACAAATTTGAAAAGGCCGCGGCTTATATCAGGGAAAATGGAGACGAGCTAGTGGTCAAGGCCGACGGGCTGGCGTCCGGGAAAGGGGTCTTCGTCTGCAGTAGCGAAAAACAGGCGCTGGAGGCCCTGAAACAGATCATGAAAGACCGGATCTTCGGCGAAGCCGGCTCCCGCGTGGTTATTGAAAAACGCCTGAGGGGAGAAGAGGTCTCTTTTCTGGCTTTTACCGATGGCGAGACGATCCTGCCTTTACCTTCCTCCCAGGACCACAAAGCGGCTTATGACGGTGACCAGGGCCCCAACACCGGCGGTATGGGGGCCTATTCACCGGCCCCGGTCGTGGATGAATATCTCCATCAGAAAATCATGGACACGGTCATGACGGCGACCATACGCGCCCTGGCGGCCGAAGGCATTCGCTACCAGGGAGTGCTGTATGCCGGTTTAATGGTCGATAAGGACAGCGTCCGGGTTCTGGAATTTAACGTCCGTTTCGGCGATCCCGAAACTCAGCCGCTGATGATGCGCCTGAAAAGCGATATCGTTCCCATTATGGAAGCGGTCTGCGACGGCACTCTCCATGAAATGTCGCTGGATATAGATAACCGGCCGGCGATCTGCGTGGTCATGACTGCCGGAGGTTATCCCGGCTCCTACAAAAAAGGAATGGCCATCAGCGGTTTAAAGAACGTCAACCGCATGAAAGACCTGATGACTTTCCATGCCGGCACCCGGGCTAAAGGCAAACAGATACTGACGGACGGCGGGCGCGTGCTGGGGGTTACAGCCCTGGGGGATACTATTGAAAAGGCGATCAGCCGGGCTTATGCCGCGGTGTCCAGAATTTCGTGGGATGGAGTCTTCTATCGCACGGATATCGGCAATAAAGCTCTTCACAAGGAGACCTCCTTTCCTCAGGTGGGGATCATCATGGGCAGCGATTCCGACCTCGTAGTCATGAAGGAAGCGGCCGGCATTTTAAAAAAATTCGGCGTTCCCTTTGAAATGACTATCGCCTCGGCTCACCGCACTCCGGAGAGAGCGGCCGCCTTTGCCGCCGGCGCCAGGAAGCGCGGTATCCGGGTGATAATCGCCGGGGCCGGCATGGCGGCGCACCTGGCCGGAGCCATGGCCGCCCAGACGACCCTGCCGGTTATCGGAGTCCCCCTGGATGCCTCGCCGCTGAATGGCCTGGACGCTCTGCTGGCAACGGTGCAGATGCCCCCGGGTGTTCCGGTGGCGACCGTGGCGGTCGGTAAACCCGGGGCCAAAAACGCCGGCATGCTGGCGGTACAGATCCTGGCTGTCTCCGACCATGATCTGGCCCGGCGGCTGGAAAATCATAAAAAAGAAATGATGGCCGAAGTTGAGCAAAAAGCGGAACAGCTCAATGGCATGCGACAATAATATTCGGAAAGTTGATTCAGCCTGGCCGGAGCCCTCAATAATTACCGAGGCCGCCCGAGTCATTGGCGGCGGCGGAATAGTGGCTTTTCCCACCACGACTCTTTACGGCCTGGCCGGGGACGCCTTTAACCGATCGACCGCGGATCGAATCCGCCTGCTTAAGAAGCGCCCGGCAGACAAACCCATTCTGCTGTTGATCCGGGAACGCCATAACCTGACCGAAATGGCGGCAGCAGTTCCGGACGCGGCCGAACGCGTTATGGATCGCTTTTGGCCGGGGATGGTTACCCTGATACTTAAAGCCAAACCCGGCCTGCCCGACCACCTGCCAGCGGCCGACGGCACCATCGCTCTCAGGATACCGGCCCATCCCGTGGCGCGCGCCCTGCTTAACGCCTGCCACGGCCCGATCACCGGGACCAGTGCCAATATCTCGGGACAACCGGGAATCAGCCGGGCAGAGAGAATCACCCAGACGATGCGCGAACGCCCGGACCTGATTCTTGACGCCGGCCCCCTTAAAGGCGGCACCGGCTCCACCATCGTGGATGTCAGCGTGTCCCCTCCCCGGATATTGCGGGAAGGCGCCATTGGAGCTGAGGAATTGCTGGCTGTCATTCATGGTAACTGAAAAATGAACCTTTCAGGAGTATTGACAAGGCTCTTTAAATTTTTTATTATTCTGATTTTACGCCGGAGTGGTGAAACTGGTAGACGCAGAGGACTCAAAATCCTCCGGGGGCAACTCCGTGTCGGTTCGACTCCGACCTCCGGCACCAACAAAAACAAGGGGCTGGGACCGCGTTCAGCTGACAAACCGCTGTACCAGCCCTTTCCCCCCCCGTTTCTTGCTACGATGTGCCCGATTGGCCCTCCCGGAAATAGACGCGATTGAGCCCCGCTTCGCCAGCCTGGTTTTCCCGACTTACTACATGAACAATCCGGCCTCCATGTTCGGCCATACCCTGCTCGCCATTAACACCGATTATTACAGCAAACGCCTGGCCGACGCCGTCAATTACACGGCCCGCGTGGATAATGTCAACGGCCTTTCTTTTGCCATCAGCGGTGTCTTCGGACTGTACAAAGGCTATTATTCCGATGAAAGAGGCGGGGTGACCTGCGGCGTTATTAAGGCTCCGGCTTCCTTCTGGCAGAGCCATCTTTTCGGCGAAGCCATGTGGTTTGTGGCGGGAGACGATCACCAGGCATATTCAACCGGTTTTAACAATAATTTCAGAATATCAAAAAACACCCATATCTCCCTGGAACTGACCTGGAACAGAACCCGCCGCTGGAAAAAAACAGACGCGCGGGTTTTGTGCCACATCTTCTTTTGATGACTTTCAGGAGATTTTCCAATCCACATTTTCGTAAAAAGCATTTCAACAAATTATGATACCAGGGGTCTGTAAGGCGATGTTCTGGTTTTTCCTTTACATTTTCAACCTGATTAGATA
>JBKHHL010000065.1:0-13360 GCA_046539175.1 Desulfosudaceae bacterium
GCCTCCGCCGGGGTGACGCGATAAGGAAAATCCCGGCTTTTTACGAAGCCATCAAAACATGATCACATGATGACAACAACTTCATCCCCCAAACCGGCTGCCCTGGGGCTGACTTCCGGTGGCCTGGACAGCATGCTGGCGGCGATCGTCCTTCAGCAACAGGACATCCGGGTGGAATGGCTCTGCCTGGAGACCCCCTTTTTCTCCGCGGACAAGTCGCGGCAGGCGGCCGAACAGCTGGGGATTCCCATCACCGTCCGCGACATCACCGCCGAATACCTGCCCATGCTGAAAAATCCCCCCTGCGGTTACGGTCAGCACATGAACCCTTGCCTGGACTGCCACGGCTTGATGGCCAATATAGCCGGGAGAATCATGGCCGAACAGGGATTCGATTTTATCTTCAGCGGCGAGGTAGTGGGGCAGCGGCCCATGTCACAGACTAAGCCCTCTCTGCGTTACGTGGAAAAACAATCGGGTATCGAGGGCTACCTGCTGCGGCCGCTCAGCGCCCGCCTCCTGCCGGAGACGATCCCGGAGCGGACCGGACTGGTCGACCGGGACCGGCTGCTTGACTTTTCCGGACGCTCCCGCAAAGCCCAGATGGCCCTGGCCGAAGAACACAATCTCCGGGATTATCCTTCGCCGGGCGGAGGCTGCCTCTTGACCGACAAAAGTTTTTCCCTCCGCTTACGGGACCTTTTCGACCACCAGGAAGACTGCACCCGGGGCGACCTGGTCCTGCTGCGGTATGGCCGGCACTTCCGGATTTCCGAAGCAACCCGGCTGATCGTGGGCCGGACCAGGGAAGATAACCAGCAGCTGGAAGAGCACGCCCCGACCGGGCCGGTTTTGTATTTAAAAGCCCGCGATTATCCCGGCCCCACCTGCCTTTTGATCGGGCAGCCCAACGAGGGGGAAATTATGCTGGCGGCGGGGATCTGCGTGGGATACGGCAAGGCGCCCGATGACAAGCCGGCGACCGTGACCATCAAGGGGAAGGAAGAAAAAAAGCAGGTCAGCATGATGGGCATACCGCCAGGCCGGCTTGAGCACCTACGAATCTGACCCGGCCGCGACCATTTCCCGGCAGATGGACGCGGCGGCGGCGGCGGGATCGGCGGCGTCCCGAATGGGCCGGCCCACCACCAGGTAGTCGGCGCCGTTCCGGACGGCCCGGGCGGGCGTAATCACCCGCTGCTGATCATCGGCGACCATCCGGTCTGCCTCCGATCTGATGCCCGGAGTAACGGCCAAAAAGCCGGCACCACATTTCTGCTTGATCAGGGGGGCTTCGGCCGCGGAGCAGACCACGCCGGCCAAACCATGGTGGGCGGCTTCTCCGGCCCGCTTCAGCACCAGCCGGCCGACATCGGAAGCGAACGGCTCCGCGAAGCCGGCCGAACGAACATCGCCGGCGGAAACGCTGGTCAAAACGGTAACTCCCAGCAGGCGCACCCGTCCGGCGGCGGCCTCCACGGCCGCCTTCAGCATATCGGCCTGGCCGGCGCAATGAACGGTGGTAAAATCAACTCCCAGGACGGCGATATTGCTCATGGCCCGGAAAACAGTAGCAGGGATATCGTGCAGTTTCAGATCCAGGAAGACCCCGGCCCCCCCCTGCTCCCGGATATCATCGATAATAACCCGGCCCTCCCGGATAAACAGCTCCAGCCCCAACTTGAACAATCCCACCCGACCGCTGAGGGCGCGGATATAACCGGCGGCTGTTTCCCGGTCCGGCACGTCCAGGGCGAAAATCAGGCGTTCCCGGGCGGCTTCAGGGTTGGCGGCAATGGATGATGTCATGGTCTGTCCTGTCTTCCCCGGGTTATCGTATCTGGCAGCAGCCGACCTGACCGGAGGCCAGGGATTGGAATCCCTCCAGCTCCTGTCGCGACAACTCGGCCTTATTATCAAAAAAATCCGGGGAAAGAACCTGTTCCAGGCGGCAATGCTGCAGGACATACAGCGGGGCACCTTTGACCAGCTCAATTATACCGGGCATGACGGTATCGTCCACAAAAGGCCGAACACAGGTGGTGCGAAACTCATAATCAAGACCGGATTCCTTGACAAGATTGATGGCGGACCGTATTTTGGCCGGATCAAACTGACCGCCGGCCAGCAGCGAAGGATATTTTTCCGGAACGGTCTTGACGTCCATGGCCAGGTAGTCGACCCGCCCCTTGCTCAGCAGCCGCTCGAGAACCTCCGGCCGACTGCCGTTGGTATCCAGCTTAACGGACATGCCCCTTTGCTTGATACTGTCGCAAAGGTCATCCAGGTCTTCGTGCAGGCAGGGCTCTCCGCCGCTGATAACCACCCCGTCCAGAAAACCCCGCCGCTTGTCCAGAAAATCATTAAAATCGTCCCAGGCGAGCCGGGGTGAGATATCGGCCGGAATCAGATCGGGATTATGGCAATAAGGACAATGAAAATTACAGCCGGCGCAGAAGATAACGCAACTGACTTTACCGGGAAAATCAATCACCGATAATTTTTGCACTCCCCCGATAACCATAATGCTGTTTTATTTCAATAGTTCAAAATGTGGTCATGCTTTCCGGCCTGCTTCTCAAAATACAAATTGTCATTTGAGACGGGCGGAATATCAAATCAACTCGTGAAATATCCGGGCTATCGGACCTGGGCGGCCTTCTTTTCATTAAGACTTTCCTTGCCCGCTTCCACCGGAACCGGTCGCGCCACCGGGGTTCCTTCTCCAAGTCCCGCGTCAAATGTCTTGCGCATGGCATATTCCGCCTGTTTGCCGTCATTCCACTGGGAAACCGGCCGTAAATAACCGACTACCCTGGAATAGACCTCGGTTTCACTGCCACAGACGGGGCAGGCCGGCTCTTCACCATTGAGGTAACCGTGTTCCGGGCAGACGCTGAAAGTGGGAGAGAGGGTGAAGTAAGGCAGGTGAAAATTTTCAGCGATCTTTTTAATCAAGGACTTGGCCCCGGAAATGTCTTCAATCTGCTCGCCAAGAAAAGCGTGGAAAACCGTACCGCCGGTATATTTGGTTTGCAGATCATCCTGGAGAGTCAGTGACTCGAAAATATCATCGGTATAATTAACCGGCAACTGGGTAGAATTGGTATAAAAAGGGGCTTCCTCCCGCTGGCGATAGCCCTCTTCATTGGCGCAGATAATGTCCTTAGCCCGGTTTTTATCCAGCATGGCCAGACGGTAAACCGTGCCTTCAGCCGGGGTAGCCTCCAGATTAAATATTTCACCGGTCTCTTCCTGTATCTGGGAAAGCAGATCGCGCAGATAGTCCATCACCTCCACGGCAAAAGCCTGGCCTTCGCTGCTGCCGATATCATGGCCGATAAAATTCAGGCAGGCCTCGTTCATGCCGACCAGCCCGATGGTGGAAAAATGATTCTTCCAGTACCGATCGGTCTGCTCCTTGATCTTTTTGAGATAGAACTTGGCGTAGGGATATAAGTTGTTTTCAGTAAAATTTTCCAGAATTTTCCGTTTAATGACCAGGCTGTCCTTGGCAATGTCTACCATTTCGGACAAAGTTTTGAAAAAAGCCTCGCGAGTAACGGCCTGATAACCGATTCGCGGCAGATTAATGGTAACCACTCCGATGGAGCCGGTCAGGGGATTGGCGCCGAACAGGCCGCCGCCGCGCTTGGCCAGTTCCCGGTTGTCCAGGCGCAGCCGGCAGCACATGGAGCGGGCGTCTTCGGGCGACATGTCGGAATTGATAAAATTGGAAAAATAAGGAATACCGTAACGGGCGGTCATGCGCCAGACCGAGTCCAGGTTGGGATTGTCCCAGTCAAAATCGGCGGTGATATTATAGGTGGGAATGGGAAAGGTAAACACCCGGCCCTTGGCGTCGCCTTCCATCATGACATCGGCAAAAGCCCGGTTGATCAGGTCCATTTCTTCCTGGAATTCTCCGTAAGTTTCATCCTCAATGTACCGGCCACCGATAATCACCGGCGAATCCCGCAAAGTGCCGGGCACCTTCAGATCCATGGTGATGTTGGTAAAGGGAGTCTGAAAACCGACCCGGGTGGGGATGTTGATATTGAAAACGAACTCCTGCAGGGCCTGCTTGACGCTGTCGTATTTCAGGTTATCATGCCGGACAAAGGGAGCCAGCAGAGTGTCGAAATTGGAGATGGCCTGGGCGCCGGCAGCTTCACCCTGAAGGGTATAAAAGAAATTGACGACCTGTCCCAGGGCCGACCGGAAATGCTTGGGAGGAGAACTTTCCACCTTGCCCTTGACGCCCTTGAACCCCTGCAGCAGCAGGTCCTGCAAGTCCCAGCCGACGCAATACACGGACAGCAGGCTCAGGTCGTGGATATGGATATCCCCGCTTTTATGGGCCCGCCGTACTTCCGGGGGATAGACACGGTTGAGCCAGTACTCGGCCGTCACGTCCGAGGAGATATAGTTGTTCAGCCCCTGGAGAGAATAGCTCATGTTGCTGTTCTCTTTGATCTTCCAGTCCATGTTGTCAATGTAGCTTTCCACCAGCTCAACGCTGGCCCGGGTGGCTATCTGACGGATCTGGGCGTGCTGTTCGCGGTAAAGGATATAGGCTTTGGCACTTCTGTGAAAGGGGGAATCCAGCAGCACGCGTTCCACTATATCCTGGATCTCTTCCACTTCGGGAACGGGCCCCAGGCCCATCTGGCTGGCCAGGGTCAACACCTTCAGCGTCAGCTTTCTGGCTTCCCGCTCGTCAAACTCTTCGGTCGCCTTACCCGCCTTGGCAATAGCTTCGGTGATCTTGCGGGGATCAAACCCGCACACTCTGCCGTCCCGCTTCTGGATATTTTCAAACAATTGGGGCCTCCTTTAACCGTACGCCTGATAAGAAATCCGAGTGGCGACAACACAAATAAAAACCCTATACGGTAGACACGCCATCCTGACCCACCATAATTAACCCGACTAAAAAACATCTGAAAATAGAATTTCGTCTCTGGAATGTTTTTGACCCTATCGCAATATATTGTGACCTGTCAATAAAAAAATTCAATATATGGTGCTTTTTGCCGGAATCGCTCTTCCCGCGAAAATCTTTCTCCAGGCTTGTTCCAGGGTCATCTCGACTGCCTGCCCGTCCTCTCCGGCGGCAAGCAGACCCACCCCCGGCAAGAGGCTCAGCCCTTGACCACGATCAACGGCCGAATCCGGGCCACCCTGGTGGAAATCCCGGCCTGGTGAGCCACTTCCACCACGGCTTCCACATCCTTATACGCCTCGGGCATCTCCTCGGCGGCGGTGGCTTTCCCGGCGCAGCGCAGGGTCACCCCCTGCTTCCGCATCTCATCAAACAGCGACCGGCCCCGGGCCGATTTTCTGGCGGCCGTGCGGCTCATGACCCGGCCGGCACCGTGACAGGTGGAACCGAAAGTTTCGGTCAGAGCCGCCCGGCCACCCACCAGCACATAGGAACAGGTGCCCATGTCCCCGGGAATCAGTACCGGCTGACCCACCTCCCGGTAGTCCCGGCAGACCAGGGGATGCCCCGCCGGGAGCGCCCGGGTGGCGCCCTTGCGGTGGACGCAGACCATTCGCTTCTGTCCCTCCACCAGGTGCTCCTCCTGCTTGGCGATGTTATGGCAGACGTCATAAACCATGCGCAGCCCCACCTCGGCCGGGCTTTTTCCAAACACCCGGGAAAACACCTGCCGGGCCTCGTGCAACAGCACCTGCCGGTTGATCCAGGCGAAGTTGGCGGCGCAGGCCAGGGCCCCGAAATAGCGGCGGCCGGCCGAAGAGTTTATCGGGGCGCAGGCCAGTTGACGATCCACCAGCTCAATCCGGGATTTGTGGGCCGCCTTGGCCATGACGGCCAGATAATCGTCGCAGACCTGGTGTCCCAGGCCCCGCGAACCGCTGTGCAGCATCAGGGTCACCTGGCCGTCGGACAAACCCATCCGCCGGGCGCCGGTTTCATCAAAGACTTCCTCCACCTGGCCCACTTCCAGGAAATGGTTGCCCGAGCCCAGGGTACCCAGCTGCTTCTTACCCCGCTCCAGGGCCCGGTCGCTGACCGCGGCCGGATCGGCTCCCGCCATGCAGCCGCCGTCCTCAGTGCGGTCAAGGTCGTCTTCCTCGCCCAGGCCGCGCTTGACAGCCCAGGGCGCGCCTCCGGCCAGGGCCCGGCGCTCCTCGGCATAGGATAGTTTCAGCTTGCCGCTGGAGCCCACCCCGCAGGGGATAGCCGCCAGCAGAGCGTCGGCCAGTTCGTCGGCCCGGGCCCGGACTTCTTCGGCTTCCAGCCGGCCGGCGGCCAGGCGGACCCCGCAATTAATGTCATAGCCCACCCCGCCCGGCGAGATAACACCTTCGTCCAGGTCAAAGGCGGCCACCCCGCCGATGGGAAAGCCATAGCCCCAGTGGATGTCCGGCATGGCCAGGGAAGCCCGGATAATGCCCGGCAAAGTAGCCACGTTGGCCACCTGCTGAAAGGCCTCTTCCCGGGGCGCCCCGCCCGACAGAGCGGCGCTGGTAAAAATGATGCCCGGCACCCGCATCTGGCCGGTACGGGGGATTTCCCACTTATAGTCGCTGAGCTTCTTGAGTTCCATGATTGCCTCCTGACGGCTTGGCGGCCGGGTGACCTGCCGGATGTTCCTTGTCGACGGTGAGACAGAAACCAGACGAACGGGCTGATGGCCGGGCATGAATTCCGGCCGGTACTTCTATTATATTATATCATTTCCCCGGCCCGACGGGAAAAATATAAATCAGACCAAACGGGGATAATGAACAAGATGCCCGCGTCGCTGCGCTCCTCGGAATGACATGCCGGCGGACAGGCGTTCACCAGTAAGAGGGTGGGGACGGACGACGTCGGGAAAAGAGACGGATACAAGGCGCAAATTTTTTCAAAGACGTATCCGCCAACCCCGGCTGGTCTCGATGGCGGCGCCCCGGGCCCAAGATCAAGGCGGACAGGGCCCCGAAGAATGCAGCGTACTTTCGTACGTGAAATTCTGAGGGGGCCTGCCCATTTTTCGTTTTTATCCGACGACGTCGGGAAAAGAGACGGATACAAGGCGCAAATTTTTTTCAGGCGCGAAATAATACTGAAGTATATTGAGTGTCTGAAAAAAATTTGCAACGCCGTAGCCGGCCTTTTCCCGGCGTCGTCAATGGGCGGCGGCCCAATTGGGCCCGGTGGCGACGTTGACCTTCAGCCGCACCGCCAGGTCGCAGATATTTTCCATGGTCTCCGTCAGCAGGCTGGTGACCTTGTCCACCTCTTGGGGCGGGCTTTCCAGCACCACCTCATCATGCACCGACAACAGCATGACCGCGGCCAGATCCTCCTGGCGCAGTTTGCTTTCCACCTCGATCATGGCCAGCTTGATAATGTCCGCGGCCGTGCCCTGGATAGGCGTATTTATGGCGGCCCGCTCGGCAAACCCGCGCACAGTCCGGTTGGAACTGTCAATATCCGGCAGGTAGCGCACCCGGTCAAACAGGGTCCGGGTCTTTTTGGTGGCGCGGGCATCCTCAATGGCCTGGTCCATGAAGGCCTTGACCTGCTGGTAGCGGGCGAAATAGCCGTCCATGTAATTTTTGGCCATTTTCTGGCTGATGCCCAGGTCCCGGGCCAGACCGTAGGGACTGATGCCGTAAACAATGCCGAAATTGATGGCCTTGGCCTGGCGCCGGACATCGTCGGTAATCATCTCCGGAAACACCTGGAAAACTTCGCTGGCCGTGCGGGTATGGATATCCTCGTCGTTGGCGAAGGCCTCGATGAGAATGGGATCACCCGAATAATGGGCCAGAATACGCAGTTCAATCTGGGAATAATCGGCGGCTACAAAGGTCCAGCCGGCCCGGGGCACGAAGGCCTCCCGGATGCGGCGGCCCTCCTCGGTGCGGATGGGAATGTTCTGCAGGTTGGGATCGGTGCTGCTGAGCCGGCCGGTGGTGGTGGCGGTCTGGTTAAAAGAGGTGTGGATGCGGCCGGTTTCGGGATTGATGAGGTCAAACAGGGCGTCGGCATAGGTCGATTTCAGCTTGGAAATAGTGCGGTGGCGCAGGAGCACGGCCGGCAGTTCATGGTGCGCCGCCAGGGTGGTCAGCACGTCGGCGTCGGTGGAATAGCCGGTCTTTTTCTTGGTCTTTTTCTGGGTGGGCAGGCCCAGCTTTTCAAACAGGATGCGGCCCAGCTGCCGGGGGGAGTTGATGTTGAACTCTTCCCCGGCCAGCCCGTAGATCTGTTTTTCCATCTCCTCCAGCTGGCCTTCGAACAATTGGGACAGCTCGTGCAGAGCTTCTTTGTCCACGGCCACCCCCCGCTTTTCCATGGCCTGGAGAACCGGCACCAGGGGCATCTCGATACCATCGAACAGCCGGCGCAGCCCGGCCCGGTCCAGTTCCCCGGCCAGCTTTTCATAGAGGCAGAAGGTCAGGTCGGCGTCCTCGGCGGCATAGGGCAGAGCTTCTTCCACGGCCACCTCGGAAAAGCACCTGGCCTTTTTACCGCTGCCGGTAACTTCCTGGTAAGAAATCATGCGGTGATCGAAAAAATCCAGGGCCAATTGATCCAGACCGTAGCCCCGCCGGGAAGGGTTGAGCAGGTAAGCCGCCACCATGGTATCGAAAACCGGCCCCCGGAGACCCAGGCCGCTCCGGGCCAGGATGGTCCAGTCATACTTGATGTTCTGGCCGATCTTCAGGATCCGCTCGTTGGTCAGCACCGGCCGCAGCCGGTCCAGAACGATTCGGGAGTCGAGCTGCTCCGGCGCCCCCTCATAGACATGGCCTACCGGGATGTAAACAGCCTCGTCCGCTGCCAGGGAGATCGAGATTCCCACCAGTTCGGCCCGCATGGGGTTGGTTCCGGTGGTTTCGGTGTCAAAGGCGAAACAATCGGCCTGCTCCAGCCGCCCGACCAGCTCGTCCAGATCAGCCGTCTCCAAAACGGCCCGGTAGTTTTTATCGGCCAGATCGCTCTCCCGGGGAAAAGCCTTTTGCAGGGCGGCAAATTCCAGTTCCCCGAACAAATCCGACAGGGTGTTATGATCCGGCTCGGCCACGGTAAAACGGGTTACCTCGTAATCAACCGGGACCTGGCTGTCGATGACCACCAGTTGCCGGCTGAGATAGGCCTGGTCGCGGTGGTTGAGCAGGTTTTCCTTCTGCTTCTTTTTGGTGATGGTGTCCACCTGCCGGTAAACCTCGTCCAGGGAACCGAACTCCCGGATCAGGGTCAGGGCGGTCTTTTCGCCGATGCCCGGCACACCGGGAATATTGTCGGCGCTGTCCCCGGCCAGGGCCATGACGTCGATCATCTGGGCCGGTTCCAGCCCGTACTTCTCCCGCACGGCCGGCGGGTCGATGACCACCTCTTTCATGGGGTCCCAGATAGTAATATGATCGCTGACCAGCTGGGCGAAATCCTTGTCCCCGGAAACGATGACCGCCTCCAGCCCGTCCTGAACCGCTTTTTCAGCCAGGGTGCCGATAAGGTCGTCGGCCTCGTAGCCCTCCATCTCCAGCATGGGAATACGGAATCCCTCCACGATCCGCTTGATGTAGGGAATCTGCACGGCCATGTCCTCGGGCATGGCCGCCCGGTTGGCCTTGTACTCCTCGTATAATTCGTGCCGGAAGGTGGGTCCCCGGGCGTCGAACAGGACCACGGCGTATCGGGCCTGCCGCTCCTCCATGAACTTCATCAGCATACGGGTGAAACTGTAGGCGGCGTTGGTGGGCAGGCCCCGCGAATTGGACAGGCTGCGCACGGCGTGATAGCCGCGATGGATATAGGCGGTGCCGTCGATGAGGTAGACGGTATTACCGTTGGATTTTCCGCTGGATCCGGCCGTTGGTTGTTTGTCCGGCATGATTCTGGCTCCCGGGTTATGATGGCATGAGGGGCTGGCTGGCAGCCGCCTGAAAGGCGAGTCACAGCATCAATATATATCATGCCTGCAGCCCGGTGGCAAGAAAGGACGATTTTACCGCTGTGCCGGAGAAAACCGAAAAAACATTGCCCGTCCGGACAAATTCCGCTACCATGGCTCGCAGATTCAGTCGGGCGGCCAGTTCAAAAAATGGCCGCGGCAGAACCATTGACCATGAGACCGTGCGGCAAGGCGCTTGCCGGAGGGGGTGTCATGAGCTTAATCGCCAGAGCCTTTCTGCTGCGGCAACAGTTGAAAGAATCGCGTAACCGGAAGATATGCCCGAGGTGCGGCCTCACCCATGACAAAAACGCCGACTCCTGTCCCCACTGCGCCGGCTTGAGCGACCTCCAGGTAGAACATCTCCGGGAACAGCAAAAAAAAGCGCAGACCGGCAATGCCCTCTACCTCGTCCTGGTCCTGGCCGGGCTGATGCTCTTATTCGGGTTGCTGGCCCTGGTGCTGTAAAAAGACGTCTTGCGGGGAAAAGCGCCCCGGCGGGGGGTGGACCGCCGGGGGATACCGTTGCAGGCCGGGTTAAAAAGTTGTCATAACACCCCGGACAAGGGTGTGGACTTCCTGGGGATGATGCTCCACCTGGATCCGGCTGCGCTGATGGCCCAGGCGGACCACCACCATATCCTTGTCCGGAATCACGAAAATGTATTGCCCCAGAATGCCGCGGGCATAGTAAACGGGCGTCTCCGAAAAATTGTACAGCCACCACTGGTAACCGTAATAATCCACTGTTTCGCCCTTTCTATTCGGCAACCTGATGGGCTCCAGTGACGCTTTGACATAATTTTCCGGGACGAGTTGCCGGCCGTTGACCCGGCCGTGGTTGAGGTAGAGATAGCCGATCCGGGCGAAGTCCCGGGCGTTGGAATAAAAACAGCAATAAGCCTTTTCCAGGCCGCCGGTTCGGTCCAGGCTCCACTGGGCGTCACCAACCGCACCCAGGGGCTGCCACAAATTTTTTTCGGCAAAATCGCTGAGGCTCATCCCGGTGGCCGCCTCCAGGACCATGCCCAGCAGCATAGTGTCGCCGGAACGGTAATAATACACCGTGCCGGGGTCTTCGACCACCTCCAGGGAGTTGATCAGCCGCCGCAGGTTTTTGCCGTAGTAAGCGTCGGTGGTGTGGCTGATGGGTTCGTTATAGGCCTCGTCAAAATTCAGCCCCGAGGCCATGCGCAGCACATCCCGGATGGAGATCTCTTTTTTCCGGCCGGTGGCGAATTCCGGCAGAAAATCACCCACCGGCTGGTCCAGGCTGTCGATATATCCCTGGTCCAGGGCCTGGCCCACCAGGATGCTGACGATGGATTTGGCCGCGGAAAAAGAGTTGGAATTGACCTCCGGCCCGTAACCGCCCCAGTACTCTTCGTACTGTATTTTACCGCCCTTGAGTACCAGGAAAGCGACCGTGCCGTAATCTTCCAGGGTGTCCCGGAGTTCCGGATCAAGAACGGCGGTGTTATAATCATCAGCCCGGGGCCAGGGACGGGGCTCAGGCGCGGCCCTGACGGTCCGGTAAGGGAAAATATCCAGATCATCAATATTGGGCGTGCCGTGGATTATCGCTTTGAAGATATAGTGGCAGCCGCAAAGATGCGCGGCCCCCGCCAGGAGCAGAATCCCGAAAAACAGCGACCGACTTTTTTTCCCGTTAATCATGGTGGATCTCCCCGGACAATAAATTTTATTCTGGAAACAGGCCGGTCAAAAAATTTTTTACCGGACAAGGTCCTGCCTTAATTCCTGACGGCTTGGTAAAGTCGTGATTTACCATATTTCGTCACCCCGGCGGATATTTCGTCACCCCGGCGGAGGCCGGGGCCTGTCCTGGCTGAGGACGGGATCCAGTAAAATCAAATAGTTCTGGATTCCGGCCTTCGCCGGAATGACGAGTAAAGACTTTTTACGAAGCCATCATTCTTGACGGTCTCGTAAAAAGTCCAAATTGGGACGGCAAAGTAAAAAGTTCAAGATCAAGGCGCAGAGTTTTTCGAGGAATGCAGCGTACTTAGCAGTACGTGAAATTCCGAGAAAAACGCTGCAACGCAGCCGGCCGCCATGCGGCAATTGGACTTTTTACGAAGCCATCATTCTTTACTGGTACTATATAGCAGGACCACTCCTGAATATCAATCCAGGTTCCGACCAGAGGGCGCATTCAGGTCCCGGACCAGTCCCGGCGCCTGATCAGGTTATAAAAAATCGGGTATTTTTGTTAAAAAAATTTGTTTTGTCATTATCAGGGTGATATAATTTTAATATCAGGCGCTCCGGACCACTAACACCCGCCACCGTTCCCTGCTTCGGCTATCAACCACAGCCCGGGCCTGAAATGCTCCTGATCTAAGTCTGATCATAATTTTCCCCTGAGGAGAAACGTCATGCCGCTCAAACTGTGCTTACCAAGGCTTCCGGAGGAACCCTGTTCTGACGGAAGCCGACCCGTTAAAATAAACCCGGCCTCGTGTTTATGATCTCAAAAACAGCAATTCACGAAGAAGAAATACTTTGCGATCTCTTTAGAAAGAGGGGGAAACCATGAAAAAACGACTCTTCAATTACGATACTTTGCTTAAAGTCACCAATGCCATTTCCCATTCCCGGGAACCGGAAGAAGTGGTCTTGATGACGGTTGAAAGCATTAAAACAGCCCTGGACGTGAAGGGCTGCACCTTGTTTCTCATCAATCGCAACACCAATGAGCTTGAAGTGGCGGCTTCCCACGGCCTCAGCCGGGAATATATCGACAAGGGTCCGCTGAGCGCCCTGAAGTCTATTGCCGACTCTCTGGAGGAAGGCCCCATCGCGATTTCCGATGTTTCGGACGATCCCCGGCTGCAGTATCCCGAGGCCGCCCGGGCCGAAGGAATCGCCTCCCTGCTTTCCGTTCCCGTCGTTACCGGCACTCGCGTCATCGGCGCCTTACGGATATATACCGCCGAACCCTGGGAATTCACGCTGGAAGATGTCAATTTTATCCAGGCTATGGCCAACATAACCGGCATGGCGGTTGGCATGGCCAGGCATCTCCGGGGGATGAAGGAAAGCATTGAGATATTAAAAACACTGCGGGACCCCAAAACCCTGAAATCCACCCGCAGAACTCCTTATGAGGGGGTGCCCCGAAGCGTAGCCTCGCCGCAGCAGTATTGACGACGCCTGCCCGGAAGGAAACCTTCAGGCGGAAGTTATCCGGACAGCCTCGCCGGCAAGGGGCTGCCCGGATAACCCCTCTTCGACTGTCATGATTACCTGAAAAGTCCCTGTATTCATAAAAGATGATCTCGTAAAAAATGGCCAGCCCACTTGCCGTCATCTGAAAAAATGTTAGAATCAATTAAATTGAACTTTTCACGAAGCCATCAATTAAGACGGTCTCGTAAAAAGTCGGGATTTCCCTTATTGCGTCACCCCGGCGGAGGCCG
>JBKHHL010000066.1:0-13351 GCA_046539175.1 Desulfosudaceae bacterium
CCGGGACGCATGATCAGGGCGTTGACCTGGTGGGTCGGCAGGACAAAGGTGTTGGAGGCGGACAGCCCCACCACCAGGGCGGCCATCCTCGGATCGCCGCCGGCCATCAGGGCCATATTCATGCACAGGGGCACCAGCAGGACGGCCGCCCCGACGTTGGAAATAACCAGGGTGAAAAAGGAGGTCATCAGGCCCACCACTGCCAGCAGCACGATCGGCGTCGGATCACCGAGCAATCCCAGGATCCCTTCCGCGATAAAAGCGGCGGTGCCGGTTTTTTCAAAGGCGATTCCCAGTGGGATCAGGCCGGCCAGCAGGAAAACCGTCATCCAGTCCACGGCGCGGTAAGCTTCGTCGATCTTTAAGACGCCGGTAATAATCATGCCCAGGGCACCCGACATCAGGGCCACGGACAGTTGAGTTTTAAGAAAGATAACCTGGACGAGGGCGACGGCCAGCCAGAAAAGGGCCAGCTTCGACTTGCCGGGCCGCATGATTTCTCCTTCCAGCGGCGTGGAAAAGGTCAAAGCCCTGGGCTGGGGGTGGTTCTTCAGGATATGAAATCGTTCCCAGGGGCCTTTTAATAACAGCGTGTCACCCATTTGCAGGGGGATATGGGTCAGCCCGGAATAATAGATCCGGTTGCCTTTGAACAGGGCCAGGGGGTTGACCCCGTAAAGCTCCTTGAAATCAACTTCACTCATGGTTTTGCCGATTAGCTCCGAGCGCGGGGAGACGATGGTTTCGGCCATGCCGGCGTTGGTGCGTGAAAGACTTTCCGCGAACACCTCCAGCCCGGGTTTGATTTCCCAGCCGAGTTCTTCGGCCATTTTATTGACGTTCTTTTTCCGGCGGCCCACCACCGCGATATCGTCTCCCGGCGAGATCAGGTTGAAGCTCCGGGGCACGAAATTCTTTTCTTTTTTAGCGGCGTAATTGATGGCCACCACGGTGACCAGAAATCTGCTTTGAAGTTCCAGTTCATCCAGGCGACAGGCGGGGCCGGCGTCTTCCGGGATATGGATTTCAAATATGCTGTCAAAGGCCCGGTAAGCTTGAATCAGGGACATGGTCACGCCGCCATCGTCATCCCCGCCTCCGCTCGGCAGAATAAACCGGCCGAATATAATAAAATAGAGTATGGCGGAGCCCAGCAGGCAGATGCCGATGGGAGTTTGCGTGAACAGCCCGAAGGGTTCCAGATCTTTGCCGCCGACTGTCATGAGATCATTTAATAAAATGGTGGGGCTGGCGCCGACCAGGGTGAGGGTGCCGCCGATGATGGCGCAGAAGCCCATCGGCATCAGAAGGCGGGAAACCGGCAGCCCCATGCGTTTGGCAATACGCTGCGCCGCGGGCAGGAACAGGGCGGCGGCGCCGATGTTTTGCAGCATGCTGGAGAGTACCCCGACTGTCCCGCTGATTAAGGTGATAATGCGGCTTTCACTTTTGCCGGCGAATTTTATGATCGGCTGGGCGACCTGGTTCATCACCCCGGTCTTGTCCAGCCCCGCGCCGATAATGATTACGGCAATAATGGAAACCACCGCGTTGCTGCTCAATCCTATAAACGCCTCTTCCGGTGAGATCAGTCCGATCAACGGCAGAAGCACCATCATTAAAATGCCCACCACATCCACTCGCACCCATTCCAACACGAATAATACGATGACAAAGACCAGTACTATCATCGTCAGGACCATTTCTGGTGTCATGTCCGCTTATTCCTTTCCTGTGCAAAGTTCCATTTCTAAATCAGTTCCGTTGGCCTGTATATTTCAGGTGCCCGGATATTTTATGAAACCACCGGGCTCGTCTACCGGCGAAAGTTATTGTTTGTTTTCGTGCCTGAATAAAAAACAGAGCAGGGCCGCGAAAATCACCAGGCCCAGCCCCACGAAAAAATTAAATGTCATCTTGCCCTCCTGTTTTCTGGGATCAAATATTTAAAACAGCCGCTCCGATCAAACGCCCCCGATATCTGATCCCCCGATACTATTGATAAGCAAGCGTTATAAATCAAGCAGCGGTGCCGGGGATGGATTGCCGGCAGGCCAACCTCGGTTCAGGCCAGGGAATAGACATGTAACTGCTTTTCAGGCCGGTTCTCCTTTTCCGGCCGGTTGGAGACCTGTTCCCGGGAAGGTTCAGAAATTACAAATTCAATCGTGCCGTATTCCTTGTCAATTTCATGAATAACCGTGTCGGTTTCGCCGAATTTAACGGTATGGTTGAAAGGAACCCCGGCCTGCCGGGCCGCCTCCTGAAAGGCCCGGGCGTTTTCCTCGGATTGTTTTTCAAATTCCCTGATTTTGTTCTGGGGCGGCGGCAGCAGGGTCGAGGTCTCGGCTGGAAGCGGGGCGATGTTGAGCGCCAGAATTTCATATGACAGGCGCCGGGCCATTTCCAGGGCGTAGTCCATGAGCCGCCGTGAGAAAGTATTCCCATTCCCGATGACAAGCAGCAGCCCCGGTTGTTCCTCGGCCGGGACGTTTTCCGGAGAAGCGGCTGCGGATTCCGCCTGGCCGGCTTCGGAGAAGGTGATTGTTTCCTGGTATTGCTCCATTTTATCGCGGGCAAAGCGACCTCTGGCGACCAGTTTTTTAAGCATTTTTTTCATCGTGACCTCCTTATATTTATAACTGTGTTTTTTCCGATGATCAGGTGGGGTCCGGGCGCCGGATTACCAGCGGCACGGAAAGTCTTTTCTGAATCTCCCCGGCCTTGATCCTCAGTTGGTCCTGGTAAACCGGCCAGGTTTCATTTTTTCGGCGCCTCGCGGTGGCGGTGTTGTTTTCCGGTATATCCGGGATACCGGTGGCATCGTAGATGGCTAATACTATATCCCGGTGTCGGTTGAGGTAGTCTTCAATTTCGTGATCAATTTCGCCTGACCTGAGCTTGACCAGGTAGTGCGCCTCGGGCTTGCCTCTTTCCGCCAGCAGTTCTTTGATGTTGGCGGCGGCGTCCGCCATCAATTTTCTGGCGGTGTCGTGTTCCCCGGTCTCGGCAAAAGTGGTCGCTATCATGGTGTTTTCCAGGCAGTTTCTGGCCAGGCCCATTTTATTTCTGATCGTTTTCAAACGGCTCCTGGCCATGTCCGGATCGATAACTTGCAGGATGTTCAGTTCCGCTTTTATTCGCCGGCAGACGCTGATGGCGTAGTCCAGAATCTGTTTATCCGGAAACATACCATCAATGGCTAATAGTACTTTACCCATGTTCATGCCTTTCAGTTGGTTGGTGTGTCCGGCCGATCGTTTTTTTGTCCTGGTTTTTGTCCTGGTTTTTGTCCTGGTTTCCGCCCGGAGCCCGTCAGGGGGCTAAAGCCGCATCTGCGGACGGTGGTCGGCCCTTTTTTCGTTCTCTTCGCGGACGCGCTTCCGGGGCCGCCTGGCCTCATCCATGATGCGCCGGGCCGTGTCGTGAGCATTGGCCTCGGCAAAGGTGACGGCCATCATAATTCTTTCTAAAAAATTAATGGGTTGAAAAGATTTCATGGTTACCTCCCGGACTTTTTGGCTGTTGATGTTTTCTGGTTATCAAGCTTAAGCAAAGGACATGCCATACCCGGTCCTGTAGTATAATTATTTGATTTTAAAAGTTTTATTGCTTAAGGTCAGCCGAGTATCAGGTCCGCAACTATTGCGATACGCAATAGAAAAAACCAATCCTGTTTAATTATTATTTAATATCAAAAAGTTATGTTCTATTGCGTAATACGGTCCAGCTATTGCGTATCGCAACGGATGCTGGGGGCGGAGGTCAGCAGCAGGCCGGCAGCTTGCAAAAAACAGGATTTTCCTTTAAAAGGGAAATCAGGATTAATCCGTTCAGCAAACATCCGGATTAAAGACAAGGGGGCCTCATGGCAATTTTCAGCAAAGGCGATAAACCGGCAGAGCCGACGGAAACCACGGAAATTGAGGAGTGGCGGGCAAAGGTCAGGGAGGCAGGTATGCCCGCCAACGTCACCAGGATCGCCGGCAAAGAACTGGATAAGATGGCCCAGACCAGCCCTTCCAGCGGGGAATACACCATCGCTCTCAACTATATTGATTATCTTCTGTCCCTGCCCTGGAACATCTCAACAGCGGATAAACTTGATATCAAGCGGGCGGAAAATATTTTAAATGAAGAGCACTACGGGCTGGATGAGATCAAGAACCGCATCCTGGAGTACCTGGCGGTCCGGATTATCAAGCTGTCGCGCCAGTATGCCATCCTGGTGGTGGATGACGAAGAGCGAACCCGCAAGAACCTGGAGCACGTTCTGACCCGGGAGGGCTACCAGGTGGTGACCGCCGGCAACGGGGCCGAAGCACTGGAAAAACTGGACCAGGCCGCGGTGGACGTAATTATCACCGATCTGAAGATGGACAAGGTCGATGGGATGGAGGTACTGGATAAGGCGCGTCAGAAAGATCCCCGGGTGGAAGTTATCGTGATAACCGGCTATGCCACGGTGGATAACGCGGTCGAGGCCATGAAAAAAGGATCGTTCAATTACATAACCAAACCTTTTAAACTTGAAGAAATCCGGACCACGGTTCAGCAGGCCCTGGCCGCCAAAAAGCAGATGCTCCGGGCCAAGGGCCCGATTCTCTGTTTCGCCGGTCCGCCCGGCACCGGCAAGACTTCGCTGGGAATGTCCATCGCCCGCAGCCTGGGCAAGGAGTTTATCCGTGTTTCCCTGGCCGGCATGAAAGACGAGGCCGAGATCCGGGGGCATCGTCGCAGCTATGTCGGGGCCATGCCCGGAAGGATCATCCAGGAGATCCGGCGGGCCGGTACCGGCAATCCTCTGTTCATGCTGGACGAGCTGGACAAGCTGGGTCAGGATTTCAAGGGTGACCCCGCCTCGGCCCTGCTGGAGGTGCTCGATCCCCAGCAGAATGCCGGCTTTGTCGATCATTACCTGGATGTGCCCTTTGACCTGTCGGCGGTCATGTTCATCACCACCGCCAACATTGTCGATCATATTCCCGGTCCGCTGCTGGACCGGCTGGAAGTGCTGTATCTGTCAGGTTACACGGAGGAGGAGAAAGAGCGGATCGCCTTTGATTACCTGATTCCGCGGGTCGTCAAGGATAACGGCCTGGAGTCGACTCCGCCGGTCTTTGAGCCCGAAGCGATCCGGGCCATTATCAGCGGTTATACCCGGGAAGCGGGTCTGCGGGAGCTGCGGCGCCGGATTGATGCCGTCTGCCGCAAATGCGCCCGGGAGATACTTGGCCGCGATAACCAGCCGGGGGAAATAAAAATCGACGAACAAACCGTTAAGGAGTATCTCGGCCCCCGGAAATATCATGTTGAGGTGGCCGAGGCCGGTGAAAAAATCGGCCTGGCCACCGCCCTGGCCTGGACCGAGTCCGGCGGGGAGATTATTTTTATCGAGGCCACCAAGATGAAGGGCCGGAGCAACCTGATGATGACCGGATCACTGGGGGAGGTCATGAAGGAGTCGGCCCGGGCGGCCTTAAGCTATATCCGGAGCAACGCCCGGCGGCTGCGGATCGACGAGGATTTTTTCGATAATCAGGACGTGCACGTCCATATCCCGGCCGGAGCCATTCCCAAGGACGGACCCTCGGCCGGGCTGACCATCGGGGTGGCCCTGATTTCGCTTCTGACCGGCCGTCCGGCCCGGCGGGAGATGGCTTTTACCGGAGAAATCACCCTCAGCGGCCGCATTCTGCCGGTGGGCGGCATCAAGGAGAAGCTCCTGGCAGCCCGCCGCGCCGGAGTGAAGACGGTGGTTCTCCCGGCCCGGAACGAGGCTGATATTCAGCATATTCCCGAGCAGATCAAAAAAGATATTACCATTATCCAGGTGGAGCAGTTTGACGACATCGTCGATTCGGTGCTGGTGCCGCTGGAGTCGTAAGCGGCCTTTACCGCCCGGCCGGCGGTAAAGGCTGGTTATCCCGGGTTATCTTTGACCATCTCATCCTGCCGAACCGTCACAAGCAGCCAGGCACAATCAGCCGGGAATTGACGCCCGGCTCCGCCGGTCCGGCCATGCAATATACTTGTCTTTTTCCGGAAATCCAAAATGACGGCTTCGTAAAGTTTTTATCTCGTCATTCCGGCGAAGGCCGGAATCCAGAACTGCCCGATTTTACTGGACCCCGGCCTCCGCCGGGGTGACGCAATAAGGAAAATCCCGACTTTTACGAAGCCGTCATGAAATGTCCGGGTTGATTTTATCCAGAAGAGAGGCCGCTTCTCCACGGTTCATGTATTTCGGCACGGCATAGGTGGCGTTGGCCTCCCGGAAAGCCTCCCGGATGATCAGAGGATAATCGGACCTTTTCAGGTTGTCGCAGGTTTCCGGAAGCTCGATATTTTTGTAAAGTTCGAAAATTCGGTCGACGAATTTTCGGGCCAGAACGGAGACTGATTCGGAATCGGAACCCAGCCCGCAGGCGACGGCCAGGCGCGCCAGCCTTTTTTCCGCCACCGGAATATCGAATTCCAGGACATGGGGCAAAAACATGCCCACGGCCAGACCGTGGGGCAGATCGTAAAAGCCCGTCAGGCGGTGACCGAAGGCGTGGGCATAGCCCACGGAGCATTTGTTCATGGCCATTCCGGCCTTGTACGAAGCCTGCGCCAAAGCGTCTCTTGCTTCCAGGTCGTTGCCGTCTGCAAAGGCCCTCTCCAGGTATTTATTGATCAGGGCCACCGCGTCCCGCGCCTGTTCTCCGGCGCCGGCGTTGAAGTATCTTCCGATATAAGCCTCAACGGCATGTGTCAGAGCGTCGAAGGCCGTCATGGCCGTCCACCGGGGAGGCAGTTTGACCATGGTTTCACCGTCCAGTATGGCCAGCCCGGGCACAATTTTCGGTGACAGCATGATGGACTTGACATGGGTGACATCATCGCTGATAACCGCGCCCACGGTCACCTCGGATCCGGTCCCGGCCGTGGTGGGAATCGCCACCAGCGGCAGGGGAGTCTTCCAGACCCGGGAGAACCCCACCAGGCTTTTCACCTTTCTGCGGCTCGGCAGAGCCGCCGCCACCAATTTGGCGCAGTCAATGGGTGATCCTCCGCCAACGGCAATGACCACATCGACCTGGCGAGCCCGGCCGATTCGTACCGCCTCTTCGGCCAGGCCGACAGTGGGGTTGGGAAGGACACCGTCGTAGATCGTATACCCGATACCCTCCTCGTTCAGGGACTTGAGCATCAGGTCGGCGATACCCAGTTCCATAACGGTTTTGTCGGTGATGATCAGGGCCTCTTTCATGCCCCGGGCAGCGCACCATGCCCCGGCTTTTTCGCGAGCACCCGCCCCGCTGTATGTTTCAGGTATCGGGATGTTTATAAATTTTGCCATGGTAAAAAGGAGCCTGGTTTGAATCCGACCCGATATGCTCATAATACGCCTCTCCCATGAGTAAAATCTGGAAATTTGATGGCTTCGTAAAAAGTTTATACATCGTCATTCCGCAAACCTCAATGACAATTCGTGCTTTGAGAAGCAGAGCAAAAAAAAGCAACATTCTGAAAGATTGCTATAAAACAGTATCCGCCAAAAAATTTCATGAAATGTGCGGGTTGATCAGGGACGCCTATCCGGCCGTGGCTCTTGGGCGCCGTGGTCCGGAGACGGCTTTGAAAGGTTTGCGCCGCTGTTGCTGCCGCGGCGGGGCGGGTTTGTCAGCTCTGGCTGCCGGGGTATCATAGTTAAAGGTAGCCAGGGTTCGCTGTTCAACCTTGGAGCCGATGACGCGCTTGATGGCCTGGACCATGTCTTTGTCGTCCCGGGTGATCAGGGTGAAGGCCTGGCCGCCTCTGGTGGCCCGGCCTGTCCGGCCGATGCGGTGAATATAGGCCTCCGGCGTGGCCGGGATGTCATAGTTGATGACATGCGACACCCGGGTAACGTCAATGCCGCGGGCGGCGATATCGGTAGCCACCAGAATTTTATAAGTCCCGTCCCGAAAGCCGTCCATGGCTATCTGCCGTTGTTTCTGGGACAGGTTTCCCTGCAACGAAGCCGAACGGTGGCCGGCCCGGGCCAGTTTTTTACCGAGATTCACGGCGCGGTGCTTGGTCCGCGTGAAAACCAGGACCGAGGAGGCCGGGGTATTCTCCAGCATATTTAACAAAAGGGCTGTTTTCAAGTGCTGCGAGACCGGGTAGAGGGCGTGGCTGACAGTTTCCGCCGGCGCGGTCGTGCCGATCTGAACGGTGACCGGTTGGTGGAGTATTTCCCGGGCCAGGCGCCGAACCGTGTCGGGCATGGTTGCCGAAAAAAGCATGGTCTGGCGCCGGGATGGCAGATTGCCGATAATCCTTTTGATGTCGGGCAGAAATCCCATGTCAAACATCTGGTCCGCTTCATCGATGACCAGCACTTCCAGTCGCGACAGCTTGACGGTCCGCCGCCCGATATGGTCCAGCAGCCGGCCGGGACAGGCCACGATAATATCGGTCTGTTTCAGTTTCTGGATCTGCGGAGCAATACCGACGCCGCCGTAAACCGTGGCGCTCTTCAGACGGGTCTTTGGTCCCAGTTCCCGGATGGCCTGGTGAATCTGCTCGGCCAGTTCCCGGGTGGGCGTCATGATCAGCGCCCGGGGGCCTCCGGATTTTTGATCGGCAGGGGATTTTTTTAAGAGGCGATGCAGGATCGGCAGGACAAAAGCGGCTGTTTTGCCGGTACCGGTCTGGGCCAGTCCCATGACGTCTTGATGATTCATGATCGGCGGAATGGCCTGGCACTGAATCGGGGTCGGGGTCGTGAAGCCGGCTTTGGTAATGCCTGCCGCCACGGCGGGGTGAAAATTAAATGCTTCAAAGTTCAAAAGATACCTTCTTTCCGTGTTCCTCTGCGTTCTAACAAAAAAAGCCCCGGACTTATTCCGGGGCTTACGTATAATTTTCATTAACAACCAAGAACACAATTTATTTACCCTGACTTTAAGGGATATAAAAGCGGTTGTCAAGCAAATAACCGCAAATAACCGCCAATAACAGGTGAACCGTGATTCCGGATTGAAAAGATCAGTGTCCTGCTACGGGTTTTACCGGCCGGACCGGAGCAGCAAGCCGGAAAAATATTGACAGGTCAGGTCAGGTTTTGTTAAAAATTATAAATCAGTCCGGAATAAAGATTAAGGAAAATTCTTAATTTTAACCAAAGTCCGGAATTCTTATTCTTCTTTCAACCCCTTTTGATTCAGCCAGGCGGAGGTTTACCGCGTTTTCGCGCAATTAATAGAAAGGAGGACCTATCCATGAAACAGAACAGTTTTCGCAGGCACTTTGTTATTGCCGTGGTGTTGTTTCTGGGGGTGTTATGGTCGTTCGGGGCCGCCTCTCAGGCCGGCGACGGCTATCCCAATGACGACTTCATTACCAGCGCTGAGTGGCTCCGGGACCATTTAAACGATGACGGCCTGGTGGTGGTGGATGTCCGAACCGATAAACATTTTGACGACAGCGTTATCCCCGGCGCGGTTCGCCTGATCTGGGACGATTTCCAGTATAATGATCCCGGGACCGACCTCTCCTCTGTTTTTGTCGGGGTCAAGCAGGCCCAGGAAATCCTGGGTCGGCACGGCATCACCCGGGATGACACGGTGGTGCTGTATGACTCGGTGGCCAGGGACGGCGGCGCCACCGCCTCCTATGTTTTCTGGGTGCTGGATGTGCTGGGGCATGACAACAAGATGATTCTGAACCGGGGCATAGACGCCTGGAAAGAGGCTGGTTTCGAACTGGAGCCGGAACCCCGGCAACCGGAGGAGTTATTATACCAGGCGCCATCCGGTGAAATAAGAACCGAATTGTTGATCAACAGCGATTTTGTGTATAAGAGGCTGGGCGATCTTTACTACCAGATCGTGGATGTCCGTTCTCACGACGAGTATGTGGGAGAGAAGGGAACCACCGGCCTGAACGGAGAACCCCTGAAGCTGGGCCATATCCCCACGGCCGTTAACATTAATTATGTAGACGCCTGGGCCGATGACGAAACCAAGGCCATTAAATCCTATGACGAACTGCGGGACCTTTACGCCGGCCTGGATTCCTCCAAAGGGGTTATTGTTTACTGCAATTCCGGCCGGCGCAGTTCGTTTGCTTATTACATACTGCGGCTGATGGGCTTTTCCAATGTGTTTACCTACGAGGCCTCCTGGAAGGAATGGGGCCATCCCGACAAATTCCTGCCGGTGGAAACCAGGGAAAACAAGTTGACCGGCGGGGAGCGGCCCGAACCATCCTCGAAGACCAGTTCCATCAGCCGGGGAGCTCAAACCCGGCAATCCGGTAAACCCTCCTCCGGCGAACCAGCCGGTGGCTATGTCTCTTGCGGAGGTTGATCATGCATAAAAAAGAACCCACCTCACCCTACTGGCAATGGATTCCGGCCGCGGTCGCGCTGGCGGGCATAGTCCTTTTTATTTTCGCGACCTTCGGTCCGCCCGCTTCCTCCAGCGGCTTCGTCAGCACCCTCAAAGGAGCCCTTCAGACGGTGGTGCCGGATTATGTCGAATCAAAGGCCCACTACCGGATGATTCCCGACACCGGTTCCTGGCTGTTTGCTTTTGTCCTGGGCATGGCCATCGGCGGGTTTCTGGCCGGCCGCACCTTCAGCATACCGGTCCGGGACATCCCGGAAATATGGGAAAAGCGTTTTGGGACCAGTAAGGTGAAGCGATACGCCGCCACCTTTGCCGGCGGTTTTATCATTCTTTTTGCCTCCCGGCTGGCCGGGGGCTGCACCCTGGGATTATTCATCTCGGGATCAACCCAGCTGGCCGTAAGCGGTCTGTTTTTTGGCCTGCTCATTTTCGGATTTGCCATGCTGACGGCCCGGCTTATTTACGGTAAACGCGGTGGCCGCGCCGGAAAGGAGGAGTCATGAGCTCTCAGATATGGTTGGGATTGTTGTCCGGCATCGTGTTTGGTTACGTCATTCAGCGGGTGGGCGCCACCAACGCCGATAAAATGGCCCGGGCTCACCTGATGATTGAGCCGGAGATTCCCAGGTTCATGTTGCTGACGGTGGCCCTGGCGGCCATCGGCCTGCTGGGACTTCAGTCGGCCGGAGTGGGACGGAGCGTGATTATTCCCACCAGCCTGGTGGCGACCGGTCTGGGCGGAATCCTGTTCGGCCTGGGCTGGGGACTGACCGGCTATTGTCCGGGCACCACCTGGGCCGCCGCAGGTGAAGGGCGGATGGACGCTTTCTTCGCCCTGCTGGGCGGCCTGGCCGGCACGGCTGTTTTTTCCCATTTTCATGAACAATTGATTCCGCTGCTGCACGCGCCCACCAATCTCGGCCAGATCACTCTGGCGGACTGGTTCGGCGGCAGTACAACCATGGGCGTGGTTGTCCTGGCGGTTGTCTTCGCTCTTGTTATCTGGGCCATCGGCATTTTCTGGAAAAAGGGACCTGATGCGCAGAATTAATCAAGCTGACTGGAGAATAATGGCGGCGTTGCTTTTATCGGCCTGGTTCTGCCTGATCGCGGCGGGGTGCGGGCAAAAGGAGGAGACCGCCGCCGGGCCGGAGGTTCCCCGGGGATATTTGTCGGTGCTTGAAATTGAGAAGGATGGCCGGCGCCTGGGATTCGGGCCGTTTGAGGGCTATTATTTCAAGCCGGACAAGACGGCTGACCTGACCCGGTTGAAATTCGTCTGTTTTAACGAACGCTCCTTCTATACCCGGGATTTGCCGGAGAACGCCAGGCTCTTTGAAGGAGAAGCCGTTCTGACCCGGCTGCCGGAAGTGGATTTTGAGATTCCGGCAGCCGACCGCATCAACCCCGTTTTTTTTTCCGAGGCGCCCAGGCCCTGGTTAGAGAGCCGGCCCCGGCCCCGGGACGAATTCCTGCATTTTCATTCCTGTTACGATTCGCAGGGGCCGGTGCTGACGGGGTACTGGGTCCGTCATAAAGCGGTGGCCGCCTTTACCTACGACATGGGCGGCCGGGTTGAACCGGACAGCCCCCTTTATCACGAGGTCACTCCCGGCGTTGACAGGGATTTCGCCCGCATTGTCGAGTTTGACCGGGGACCGTCATAGTCCGGAAGCGAGGCTCCAGCCGTTTTTCTTAAAACGGGTTACCTGTTTTCAAACAGATCGGTAAATTCCCCGTACCCTTCTTTTTCCAGGTCAGCCGCCGGAATAAACCGCAGGGACGCGGAATTAACGCAGTAGCGCCGACCCGTCGGAGCTGGTCCGTCATCAAAGACATGACCCAGATGGGCGTCGGCCTGCCGGCTGCGGACTTCAGTCCGGGGCATCAACAGTGAACGGTCCGGTTTTTCCACGATGACCCCGGGGCTGACCGGCCGGGTAAAGCTGGGCCAGCCGGAACCGGAATCAAATTTATCGGTCGAGGCAAAAAGCGGTTCCCCGGAAATCACGTCCACGTACAGGCCGTCTGCCTTATTATCCCAGTAAGCGTTGTTAAAAGGCGGCTCGGTCTGGTCGTTGCAGGTGACCTCGTATTGCCGGGTGGTCAGTCGTTTTCGCAGGGTTTCTTCCGAAGGCCTGGTGTAAGTGGTCGGCCGGGGGCAAGTCGGGGCAGGCGGTGCCTCCTGCCAGAAGCTTTTAAGAAAGTTGTCACGACCTGAGCCGGCCCGGTATGATTTGTACCGGCGGGGATTTTTCCGGTAATAGTCCTGATGATAGTCTTCGGCCGGGTAAAATTCAACCGCGGGCAGAATCTCCGTTGCCACCGGCCGGTCCAGGCGGTCGCTCTGATCCAGGGCCTGGCGGGAGGCCTCGGCCAGTTCCCGTTGCCTCCGGTTATGATAAAAGATGGCCGAGCGGTATTGGGGCCCCCGGTCCACGAAGGAACCGCCGGCATCAGCCGGATCAATCTGCTGCCAGAAAATTTCCAGCAATTCGGCATAAGAAACAAGGCCGGGGTCATATTCCACCTGGATGGCTTCCAGGTGGCCGCTCCGGCCGGAGGCTACTTCGGCATAGGTCGGGTCGGCGGAATCCCCCCCGGTATAACCGGATTGGACCGAGAGAACTCCTTCCCTGGCTTCAAAAGGCGGTTCCATGCACCAGAAACAGCCGCCCGCAAAGGTCGCTTTCTCCGTTTGCCCGGACAAGCCCGGCGACTCGCCGGAGGCCGGGTCGGTTTTATCGGCCGGGTTGTTGTCCGCCCGGGAACAACCCGGGCTGAAAATTGTCATCATCATAATAATCACCATTATCCCTGAGAGCTTTATTCTCATTGTTTTTTTTGTCCTTTTATCAGTCAACCCCGGCGGAAAGCCGTTATCCCGGATTTTTCAGGTAATGTTCGGCTATATCGGACCGAACCCGTCATATAACTTATAATAAGATCGTTTTGAAGACAGGCAATAC
>JBKHHL010000221.1:0-3270 GCA_046539175.1 Desulfosudaceae bacterium
CATTTCTGGATTGGAAACACCAGATGGTGCCATCCATGTGAAATGGATGGACATTAGTTAGACTTTATGTAATAAAGGCGATTTTATATCAAAAAAAATTCACCTTTCGTTTTCGTCGGAGCGGGACTGGCAGCTACGCTCAAATTGACTCGTGAAATATCAGGGTCAGAGGTACCCCAGCGACCTTAACCGCCTGAGTTTTTCCCGATGGTCCGGCGAATCCGGATCAGTTTCGGATGTCTTTTTGTTGCAGGCCCGGATCAGTTTGTCTTTATATGCTTTTAATTCCGCCAGAATGTTTACATGTTCTTGATCGGTCCGGTCAAAGATATTCCTTTCTTCCAGGGGATCCACGCTCAGATCAAACACGGCCGGCTCAAACCGGGGGTTGTTTATATCGCGTTTAATGATTTTATAAACCCTGCTCCCATGCCTGACTGCTACCCACATCATTTCCGGGTTGTCCTCTGGGTATAATTTTCTTAATTTATGAACGAAAGGGGTCCGGTCCGGGCTGCCCATGATAGTACCGAGAGCAATTGTCCTGAAATCGAAGACTTCCACAAAAGACGCCAGCAGGGCGGTATGGGAATAGACCGGTTGTTGGGGCAGGGGGCTGCCGGATCTTATCTCCCGGGAAAAATCCAGCCCGTCCGGTTTTTCAGACAGCTCCAGGCCGCACAGGCCTGCCAGGGTGGGAAAGATATCTATAGAGCTCATCACCTCTTGATGGTGCCCCGGCTTTACGCCTGCCCCCGGCGCGCTGATGAGCAGGGGTATCGGTATTACCTCCGGATCGAGAACTCCCCCATGAGTAAAATGGAACATGGCGTTTTTACGGTAAAGGGTTTCACCGTGATCGGCGGTAAACACGATCAGGCTGTCATTAAACAGGTTATGTTGTTTGATCCGGTTGACTATATCACCGAACAACCGGTCCAGCCGGGCAATGTTGACTTTGTAGGTATATTCAATGACAGCAATGAGGTCCTTTTTCTCTTTGGCTGAAAAGCCCAGTCCCTCCACAGTGTTGTCTAAATCATACATTAAGTTCAGATAATGTCTCAGATAGACCTGATAATATTTTTTGAAGTCCCGGGCACTTATTCTCAGCTGGCCGGAGGTGTCGGGTATTTTTTTTATGTCATAAAATTTTTTCCTTACGGGAATGTCGGGGCTGGGGAGGTGGGTCGGATACGGCGGCAAAACCGGGTAATAGGGGAAATGGGTGACGGTAAAACCGGTAACAATCAAAACCCGATAAGCCGGGTCGCTTTCCAGCCTTTTTAATACGTTCAGAAATTTTATATCAGAAGCGAATAAGGGATAATCAAAAGCCTGATCAGGGTGGGTGCCCTGACCGTAATTGAGTTGAAAATCCGCCATAGCATGACCGCCCCAGAAGAAAACGTCATACCCGTTTTCCGCGAAAGCTTCGAAAATCTGATAGACGGAATCATCGAGCCTGTCGGGATGATTGAAAATGCCGTGTCTGTCGGCCTGGCACCCGGAGAATAAACCGGCGTAAGCAATGCCTGTTTGCCCGGATTCGGTTTGGCAGTTGTGAAAAACAGCGGCCCTGGCGGCAAAATCCCGGATATGCGGCGTATAGCCGACCTCTTCATTAAAGGGTGAAAGGCAGTTTTTGTTGACGGTGCAGGGGGCATACAACAGCACCAGCCGGGGAGGTTTTTGGCTCTGCCGGGAGCAGGCGGTCAGGCAGGCTGCCGCGCCGGAAGCGGCGACCACGCCTCCGGCCATGATTTTCAGGAATTTGCGACGGTCCATATTTTTTTTGGTGCTGCCCCGGATATTTCATGAAATATACGGGTTAGCAGTCCGGGTTAGCAGTCCGGGTTAGCAGTCCGGGGCAGCAGAAAGATATCCGATAAATCCTCTGATGCTGTTTTCAATAAAGAAACGCTCCCGCCGGAAGACGGGGGCGGGTAATTTCGGCAACGCCCCCAGCAGGCGGTCACGCTTGCAAATCCGGTCGGCGCACCTTTCGGCAAGCCCCGGGGCAGTATCTTTCATTATCTCATACCTGATTTCATCTTTCCAGAAAAAAAGCTGTTCCCGGTGGGACCGCAGCCATTGGTCGGCTTCTGTTTTCAGGCTGGTGTGGCCGTAACAGATTGTTTCCGGGCGCGCGGCCAGTAAGCGGTCGAGGCTGGCTATTGATGTCTCCAGGTCAAAGCGGGGCGGGGTGGCCGGACGGAGATATTCCCCGTTCCCCTCAAAATCTATGTTAACGCCCCCGGCTTCGCCGACGAACAGTATTCCGTCCGGAGTCAGGTAGCTGACGTGATGGGGGGCGTGTCCCGGGGTGAGTATGGGTTTGATAGTGGCGGCGGATAAATCCTCAACGCTCAGCAGTTGTTTTTCCGGCACCGGAGAGATGGGGCCGTAGGCCCGGCCGGTTTCGCCCAGGGTTTTAAGGGTGCCCTGCCACAATCTTTCCGGATTGATCAGGTGGGGCCGGGCGGACCGGTGGCAGACCACCGGGGTTTCGGGAAAGGCGGTCGCGATTTCACCGATGCCGCCGGCATGATCAATATGAATGTGAGTCAGGAGAATGTAATCCGGACGTTTGAGGCCGATTTCCTCCAGCGCCGTTAACAGGTCCGGGCTGGTCACGGCCGGTCCGGGGTCCACGAGAAAGGTCTCCTCCCCGTTCAATATCCAGGAACAGATAAAATCCTGGAATCCGTCCTGGGGCGGGGTCAGGGTGATCCGCCCCAGGAGGTCCGGGAATCTGGTAATACGATAGGCCATGAAGATCCGGGTTGACCGCCGTTGTCATGAAATATAAGGCATCAGCGCCCATTGAATAGTCCAGCCGCCGGGATCGACCTTGTCCAGGCAGACAATGCCGCTGTTCTGAAAAACGATCACCGGGATATCGGCGTTGCCGGTCACCAGCCAGGCGGTCAGGCGGCTTAAAAAGGGCAGATGGCTGACCAGCATGAGATTGCCGTCGGGAGTCAGGGAGTCGGCCACGGGAATGATGTCATCCATGGGTTTTATACCCTTTATCTCCTCAAGGCCTTGTCCCGGATTGAGAACATCTTTGAAAATGGCGGCGGTCTCCCGGGCTCTTTTTTTGGTACTGTGCTGAATGATCGATACCGGCACCTGGTAGCCTCCGGCTACTTCGGCCAGGCGTCGGGTATCGGCCCGGCCCGTGTCCGAAAGGCCCTGTTCGGGATCTTCATCCTTGGGCAGGCTGTGTCCATGCCGGACCAGGTAAAGTGACATGTGGCACCTCCG
>JBKHHL010000067.1:0-13080 GCA_046539175.1 Desulfosudaceae bacterium
CGTGAATACTGAACATTTGAATATAAAGCTTGTCTTTTTTCATAATTTCAACGCAGTTTTTTTATATTTGCCTGTTAACCCGGATATTCATGAAACATCCGGGTTAATGCTAAAAGTAAAGTTCGATGAGGTCGAGGATGGCCTGGCGGGATCGTTCCACGCACCGGCGGCCTTCCTCAATCGCGTCTTTGGCCCGGTGAAATTCCATCAAACTGATATTGCCGACCCGGGGCATCAGCAGCAGGTCCGGCGGGTCACCGGCCAGGCGGCTGCGGGTGATCCTCTCCTGCATGATCAGAATGGAGCTGTTAACTACTTCAAAAACCCCGGGAGTGTCGTTGTCACTGGTAAATTTTTTGAAAAAACCGAAATCCCATTTACCGGATTTTCTGTCCGCCTCAGGTTCCGGCCCGGTTTTCGGGGTGTCCTCCTCTTCCGCCTGCTCCTCTTCCTTCTCCCGATCGGACTGAAAATTGGCCTTGATCATGCCGGCGTTGACATTGACGGCTAAGACCAGTTCCGCCTTCATGGCCCAGCAGGGGGAAACTGGAATGGGATTGACCAGGCCGCCGTCGATCATCCATTCCTTATTGACGCGACAGGGGGTGAACATGCCCGGCAGAGAGATGGAGGCGCGAATCGAGTCCAGCAGGGAACCGGAGTTGAGCCAGACTTCCCGACCGGAGGTAAGTTCAGTGGCGATAGCCGTGAAGGGAATGGGCAGGTCTTCGATCTGGCTGTCACCGATGTGGTCCCGGAAAAAATCAAACAGGCGCTCTCCCGCGATAACTCCGCCGTTGAGCAGGCTGAAGTCGAAGAACCCCAGAACCGTTCGCCGGTTGAGGGTGACCAGCCAGTCAGCCAGCTTCTGGAGGTTGCCGCCGGCATAAGCGCCGGCCACGATCGCCCCGGCGGAACAGCCGCTGATAACATCCGGTTTGACGCCTATTTCTTCCAGCCCCTGCAACACGCCGATATGGGCCCAGCCGCGGGCGGCGCCGCTGCCCAGGGCCAGACCGATTCTGGGTGAAGGCATTGATTCATCTTCCATTTAACGAAGCCGTCAAGGATGAACGTACCATAATAGAGCCTGCCCCGGGTTAAACTTTTTGCTTGTTTGTCCGGGAACTCCGTATTATTTTATCGTCAGCAAATTCCGATAATAATCCGGCCCCGTTTGGGGCAAGTAATTAAGGGATTTTTTCGATAAGTTGCTGGAATTAAAAAATTAATCTGGCGGAAGTGCATGGGAATCGAACCCACCCGGGACGGTGTTAGCGCCCCACACCGGATTTGAAGTCCGGGAGCATCACCAGAACGCTGCGCACTTCCGTTCTTTTATCAAATTAATAACGCCAGCCCGGTCTGTCAATAGTTTTTGACCGCGACCGTCCGCGGAAATGAGTGCTTTATGATTAATCGTGAAAGAATGAAAAAAATA
Source organism: Desulfosudaceae bacterium (assembly GCA_046539175.1). Lineage (GTDB taxonomy): Bacteria > Desulfobacterota > Desulfobacteria > Desulfobacterales > Desulfosudaceae > CAYTQK01. The sequence goes on from JBKHHL010000067.1 coordinate 1,442, forward strand.
TTTGAAGCTTTGGTAACCACCGACAGTGTCTCCGGAGACGAGAGAGCGGTAAGCCGGATGCTGGCCGACATGTTTACCCGCCTTGGCGCGGAGGTTTTTATCGATGAGGCCGGTAAAAAGGTCGGCAGCAATACCGGTAACCTGGTGGTCAGGTTCGCGGGAGACTCCCGCCGCGAACCTTTGCTTATCTGCGCCCACATGGATACCGTCGAGCCGGGTACAGGCATTGTGCCGGTATTCAAGGACGGCATTTTTTCCAGCCGGGAGGAAACCATCCTTGGTGCCGATGATAAAAGCGCCATTGCCATCATTTATGAGGCTATCAGCGCTCTGGCAGAGTCCGGGGAGACTTTTTGTCCCCTTGACCTGGTTTTTACCGTGTGCGAGGAGATCGGGCTGATGGGAGCCAAGCATCTTGACTATGGGCTATTGCGGGCGAATTCCGGGTATGTCCTGGATGCCACCGATGTGGCCGGCCTCGTCACCAGGGCCCCGGCCGCCAACCGCCTGCGGTTTGTCATTCACGGCAAGGATGCCCATGCCGGGGCTCATCCCGAAGACGGTCTCAATGCCATTACCGTTGCCGCCCGGGCCATTGCCCGCCTGGAACCCGGCCGGGTGGACGAGGAATCCACTTTTAATATCGGCCTGATTGAAGGCGGCCGGGCCACCAATATCGTGCCGGACAGGGTTACGGTCCGGGGTGAGGTCCGCAGCCGCCGGGACGACAAACTGGATCGGATCACGGAAGAGGTGGTGGCCGTGTTCCGCGAGACAGTGGCCGCCGAGGCAGAAAAATATAACCACCAGGGCCTGCCAGCGGTGGAGGTGACGGTTGACAGTGACTTTAAAAGCCTGAACGTTCCTTCGGATCATCAGCTCGTGATCAGGGCCCGGCAGGCCGCCGCCAATCTTGGTTTTGATCTTACCGAAAAGGAGTCCGGCGGCGGTTCGGACGCCAATATTTTTTCGGAGCACGGGGTTGTCACCGGCATCCTGGGAACCGGCATGAGGGACATGCATACGACCCGGGAGACCGTGTCCCTGGAGGATATGGCCCGGGCGGCTGAGCTGCTGCGGGAAATTATCAGGGTTTCTTACTGAACAGGGGGGATGGTGGATATTTATTTTGATTGTGGAGCCGGTATCAGCGGTGACATGACCCTGGCCGCTTTGATTGATCTGGGCCTGCCCGAAGACTGGCTGCGCCGGCAGATCGCCGCCCTGCCTCTGACGGGATTCGAGCTTGGCGTTTCATCCGTGTTCAGAAACCGGATCGCCGCCAGAAGAGTCGAAGTGGTGGTGGCCGATGATTCTCCGGCCAGGGATTACGCGGCCATTAAGAAAATAATATCCGACAGTCCCCTCCCGGATCGGGCCCGGCAAATCTCTCTGGCCATATTTGAAAAACTGGCCCGGGCCGAGGCCGGTATTCATGGCTGCGATCCGGAGCGGGTCCATTTTCACGAACTGGGTGGGGTGGATGCCATAGTGGACGTGGTCGGCGCCGCCCTGGGCGTGACTTATCTGGAGGTCAACCGGGTGGTCGCCTCGGCCTTACCGCTGGGCCGGGGCCTGGTTCAATGCGCCCATGGCACCCTTCCGGTACCGGCCCCGGCCACGGTGGCCATCCTGAAAAACGTCCCGGTTTATGGCGCCGGCGTCAACCGGGAACTGGTAACGCCCACCGGGGCGGCCATTATTACCACTCTGGCCGATTCTTTCGGTCGTCTGCCGGCCATGCGTCTGGATAAAAGCGGCTATGGCGCCGGTACCCATGAGAGCGAGGGCCTGTCCAACGTTTTGCGTCTTATCAGCGGAGAGTTTCAGGATCAGCCGGACGCCGCCGGGCCGGAAACCGTTTTGATGCTGGAGACCTGCCTGGATGATATGTCTCCGGAAATCTGCGGCTATGTTATGGAAAAGCTGTTCGCCGCCGGCGCCCTGGATGTTTACTGGGTGCCCATCTTCATGAAAAAGAATCGGCCGGCCACCATGTTGCAGGTATTATGCCGGCGGCAGGATTCGGAAAAATTAATGACCTGTATCCTGTCCCAGACCTCCACCATCGGGGTGCGGTATTACCCGGTCCGGCGGCGCGCGCTCGATCGCCGGGAGGTGACGGTTCGGACCGGTTTCGGCCCGGTTCGCGCCAAACAGATCACGACTCCGTCCGGTGATTTTCGCGTCACCCCGGAATACGAGGCCTGCCGGGAAGTGGCCGAGCGCGAAAAAGTACCCATCCTGAAGGTGTACCAGGCCGTAGCCGGGGGGGACCCCGAATCGTCCGATTCCAAGTGACGGTTTCCGGAAAGTTCGGGTGAATCCGGGCGAGTCGTATTTCGGGCAGGGCTGCCCCGCAGAGGACGTCATAAAAATCCGGGAAACGAGATGCCAGGCCGACCGGACATCTCTCCGGAATTCTCTCCGTCTTGACAACGGCTGGCCGACATTATAAAAGCGGACATGACTTTAACACAGAAAACAACCGTAATGCTGGCAACCGGCCTCTATTCCGGGAAAATGCCTTTCGCGCCCGGCACTTTCGGGACTCTGGCCGGACTGGTGCCGGTATATTTTCTGTCTTTGCTCTCACCGTCGGCCGCCCTGGTGATTCTGGCGGCGGCCGTGGCCGTCTCGGTCGTTATTTCGCACCGGGCCGAGCGGCTCATCGGCGGAAAAGACCCGGGTTGTATCGTGCTTGATGAAATCGTCGGCCTCATGGCGGCCCTGTGGGGCTTTTCCTTCAGCCCGGTACCGGTGTTGGCGGGCTTTCTGATCTTTCGGTCGCTGGATATCATCAAGCCTTTTCCGATCAAGCAAATTGAAAAGAAATTGCCCGGAGGTGCCGGCATCGTGGCCGATGACGTGGCCGCCGGGATTATGACCAACATTATCATGAGGCTGGTGGCCGGGTTGGTCTGACCCGGTTGAAAGTCGAACCTTTGGCTTTGACGGTGGCATATTATGAGTTATAATGCCGGCCAGAATTTGAGAACGTTCCTGGCCTTTGACCTGCCCCCGGAAGCTACCCGGCGGGTCGCCGAAATCCAGCGGGATCTGGCCGGTCATGGATTGAAAATGAAATGGGTCCGGCCGGAAAACGTTCACCTGACCATCAAGTTTCTGGGGAATGTGCCGGTGGCGGAACTGGAAAAGGTGGCCGAAGCGGCGGCTGATATTGCCGGCCGGGCCGCGCCCATGAGCTTGCGGCTTAAGGGTCTGGGGGTTTTCCCGGGCATTAAACGACCTAATGTTCTCTGGACCGGCCTGACCGGAGACAACCGGTCGTTGATAGAATTCCATGACCTGCTGGAGGCAGCCCTGGCCGAAGCCGGGTTTGAGAAGGACCGGCGGGCTTTTAAAGCCCATTTGACTATCGCCCGGATCAAGTCGCCGGTCGACCCCCGGTTGTTGGCGGAAGCCATGGAAGTATGCGGGCAGTTTCCGGAAACGGAGTTGCCGGCCAGACAATTGACGTTATATAAAAGCGAGTTAAGACCGTCCGGGGCCGTTTATACCGTATTACAACAGTTTCCGCTGAGCGGATAAGGGCGGACAGGATAAAAACGGTGGTTGACGCGGCGGTCGCGGCCGATTGGACCAGGGAAGGCCGACGGCTGGGAACGAGACCTGATCGAAGCTGACCGGAAGTTTTATCCCTTAATTAACGGATGCCGGCGGCATGATCGAAACGATTCAGAATTGACAGGGAGGGTATTATGAGCAACGCGGCAGATAAATCCAAGGCGGTCGAAAGCGCCATTACGCAGATAGAGCGACAGTTCGGCAAGGGGTCCATCATGAAACTGGGCGATGGGACCGTTATTTCGGTGCCTTCCATATCGACCGGTTCCCTGGCGCTGGACAAGGCCCTCGGCATCGGCGGTATTCCCCGGGGGCGGGTCACCGAGATATACGGGCAGGAGTCTTCCGGAAAAACCACCCTGGCCCTGCACGCCGTGGCGGAAGCCCAGAAAAAAGGCGGTATTGCCGCCTTTGTCGACGCCGAGCACGCCCTGGATATTACCTATGCCAGAAAATTGGGCGTGAACCCCGACGAATTGCTGGTGTCTCAGCCGGATACCGGGGAGCAGGCCCTGGAAATTACCGATATGCTGGTCCGCAGCGGAGCTGTTGATATTCTGGTGATCGATTCCGTGGCGGCCCTGGTGCCCAAGGCGGAAATCGAAGGTGAGATGGGTGATTCCCACATGGGTCTCCAGGCCCGGTTGATGTCCCAGGCTCTGCGCAAGCTGACCGGTATCATCGGCAAGACCAATACTTCGCTGATTTTCATCAACCAGATCCGGGAAAAGATCGGGGTCTTTTTCGGCAACCCGGAAACGACCACCGGCGGCAACGCCCTCAAGTTTTATTCCTCGGTGCGGATCGATATCCGGCGCAGTTCGGCCATCAAGGAAGGCCAGGAGATTATCGGTAACCGGATCCGCGTGAAAGTGGTCAAAAACAAGATGGCCCCGCCGTTTAAAAACATCGAGTTTGACATCATGTACGGGAAAGGAATATCCAAAACCGGGGAATTGCTTGATATCGGCGTGCAGGAGGAGATTATTGAGAAAAGCGGCTCCTGGTACTCTTATAACGGCGAACGGATCGGTCAGGGCCGGGAGAACGTCAAACTCTACTTTGAAGAACATCCGGAACTGTTCAACGAGCTGTATGATAGTGTCCGGCAGAGCCTGGGGCTGACCGCCGCGGCGCCGGCGCCGGAAATGGAAGAAGAAAAAGCGGCGGTGGAAGAATAATCAGTGGCCGATGCTGCCGCCGGCAGAGGAGATCGGTAATGGAGATGAGAGAAGGGGTCGTCAATGACAGGTAATGAGGCGCGTCGGAAGTTCCTGGATTATTTCAAAAGCCATGATCACCGCGTTGTGCGGAGTTCTTCCCTGGTTCCCCAGGCGGACCCGACGCTGCTGTTTGTCAACGCCGGGATGGTCCAGTTTAAGAGGGTTTTTATCGGTGAGGAAAAACGGGAATACCAGCGGGCGGCCACTTCTCAGAAATGCGTTCGGGCGGGCGGCAAGCATAACGACCTGGACAATGTCGGCTATACCGCTCGACATCACACTTTTTTTGAAATGCTGGGCAATTTTTCCTTTGGCGATTATTTCAAGGAAAAAGCCGTGGCTTACGCCTGGGACCTGCTTCTGAACGGTTATGGTTTGCCGGCTGATAAGCTCTGGGCGTCGATTTACCAGGAAGACGAAGAAGCTTTCCGGGTCTGGCGCGACAGCATCGGCCTGGCTGAAGACCGTGTCGTCCGCCTGGGGGAAAAAGATAATTTTTGGGCCATGGGCGATACCGGGCCGTGCGGACCCTGCAGTGAGATCTACTTTGACCGGGGCGAAGGGACCGGCTGCGGTCGTCCGGAGTGCGCCGTGGGCTGTGATTGCGACCGCTTCCTGGAAGTCTGGAACATGGTCTTCATGCAGTATAACCGTGAGGACGACGGTCAACTGACGCCGCTTCCCAAACCCAGCATTGATACCGGCATGGGCCTGGAACGGATTTCAGCGGTGGTCCAGGACGCGCCTACTAACTATGAAACCGATCTGTTTCTGCCGATTATCCGGGCCATTGAGGAAACGGCCGCCAGGCGCTACGGTGATGACACCGGCACTGATGTAAGCATGAAGGTTATCGCCGATCACAGCCGCTCGGCCGCTTTTCTCATCGGAGACGGGGTGCTTCCCTCCAATGAAGGGCGGGGATACGTGTTGCGCCGGATTATGCGGCGGGCCATCCGCTATGGCCGCAACATCGGCCTGAATCAGCCTTTTTTGCACCGGACCGCCGCGGTGGTGCTGGATATCATGTCCGAAGCTTATCCCGGCTTACGGGACGCCGGCGCTTTTATAACCAGCGTTATTGAAAACGAGGAGAAGCGTTTTTCGGAAACCCTGGATAACGGCCTGCGGGTGCTTAACGACACCCTGGCCGACCTCAGGGCCGGGGGGCGGACTGTTATTCCCGGTGATATTATTTTCAAACTTTACGATACCTATGGTTTTCCGGTGGACATTGTCCGGGATGTGATCAGAGAAACTGAATTTGAGCTGGACATGACCGGATTTCACGAAAAGATGGCCGGTCAGCGGGAAAAATCAAGGTCTGTGGCTGATTTTTCCAGGACCTGCCCGGCCTATCGCAACCTGTCGGCCGAGGGCGTCCAGACCACTTTTATTGGTTATGAATCCAGGGATGCCGTCTCCTCGGTACTGGTGCTGGTCGCGGACGGGGAGGAACTGGATGTCGCTGAACAGGGCCAGGAGATAGAGCTGGTGGCTGATGTTACCCCCTTTTACGGCGAGTCCGGGGGCCAGGTCGGCGACACCGGTATTATCAGCGGAGAAAATTTCAGGATGAAGGTGACCGATACCGTCAAGGATCCAGCCGGGCTGACCATTCACCGGGGGCGGGTCGAGTCCGGCCGGGTTAAAAAAGGTGATCCCATTCGGCTGTCGGTGGACCAGTCCGGTCGCGGCGCCACCGCCGGCAATCATTCCGCCACCCATCTGCTTCACGCGGCCCTGCGAGCCGAAGTCGGCGATCATGTTAAACAGGCCGGGTCAATGGTCTCACCGGAGCGGTTGCGATTTGATTTTACTCATTTTTCCATGCTGGAACCGCAAACCCTGGAAAACATCGAAGCCTTTGTCAATGACCGCGTCCGGGAAAATCACCTTGTTAAAGTCCGGGAAATGTCCATGGATGAAGCCATGGCCGAAGGGGCTACCGCCTTGTTCGAAGAAAAATACGGTGAGGCCGTGCGGGTTATTGCAATGGGCGACGTCAGCAAGGAGTTGTGCGGCGGAACCCACGTGACCAGGACCGGGGAAATCGGATTTTTTAAAATTATTTCTGAAACCAGCGTCGCCTCCGGGGTCCGCCGGATCGAAGCCCTGACCGGCGCGGCGGCCCTGACCCATGTTCAGGATCAGTTGCGGATTCTGCATGAAGCCGCCGGGCTGCTCCGGGAATCACCCGCCTCGCTGGTGCCCCGGATTGAAAAAATGGTCCGGGAAGGCCGGGCCCAGGAAAAAACCATCGCCGACCTGAAGGCCAGACTGGCCGCCGCCGCCGTGGGCGGCGGGCCGGGTCGGGAGGGTGACAACCATACCCGCGTTATCAACGGCATCGAAGTGATCGCCCGGCAGGTGCCGGCGGATAATCCCGCCGCCCTGCGCGACCTGGCTGATAAGCTTAAGGATAAACTGAAATCAGGCGTCATTGTGCTGGGGGCCGCCACCGATACCAAGGCTTTTTTAATCGTGTCGGTGACCAAAGATCTGACCGGACGGATCAAGGCCGGAAATATTATCAAGGAGGCCGCGGCTGTTGTCGGTGGCGGTGGTGGCGGGCGTCCTGATATGGCCCAGGCGGGTGGTTCCAGACCGGATAAAATTTCCGAAGCCATCGAAAAAGCCTGCCAGGTAATTGAACAGGCCGAATAAGCACTGTTTTCGTTCGGAAATTACTTGACAATTTCCGGGAATTTGTTAATGAATGAGTATTCATTCATAATAACTCCTGTACCGGGTTTTTCAGCTTTTCAATTTTGATGTACTCGTAAAAAGTCCAAATTGGGACGGCAAAGTAAAAAGTTCAAGATCAAGGCGCAGAGTTTTTCGAGGAATGCAGCGTACTTAGCAGTACGTGAAATTCCGAGAAAAACGCTGCAACGCAGCCGGCCGCCATGCGGCAATTGGACTTTTTACGAAGCCGTCAATTTTAAAAAACAGCGCGGTTATTTTAAAAGGCTCGGTTCAGGGGGCAGGTTCAGGATTCAAATATGCGTAGTTCTGATGAAAAAATCGTTAATTCTGATAAATATAAAAGAATTCTGGAAGCGGCCATTGCTGTTTTCGCGGAGCAGGGCTTTTTTAATTCCACCATCTCGCGGATAGCCCAGGCCGCCGGGGTGGCTGACGGAACCATCTATCTTTATTTTAAAAACAAAAACGACATTTTGCTTCATTTTTTCAATTATAAGAGCCGGGATGTTTTTGATACCTTCCGGGCCGAGGTGGATCAGGCTGACGATGCCGAAAGCAAATTGCGCAACCTGATCGGGGCCCATTTACGGGAATTCCAGAAAGATAAAAACATGGCGGTGGTCTTTCAGGCCGAAGCCCGTCAGATCCGGTACTTTGAAGTTTATATAAAAGATATCACCAATATGTATTTTGACCTGGTCGGGGAAATCGTAGTCCAGGGTCAGCAGGAAGGCACCTTTAAAAAGGATATGGACATCAGCCTGGTCAAGCGGTTTATACTGGGCGCCGTGGATGAGGTAATCAACACCTGGCTTCACGCCGGCGTGCCTGATGACCTGGAAGCAAAGGCCGCCGCGCTGGTGGAATTGTTTATCCACGGCATTGGCCATAAATAACATAAATAAAAGGAAGGTTGACGCCGCCGGCGGATTGCTTTAGTTATTGGAGGCGGTGACGAGCAGAGGGTAACCCGCGATATAATTGGACGGTTTTTACAAAAATCCAGACTTCTGTTTTTTCGTCCCACGGCCGGCGCCGGAACGACGATTTAAGAGCTTTTTAAAAAACCGTCATGATTTAAAAAAACATTTTCAGGAAGGAGAACGGCCATGGCACAAAGCATAGCGGATCGCAGAGATATTGATTTTGTTCTGTATGAACAATTAGAGGCTGAAAAACTGGCCCAACACGAAAAGTACGCTGATTTTAACAAGAAGACCATCGACATGATTGTTACCGAGGCAAGAAGTTTCGCCATGAAGGAGCTGCTGCCCATTAACAAGGAAGGTGACGAGACCGGCGTGACCTTTGACGGCGGCCGGGTGACTGTGCCGGAGTCTTTTCACCGGGCTTACAAGCTGCTGATGGAAGGCGAATGGATTGCCATGGCCGAAGATCTGGAAGTCGGTGGCCAGGGCATGCCCAACCTGGTGGAGCGGGCTGCCAGCGATTATCTGCTGGGAGCTAATTACGCCTTTATGCTCTATGCCGGGTTGACCCACGGCGCGGCTCGCCTGGTCGAGGAGTTCGGTACCCAGGAACAAAAAGATATCTATTTGAAAAAGATGTATTCCGGTAAATGGTCCGGTACCATGTTGCTGACCGAGCCCGAGGCTGGTTCCGACGTGGGCGCCCTGACCACCACGGCGGTTAAAAACGAGGATGGCACCTATTCCATTTCCGGCAACAAGATTTTTATTTCCGGTGGTGAGCATGACATGACCGAGAACATCATTCATCCGGTTCTGGCCCGCATTGAAGGAGCCCCGGCCGGGACCAGGGGTATCTCCCTGTTCCTGGTGCCCAAGTACCGGGTTAATCCGGACGGCAGTCTGGGTGAGTTCAATGACGTGGTCTGCACCGGCATAGAGGAGAAAATGGGCATCCATGGTAGCTCCACCTGTTCCCTGACCCTGGGTGGTAAAAATAACTGCATCGGAACCCTGCTTGGCGAAGAGAACAAGGGCATGAAGGAAATGTTCCTGATGATGAACGAAGCCCGTCTGCTGGTGGGTTTTCAGGGGTTTGCCTGCGCCACTTCCTCCTATCTGTCGGCGCTTAATTACGCCCGGGAACGAATTCAGGGCCGGCCATTGACGGCCGGCAAGGACACTTCCGTGGGCGGGGTTCCCATTATTCAGCATCCGGATGTCCGGCGCCAGTTGATGATTATGAAAACCATGGTGGAAGGGATGCGCAGCCTGATCTATTACGTGGGTTACTGCCAGGATCGGGTCGCCCTGGCTGAAAACGAAGAGGAAAAAGAAAAATATGAAGGCCTGGTCGACATCCTGACTCCTATTGTCAAGGGCTATGGCACTGACAAGGCCTTTGAGGTAACCAGTCACGGCGTGCAGGTCTACGGCGGTTACGGTTACACCAAGGAGTATCCGGTGGAGCAGAATCTTCGGGACTGCCGGATTACCATGATTTACGAAGGTACCAACGGGATTCAGGCCATGGACCTGATGGGCCGCAAAATGACCATGAAAAAAGGTAAACTGGTCCAGGACCTGTTCGGCGAGATTCAGAAAACCATCGGTCAGGCGCGGCAGAGCGACGGGTTAAAAGATCTGGCCGACAAGGTTGAGGCGGCTCTCAACAAGCTGGGAGAGGCCGGGCAGCATCTCGGTAAAACTGCCATGAGCAACGTGGAACAAGCTTTTCTTTACGCTCACCCCCTGATGGAAGTTACCGGTGACGTGGTCATGGCCTGGATGCTGCTGTGGAGAGCCTCAGTCGCGGCTGAAAAACTGGGCGGCAAGGCCAAGGATGCCGCCTTTTACGAAGGCCAGATGAAATCGGCGGCTTTTTTTATAAATACCCAGCTGCCGGTAACCCTTGGCAAGATGGATTCTGTTCTGGCCACGGATACGGCCGCCATTGATATTGAGGATCCCTCTTTTGGCGGCTGATTAATTCCGGTTCGGTGCCGTTAGTTATATAGATAATCCAAAAAAGCCGGCAGTTACCCTGCCGGCTTTTTTTGGGGGTGCTTACCGGCGACCCTCGGTAATAAACAGCCGGTAATTAGTGTCCCTCCATTTCACATGTATGGAAACTGATTAACAATTGACAGGCCGGGGCCGGTTGCCTATGGTGAAGCTTCGTGTGATGGCCAAGGGCTGTTTCGGATTAAAAATGAAACAGGACGGGAGCGGTTAATATGGGTGGGATCGGGGTGGTGTTCAATCCCTATGCCGGTAAGAATCGCAGACATCCCTGGCTGGAAGAAAAATTAAAAGCCATTCTCGGTGACAACGGCATCTTCATTCGAACCGACAACCAGGAGACCCTGGCCCGGGCCGCCCGGGAATTCCGCGACAACCACATCGATATCATCGCCGTCAGCGGCGGAGACGGAACTCTCCACCAGGTCTTGTCCGCCGTTATCAATCACTACCAGGACCAGCCGCTGCCCCGATTCGGTTTTCTGCGCAGCGGCACCATGAACACGGTTTCCAATTCCATCAACATCAAAGGTCAACCTTCGGCCATATTGACCGATATCGTCAATGCTTACCAGGCCGGAAAATCCCTGACAACGTTTGATCAGCAGGTCATGAAGGTCAATGACAGTCAGGGCGATAAGTATGGATTTTTGACCGGGGCCGGTGTCGTGGCCAGTTTTCTGCAGGTTTATTATTCGGCCTCCAAGCCCGGTCCGGTTCATGCCGCGGTCATGGTTTTTCGCATGATCGTCAGCGCCGCTTTTGGCACCGGCTACAACCGCCGGATTTTTTATCCCATTAAATGCTACATGACTGTGGATGGCCGGAAGATCCCGGCGGAAGAGATTCTGTTCATTCTGGGTTGCACCGTCAAGGAGCTGGGGCTGGGGTTCAAGCCCACTTTCCGGGCCTATGATAAACCGGGATACTATCATTTACTGGCCGGTTCCATGTCGCCGGCCAACCTGGTTCCTAAAGTACCGGCCCTGTGGATGGGTCGTGACGTAACCCATTCCCGCTTGTATCATAACGGACTGACCGTCGAGGCCGTGCTGGAGCCGTTGGGAACGATACCCTGGATGATTGATGGGGATATCTATACCACTGATCAGCCGCTCGTTTTTTCCACCGGACCGGTCATCCGGATCATTACCTCTGCCTGACCTGA
>JBKHHL010000222.1:0-3249 GCA_046539175.1 Desulfosudaceae bacterium
CGGGGATGATCTGGATTGCGATCTGGGGCAGCATCTGCGTTTTCGGCATTTTCCCGGATGTCCTTAATGTTGCCATGGGGCTGGTCCAAATGCAGAACCGCATGTTTTTTATTTTGATTATTGCGGTGTTTATTCTTTTTGCTCTGGTCTTCAACCAAGCCACCCAGTTGGATAACATGGATCGTAATATCCGCAGGTTGGTCCGGGAAGTAGCTCTGCTGAACTATAAGTTGGAGAATAAAGATAAAGATGAGGCCAGCCGGCATGAATGAGGAAGTGCAGGTTGCTTTTATTATTGGCTCTCCCCGCTCCGGTACGACCATTCTGGGGAACATCCTGGATCGCCATGAGTCTATCGGGGAATGGTACGAGCCTTACTATATCTGGTTGCGATACTTTGATAATGAAGTGGATGATCATTGGCGCCTGGATGACCGGGTTGCGGATAAAGCCAGGGAGTACCTGCGACGGGAATTTCGTATTTATCAACAGAAAAGAGGGGTGTCGCTGGTGGTGGATAAATCTCCCGGCCATGCCTTCAACATAGACAAAATCAAGGCTGTTTTCCCCTCCGCCAGGTGGATCCATATCCTTCGGGACGGTCGGGATACCACCCTTTCCATAAAAAAGGAATGGGAGGAACGCAAACGTATCGTACAGCAAAAAAATTATCAGAAAGTATTGCAAGTAGCCCGCCGGGCATTGTCCCGTCAGCCTTTCTGGCGGTACAGGATGAAACTGATTGGTTACGAAATAAGTACCAGCGGCATATTGCATCCGACCAGATTTCTGAATAAATCTAAATGGAAGGGCGCGGTTGGCTGGGGGCCCCGATTCCAGGGTTGGGAAGAGTATCTGGCGACTCATTCGTCATTGGAATTTAACGCCATGCAATGGGTCACGTCGGTGGAATCGGTCTATTCGCAGTGGGATCAGATCCCCTTGTCCAACCGCTTGGAAATCCGATATGAAACTCTGCTGGCTGAACCCGAAAAAACTCTGACGACGGTTCTGGATTTTCTGGGGTATGCCCCGGGATCTCAATTTTTCAAACGGATTCCGCGACTGCGCCGCGGTAATACCCGTAAATGGGAAGCGGAATTCGACCGCGCTGAAATTGAAGCCGTCAAACCGATCCTGAATCCCATGCTGGAAAAAACCGGATACTTGCAGGCCAGCCCCTGGTAAAAAGGGACCAATGATCAAGCATTCCTTGCGGATTTTATTTTCCTGCCTATTGTTTGTGTATTTCGGCCTTCGCGTCGATTGGCAGATGATCGCGTCCGTGTTTGGAAGGGTCGATATTTTCTGGTACCTGATCTCTACGGTTATTACCCTGAGCGGGTCCTGGTTCATGGCCGGTAAATATTATCTCCTCTTGCGCAAAACCTCATTAGCCCTCTCCCTCAGCCGTTTACTGGTTATTCAGTTTATCAGTCGTTTTTACGCTCTGTTTCTCCCCACGGCTTTAGGGCCGGAGGCTGTTCGCTGGTATAAAGTGACCCGGCATAAAGAGGGCAAAAGTTTTTTTCTGGCGGTGACCGCTTACGAGCGAATTCTTTTCCTGTTGATGCTGCTGGTCTTTGGGATGGTTCCCCTCCTGGTTGACCAGCAGCAGCCCGGGGTGGCACAGCTCCTGAACCGCCTCGTGCCGGTGGTGACGGCGATCGGGCTTGTCCTGCTGGCAGGCTTGTTGTATCTGTTCCATCCCGGAGCGCAGACTGTCGTCCGCGCCGGCCTGAAAAAAGCCTTGCGGGTTCGGAAAGGCGGTAAGATTGATAGCCTGCTTACCAATCTTTCGCTGAAAGACACCTCGATGACGCTGTTGCTCTCGCTGGTGGTTCTTACCTTAGGCTGGCAGCTGTTTTTTATCGGCCGGATTTATGGTCTGTTTCAGGCCATGGGACTTTCTTTTGGCCTGGCGGAGGCGGCCTGGATGGGGTCGCTGGTCCTTCTGTTGCAGGTCCTGCCGATCTCTTTCGCCGGACTGGGGATCCGGGAAGGCGCCTACGGTTATTTGGTCACCCTTTACGGGTTGCCGGCAGAAGAAGGTTTTGTTCTGGGACTCTTGTTTTTTACCCAGATGATGGTTTTTGCCTTAATTGGAGCTGTCTTGAATTTATTCGAAAAATAATCGCGGGGTCAGGCCCGGCTTATTAAAACCCGGTTTGGCGGAACGATCGATTGTCATCAATAAGCCGGTAAGCCGGGCCTGACCCCGAGGTTACGGGATAATGCCTTATGAACATAAAAAACAGAAACATACTCATCACCGGCGGCTGCGGTTTTATCGGCCGCAACCTTGTCAAAGCCGTCCTGGAACAGGGCGGCCATCATATCCGGCTTATCGACAACCTTGCCGTCGGCACCCGCCAAGACCTGGCCGCTGTCACCGACTTTACTGAAATCAGCCCGGCCGAACTCACTTCAAAAAAGTCTTTTCCGCCTGCCGGTGTCGAGCTCCTTGTGGGAGACATTCTCGATTCAAACCTGGTCAACGAGGCCTGCCGCGACATAGACACCGTCGTGCACCTGGCCGCCAATACCGGTGTGGCCCCGTCCGTGGAAAACCCCCGCCTGGACTGCCGGGTCAATGTCATCGGCACCCTCAACTGCCTGGAAGCGGCCCGGCAAAATCAGGCCGGACGTTTTATTTTTGCTTCTTCCGGCGCGCCTGTCGGCGAGGTCACTCCCCCCATTCACGAGGAGATGGCCCCCCATCCGGTCTCGCCCTACGGCGCCTCCAAATTAGCCGGAGAAGGGTATTGCTCCGCCTATTTCGGCTCTTTTGGCCTGGAAACCGTGGCCCTGCGTTTCGGCAACGTCTACGGTGCTCATTCCGGCAAAAAAGACAGCGTCATCGCCAAATTCATCAAACAGGCCCTGGCCGGCCAAGCCGTGGAAATTTACGGCGACGGCACCCAGACCCGCGATTTTATTCACGTCACCGACCTGGTCCGGGCCATCCTCCTGGCCGGCAGCACCCCCGGCATCGGGGGTGAACTTTTTCAAATAGCCACCAGCCGCGAATACACGGTCACCGAAGTCACTTCGCTGTTACAGGCCGAATTAAAAAACCAGGGCCATATCGACCTGCGCGTCACCCACGGCGCTTCCCGTCCCGGAGATGTCCGGCGCAATTTTTCAGATACCTCCAAGGCCTTGGAAAAGCTGAACTGGCAGGCAACCATCACTTTACCGGAAGGACTCCGCCAAACAGTCTCCTGGTTCCTGTCCCACCCACTTAAC
>JBKHHL010000068.1:0-13067 GCA_046539175.1 Desulfosudaceae bacterium
GGACTTTTTACGAAGCCGTCAGGATTAAGGGTTGCCGTGCCAGTCAATGTCCTGGTCGACGTTGTCGGCTTTAGACCAGTCGGGTTCGGTGTGATGGTAAAGGTAAATCGGGACGCCTCCGCTGACTTTAATCCTCAACCCCGTTATATTCAGATGGCCCAGCTCCTGGTAGCGGTTCAGGTCGGGAAAATTTTTCTGCCCCTCCAGGGCCAGGTGTCGCGGCTGGTAAGGTTCTCCGGCCGGAGCCAGGCCGATGGCCACTCCCAGCTGGGGGGAGTAGACTTCGACGTCCGCGGACAAAGTATTTATCAGGTAGGGTTGGTGGGCGGGAACTATGTCTTTTCCTCCCCGGCGTATCGGCTCGGCACCGGTGGTGCCTTTTTCCATCAAAACAGCGCCATACCGGGTTTTCTGGATATCATAATTATTGTCCGGGCCGATGCCGTCGGTGGTGTAAGTCATAGAGCGATAAGGACGGCCGTAGGCGCTGTCGATTTTTCTGATATAATCGGATTTGTTTTTGGTGTCATATCCGGAAGAGGTCTCATCATCAAAGGTAAGTTCAAAACGAACCTTTTCGGGTATGACAGTACCCTGAAAATTGTGAACTAAATATGGACCGACCTGTTTGTTGGTAGTGACAATAACTTCATTTACTCTCGGAGCGGTTCCGTCGTTGTCGAAAATGGAGTCAGCGTTCGGGGAGGATTTGATAACAGTGGTGGCGGTGGGGCTGATATTGGTTTGACTGGCCAGGGAGGACTTGAAAGCGTCCGCGCTTTCGATATCCGGAAAACTGTACTTGAACTCTTTCCATTGAAAATGTTCATACGGAAAGTTGACCACCACATAACCCGGCGCGTCAGCGGTTGTCCCGGCCAGGCCGTCGTCATCTCCCCAGAAGGCCGGGTAAACTTCATGTTGCGGGGCATCGATACGTTCGCTTTCTTCGATGTTCGTTGCCAGAACAGCTTTGCCCGTGACGCGGCTTATGAACTGATCGGATAAAAGCATGGCTTCGCCGGCGGCCGGGGTAACCAGAACTGTACTCCCGGCCAGAACGCAGAGCGCCGTCAGTAAAGTGCAGATAATTGATTGACGTCCGGCAATTGTTGAGTTCATGGGTTTGCTTTTAATTGTTTGCTATTAACTGTTTACTGTTAAACCGGGCCGTCCCGGCAAAACATTCGCGAAGCCATAAATATTGACGGTCTCGTAAAAAGTCCAAATTGGGACGGCAAAGTAAAAAGTTCAAGATCAAGGCGCAGAGTTTTTCGAGGAATGCAGCGTACTTAGCAGTACGTGAAATTCCGAGAAAAACGCTGCAACGCAGATATTGGACTTTTTACGAAGCCGTCAATATTAAATTTCTCTGGAATAAGGAAGGTCCCGGCGAGTTGGCCGAGGCCTTCCTTATCCAGAGATTTTTTCAAGCTGATTGGCTTGGCTTTAAACAAAGTAGCTTTAAACAAAGTAGAATTGATAAGCTGCCTGCCAATCAGCGCTTGTGCTTAATGGGCATAGACAAACAGCTTGTCCGGCGTGCCCTGATCAATGGAAAGGCCGCCCAGCCGGAGAATACCCAGGGTGCCGACAGTGCCGCCGGTAGAAGCGTCGCTCAGTTCGACGTTCATGGTGTCCGGGGTGCTGATGTTAGTGTTAATTGACGGCAGGCCGACGGCGATAAAGGTTTTGTCGCCGTTAATGGTGCTTGCGCCGGAGACTATTTCATAGTCTGTGCCGGTGGCGATATCCAGTTCCAGCTTTTCACCTTCGGGAATTTCCTGTGAAATCTCTATGCCAGTATCTCCTCCGATGATCAGCCAGCCGGCGCCGGAAGCGGAATCATAGCCGTCAGGATCTCCCCAGGCCACCGAGCTGAAAGTGACCGTGGTGGTGGAGGTGGTGCCAAAACCGATGGTAACACCGGCCTGGCCGGCCACTCCATCGAGTTCGGCATTAGTTACCGCGTCCATGGCCATGGCCGACAGCGGCAGGGCCAGCAGGGCTCCGATTGCCAGGGTCAAAATTATTTTTCTCATTATTAAAACTCCTTAAGGTCTGTTATTGTTTTTATTATTTTGCACAGTTAAGGAAAGGTCTGTGATTTCCCGGCAAACCGGGATTATCACAGAGACTACCTCTTAATTATGGGTCCAGATGTACAGAGTGGAGGTCATTTCTTCCTTATCGATCATCAGATTGTCTACCGAAAGGAAGCCTACTGTATCGGTAATCACACCGGCGGTATCGCTCAGGCTGAGGTAGACCGTCTCAGGCGTTTTCAGGCCGATATCGGTATCGCTCAGGCTGAAAGTAAAAAACGGTTTACCGGCGGGAATGTCGATAAGACCATAATTGGTTCCAGCGGGCGTGAATCCGCCCGCCCCGGCAGTGGCGGCATTGACTTTCAGATGAGTGCCGTCGCTGATGGTCACGGACATTTCAGCCGTGTTGGTACCGTTTCCCGTCAAAACCAGCCAGCCGGGATTGCCCACTCCCTGGCCGACCCCGGTCCCGTCACCGTCGCCGATGTTCAAGGAGGTAAAACTGGCCTTGGTGGTGAAAGTGTCGCCAAAGGTGATGGTCAGACCGGCCTGACCGGACAGGGCGTCCAGTTCTTCGGCCGTCATGGCGTCCATGGCCGCGGCCGGAGTGGCCATGATCATCATCGCTATAATAACAAGTTTTATAGCGCCGGCTGTTGACATTTCCATCATCATACCAGATTTACCTGCCAGATTTACCTGTTTTTATGACACAATAGGTAGATGCAGCCGACAATCAGGCCTGTCGGCTGCTCCTCCATCCGAAGCCGTCGCCATTAATGGGCATAGACAAACAGCTTGTCCGGCGTGCCCTGATCAATGGAAAGGCCGCCCAGCCGGAGAATACCCAGGGTGCCGACAGTGCCGCCGGTAGAAGCGTCGCTCAGTTCGACGTTCATGGTGTCCGGGGTGCTGATGTTAGTGTTAATTGACGGCAGGCCGACGGCGATAAAGGTTTTGTCGCCGTTAATGGTGCTTGCGCCGGAGACTATTTCATAGTCTGTGCCGGTGGCGATATCCAGTTCCAGCTTTTCACCTTCGCCAATTTCCTGTGAAATCTCCACGCCAGTATCTCCTCCGATAACCAGCCAGCCGGCGTCGGTAGCGGTATCATAACCGTCAGGGTCTCCCCAGGCCACCGAGCTGAAGGTGACCGTGGTGGTGGAGGTGCTGCCAAAAGCGATGGTAACACCGGCCTGGCCGGTAACGCCGCCCATATCGTCGCCTGACATTTTTTCCATGGCCATGGCTGAGAGCGGCAGGGCCAGTAAGGTACCGACAACTAAAGCAACTAATAATTTTTTCATTTTTTCTCTCCTCGAAATTAAGGTTAGGGTTTACTGTTTTGCTTTTTTACTGATGATAAATTGTGATCATGATAATGATCACTGTTGGGCAATCCGATCATCCGCGTTGATTTGAAGCGGATTCGTGATTTTCCGTCCCCCGGTCACCCGGGGTCTGGCTTTTGCCCGGTGGTTTTCTGGTGGTTATCACCCCCCTTCATTTTCATCAGGACAAACAATGTTTACAAAACAAGTTCATGTTTACTTGTTACCATTACCCCGGTAACCCTGTCAAGAAAAAAAATATTGATTGATTTAAGTGGCTTCTTTATTCCGACCGGGTAAGCACAAAGTTTTTCCGGAGATATCCGGTTCAGGCCGCAAGCCGGGGAAATAATATTTTTGGAACCGCCCGGCGGCGACTCCGGGAAGTCGCTCAGCGCTGGAATTGGTCGTACTTTCTGAGCAGTTGTTGAAAGCGGCTGGTTTTCCTGATTTCTTCCAGATCCGGGTCTGTGCTGATCTGTTCGCGGTTATCATAGCCTTTGGCCAGGGCGGTCTGCAAACGGTCCAGGGCGGTCTGCTCTTGTCCCCGGCGGGCGTAAAGACAGGCCAGGTTATAATAGGTAAGGGGCGATCCGTCCGCCCTGTCGGTGAATTTTTCCAGCACTTCAAGCGCCTCTTCCTCCTGGCCGGTAGCGGTGAGTGCCAGGGCCAGCTGGTTATTGGTGCCGGGATTATCAGGTTTTGCCTTAACAGATTGTCGCAGCAGGGGAATGGCCCGGCCGGGTTGGTCGGTGCTTAAAAAAAGACGAATCAGGTTGCGCCGGGGTTTATCGTAATCAGGCGAAACCCGCCGGGCCCGGTTATAGCAGCGGATGGCGGCTTCCGTCCGGTTGGTTCGTTCCATTGTCAAGCCCAGGTTGTTCCAGGCGGCGGCCTTGGCGGGGTCGGCGTCTACCGCCCGTTTAAAAAGATCAGCCGCCTGGTCATATTGGGCCAGATCCATCCGGACCAGGCCGAGGGTGTTTAAAATATCGGGTCGGGGACCGGTTCTGCGCAGGCCTTGTTTCAGAACGGTCAGAGCCTGTTGATGATGGCCCAGTTCCCTTAAAACGACTCCCAGGCTGTTATAAATTTCCGGGTTATCCGGCTGGAGCCGGGCGGCTTTTTCAAACCAGGTCAGGGCCTGACGTGGTTTTTGCAGTTCCCGGTGGAACAGTCCCAGTTTGTAAGCGGCCTCGGCGCAAAAAGGGTCATGCTTCATGATGGTAGTCAGCTGCCGCACCGCCTGTTCGGTTTCCCCGTTCTGGTGCAGGATCATGGCCAGGTTGAAGCGGGCCTGGACATGAGCAGGTCGGGATTTCAATACCTGCTGGTAATAACGCCGCGCCACCGTTGTTTTACCTTCTTTTTGCAGGATGGAGCCCAGGTTGACCAGAGCCGAGGCATCGTCCGGATCGATTCGCAGGGCCTTGTGAAATTTCCGGCGGGCCAGGTCCTGGTCGCCGCTGTCCAGCAGCGCCTGCCCCCAGTTGTTATAAACATCAGCCTGCCCGGGAAATTTGGCGGCATTATCCTGCCAGAAGCCGATCCGGTCACCCCAGGCCTGGTTGCGCTGCCAGGTCCAGGCGCCGCTGATGATAATCGCGGCAACTAAAACGGCGCAGGCCGCCGCTTCCGGTTTAATTAAGCGAACAGCCAGAGTGACCAGGGCGATAAATAAAAAAACCGAGGGCAGGTAGGTGCGGTGTTCGAAGACCAGGGCCAGGCCGATAACGGAAGATTCAATAACCAGGCAGACCAGGAACCAGATAACCGCGAAAGACAGGAGAGGCTGTTTTCTGGTGGCCGACAGTGCCCAGAGTAGCAGGGCCGCCAGGGCGACCAGGGCGAGAAGGGTATCGGCGGAGTGGACCGGAGAAGTCGACCGGGGAAAGTCATATAACAGGGCCAGCCGGTCCGGATGAGGGAAAAGCAGCAGGCTGAGGTAATAAAGGACGACCCGCGGTTCGGTGAGCAGGCGCTGCAAGAGAGTGAAATCATGTTTGTCGTAGGTGGAGACGATCTTTTGAATCGGGGCGGCCTCAAGATAAATCAAGGCTATAACCGCCAGCAAGACGGCTGTCGCGGCGATCCATTTAATTTGCTGTTGGAGCCAGTCCGGGTCGTTTTTTTGGAAAAAGTACCATTCATATAAAAATACCAGCAGGGGCAGGCAGGCGGCGATCTCCTTGGAGGCCAGGGCCGCTAAGAATGAGAGGAGGCTTATCGTAAACAGAAATTTTATTTTCAGGGGAGCTTTATTGCGCCGGGACTGCTGGATAAGTCGGGCCTGAATGTAGCAGACCAGTGTCAACAGGCAGAACATGGCCGCCAGGGAATTCATGCGCTGAACAGTGTAAGTTACCGACTGGATATGAACCGGATTGACCAGCCACAGCAGCGCCGTCAGAAGCGGGATAAAGGCTGCCTCCTTCCGGCGGCCGGGGCCGATGGTCTGGCGGGTCAGAACATAAATCAAACCAGCCGTAAGGATGTGTATCAGCAGGTTGACGAGATGGTATCCTCCCACCTGGTGCCGATGAAAAAAATAGTTCAGGGCGATGGTAAGGTTGGCCAGGGGACGGTTGGCAGACCGGCTTTGAAAGATGTCGGCCAGGTCTGACCAGGACAGGGAGGTCAAGCGGATATGCGGATTTTGCTTAATATTATTAATATCGTCATATATAAACGGTGCCGGTATGATCTGGGCATAGAGCAGGTAGCCGGCGGCAGACAGTATCAGCAGGACAAGCACTGTGTTTTTCAAGGGGTGAAAAACGGCTGAGAATCGATCGGACATGTCTTTATTCGGCTGGTAACAGTTTTTGGAAACGATTCTCCGGACGGATGTTGTCCAGATCCGAATCATTCCGGAGATGCCGCCAGTTATTATAACCAAGGGCAACGGCTTTTTCAAGGTGGTCCAGGGCCAGTTTTTTTTCATTCATCAGACTGTAAACGCAGGCCAGGTTGTAATATACCTTGGGATTGTCCGGTCGCTTCGCGGCCAGCTGTCGCAGAGTTTCGATCGCCGGCTGGTACTGTTTCCGCATTACCCTGATCGTGGCCAGATTGTTCAGGGCCAGGAGCGATTCCGAATCATAAGTTACTGTTTTTTTTAGATGATACTCGGCCCGTTCCAGGTCTTTTTTCTGAAAGAAGAGGGTGCCCAGGTTAAAATGGGCATTGGCGTACGCGGGGGCCAGGTCCAGGGCCTTCCGGTGGCAGGCGATGGCCCGTTCCACCCGTCCCTGCTGATTCATGGCCAGGCCAAGATTGTTGTAAGCTTCAGCATAGTCGGGCTTGACCTGAAGGGCTTTTTTAAAATGATAGGTAGCTTCAGCAATTTTGCCCTGCCTCAGCAAAACATTGCCCAGGTTATTGTGGGCGCTGGCATAATCGGCATAAATCGACAGGGACTGGCGGTAGTATTGAACGGCTTTTTCAAAATCACCCAGGTGTTGACAGGCGATGCCCATATTGCTGAGGGCCTGGTAGTGTTCCGGGTTAATGTTCAGTGCCTTTCGCAAATGTTCCCGGGCTCGTTCGGGCCGGCCCATGTCCAGCAGGGTACCGCCGATATTGTTGTGGGCTTCAGCGTAATCCGGATCCAGGGCAACCGCTTTTTCAAAGCAACTTAAGGCTTCTTTCAGCCGTCCGGATTCCTGCCGGGCCTGACCCAGGCCGTTCCAGGGCCTGGCCTTGTCCGGAGATTTATGGACCACGTCCTGCCAGAGGAGGGTCTGGTCGGCCCAGGTCTGGTTGCGTTGCCGGGTCCAGAAGCCGCCCAGGGCGATGGCCGCGATGAGCAGGCCCATGGCCAGGGGCCGGGGTTTGATGGCGCGGCCGGCCAGGTAAGCAACGGCCACGGCCGGGAACACCGAAGGCAGGTAGGTGCGATGTTCAAAGATCAGGGCCAGGCCGATGACCGACGATTCAATGACCAGAGTGCCCAGAAACCAGACCACGGTAAAGGAGAGTAAACGATGGCGCCGGGCCGCGTATATGGCCAGGACAACCAGGGCGGCCAGGGCCAGCAGGGCCAGGCCGGAGACCGGCGGCGTCCCCAGCCCGGTGGCCACCGGAAAATCGTAATCCAGGATCAACCGGCCCGGATGGGGCCAGGCCAGCAGCGACAGGTAATAAACGACCACCATGGGCTCGGTCAGCAGACGCTGGGCGGGCGTGAAATCCTGGGTCTCATAAGACGAGAGGAGCTTGTCGACCGGGCTGGTTCCAAGATAAATGGCTGTTATGAGCAAAACCGACAGGATCACCAGGCCGATCCAGGGGAGTTGTTTTTTCAACCAGGTCCGGTCAAGTTTTTGCAGGAAATACCATTCATAAGCAAATATCATAAGGGGCAGGGTGGCCGCGATCTGCTTGGTGAACAGGGCCAGTACTCCGGAGACAAGACATAAAACAAACAGGGCGGTCGGCTGGAGGTATCCGGTGGAGAAGCGCTGCCACATCCGGCCGCGGATATACAGAGCCAGGCTGAGCAGGTAAAAGAGGCTGGACAGGCTGTTGATCCGCTGGACAATATAAGTGACTGATTGGGTGTGAACCGGATGAGCCAGCCAGAGCAGGGCCGCCAGCAGAGGAATCAGAATGTTGCCGGGGCCGCTGAGGGCGAGGGTGTAACGGGTGATCACAAATATCAGCAGGGCGTTAATCAGGTGGATAATGATATTGATCAGATGATATCCAAAGGTGTCATAACCGCCCAGAAAATAGTTGCCGGCAAAAGAAAGATAGGCCACCGGCCTGACGGCTGAAGGCCCCTGGCTGCCCCGGTGAAGCTGTTCCGCGTTGAAGGCGGTCATCCTGGTGAAGGGGTTTTCGACAATGTTGGGGGCATCGTCAAACACAAAAGGCGCCCGCAGAGAATTGGCCGATATCAGCCAGCCGGTAATGATGATTATCATGACCGCCATGATGAAAATATAAGCGGATATTTCAGTCGGTGGTTGATTTTTCATTTTCACGGACAAGTTCTTTGTAATAATCAGTGCTGTGTATATTTTTCAGATCGGGATCAGATTGCAGATGTGACCAGTTATGATAGCCTTTGTCAACAGCGTTTTTCAAGGCGGTCACGGCCGCGTCAGTTTCATTCCGCCTGGCCTGGAGGCAGGCCAGGTTATAAAAGACGGTAGGGTTGTCCGGCCGCAGCCTGGTCAGTTTTTTCATGGCCCGGGTGGCTTTGTCCAACTGATGAAAATCAAGGTACAGTCCGGCCAGATCATTCAGGCATGGTGCCATTTCCGGATCAATCGAGAGAGCTTTTTCATATTGCCGCCGGGCCTGCCAGGTCATGCCGAGGCTCTGGTAGGCGCGTCCCAGACGATAAAGTATCCGGGCGTTATCCGGTTGACGGGCGGCCTCGTTTTTCAGCTGATTTATGACCGGGCCGTATTCTTTTTCAATGGCTTTTACTTTAGCCAGGTTGTCACGCGCTTCCCGGTAATCAGGCTTGATCTCCAGAGCTTGTCTGAAGCTGGCCAGGGCCTGTTCGGTCCGGCCTTTCTGGATATAAGCGTTGCCCAGATTATTAAGGGCCTGGGCGGTTATTTTTTTGTTGTCAGGGGGGGTGGCTCTCCCGTTTAATGTTTGTACTGTTGATTTTTCCTGGCCAACAACCTGGTGATAGTGTTTCAGGGCCGGGTCGATTTGTCCCTGTCTTTGTAAAACCACTCCCAGATTCAGGCGGGCTTCCTGGTAGGAAGGCAGCCGCCGGACCGCTTTTTTAAAATAACGGGCGGCCTCTTCCAGGTTATCCTGCTCCATATAGATATCACCGATATGGAAAAAGGCCAGGTGAAGATAGTTTTTAACTCCAGACAGGTTGATGTTTTTTTGAAAGGATTGCAGAGCCTGATCCGGCTTTCCGATTTTCTTGTAGGCAATCCCCAGGTTAATCAACGCCTGGGACAGATCCGGGTCAATGGCCAGCGCTCGTTCCAGATGGCTGACGGCCTCCCGGGGCTGTTTCAGGCTCAGCAGGACCCCGCCGATATTGCTGTAGGCTTCAGCGTAATCCGGGTCCAGGGAGGCCGCTTTTTTAAAATAATTCAGAGATTCTTCCAGCTGACCGGATTCGTACAGGGTTTTGCCGCAAGAAAGCCAGGGCCTGGCCTTGTCCGGAGATTTATGGACCACGTCCTGCCAGAGGAGGGTCTGGTCGGCCCAGGTCTGGTTGCGTTGCCGGGTCCAGAAGCCGCCCAGGGCGATGGCCGCGATGAGCAGGCCCATGGCCAGGGGCCGGGGTTTGATGGCGCGGCCGGCCAGGTAAGCAACGGCCACGGCCGGGAACACCGAAGGCAGGTAGGTGCGATGTTCAAAGATCAGGGCCAGGCCGATGACCGACGATTCAATGACCAGAGTGCCCAGAAACCAGACCACGGTAAAGGAGAGTAAACGATGGCGCCGGGCCGCGTATATGGCCAGGACAACCAGGGCGGCCAGGGCCAGCAGGGCCAGGCCGGAGACCGGCGGCGTCCCCAGCCCGGTGGCCACCGGAAAATCGTAATCCAGGATCAACCGGCCCGGATGGGGCCAGGCCAGCAGCGACAGGTAATAAACGACCACCATGGGCTCGGTCAGCAGACGCTGGGCGGGCGTGAAATCCTGGGTCTCATAAGACGAGAGGAGCTTGTCGACCGGGCTGGTTCCAAGATAAATGGCTGTTATGAGCAAAACCGACAGGATCACCAGGCCGATCCAGGGGAGTTGTTTTTTCAACCAGGTCCGGTCAAGTTTTTGCAGGAAATACCATTCATAAGCAAATATCATAAGGGGCAGGGTGGCCGCGATCTGCTTGGTGAACAGGGCCAGTACTCCGGAGACAAGACATAAAACAAACAGGGCGGTCGGCTGGAGGTATCCGGTGGAGAAGCGCTGCCACATCCGGCCGCGGATATACAGAGCCAGGCTGAGCAGGTAAAAGAGGCTGGACAGGCTGTTGATCCGCTGGACAATATAAGTGACTGATTGGGTGTGAACCGGATGAGCCAGCCAGAGCAGGGCCGCCAGCAGAGGAATCAGAATGTTGCCGGGGCCGCTGAGGGCGAGGGTGTAACGGGTGATCACAAATATCAGCAGGGCGTTAATCAGGTGGATAATGATATTGATCAGATGATATCCAAAGGTGTCATAACCGCCCAGAAAATAGTTGCCGGCAAAAGAAAGATAGGCCACCGGCCTGACGGCTGAAGGCCCCTGGCTGCCCCGGTGAAGCTGTTCCGCGTTGAAGGCGGTCATCCTGGTGAAGGGGTTTTCGACAATGTTGGGGACATCGTCAAACGTAAAGGGCGCCTGCAGAGAATTGGCCGATATCAGCCAGCCGGTAATGATGATTATTGCAATTACCGGGATATAAATACAAGCGGGTCTGGTTGCTGCCGGCCAATGATTATTCATTTTCGCCTGTAATTTTTTGATAATAATTGGTTTTTCGAATATTTTCAAGGTCCGGATCGGACTTTAAATGTGAAAAGTTATTATAACCGTTTTGGACCGCCTTTTTCAAGGCCTCCACGGCCGGTTCGGGCTTATTTTGCCGGGCATAGAGGCAGGCCAGGTTGTAATGGGTCTTATTATCTTCCGGTTGAATAGTGACGACCCTCTTTAAATATGAAGCAGCCCGGGCATAATCGCCCTGGTTGACATGGAGGTAAGCCAGTTGTTTCAGAATGTTTATATTGTCCGGCTGGCGCGACAGGGCGGCTTTATAATGATAAAGGGCCTGATCTTTTTTGTCATGCTTTAAATAGATATCTCCGGCGTATTTATGGGCCAGGGTATTGTCCGAATCAAGGGCGAGTGCCCTGAGGAAATGATTTAAGGCTGGTTCTGTTTCGGACTGCAGCAACCTGACATAACCAAGATTAATATGGGCCTCACCATATTCGGGATTGATTTCAATGGCTTTCTGGTAGTGCTCGGCGGCTTGGTTGAATTTTTTCTTTAAAAGAAATATGTTGCCCATATTATTGTGGGCCTGGGAATTATCAGGTTCGTGTTTCAGGGCAGTCCGCATCATCCGGGTCGCTTCTTCCAGTTGTCCTTTTCCTGACAGAATATAACCCAGGGCGGAGTAGGCCTGGCCACAGGTCGGGTCTTTGCTGATGGCCGTTTTAAAATACTTAATGGCCGTGTCGTATTTTCCCATGTCTTTATAGGCCAGCCCGAGATTATTATACACTCTTCCTTCCCGCAGTCCTTTGCTGATGGCGGTTTTAAAATATCTGACGGCGGCCTCGTAGTCGCCCTTATTCTGGTGAGCAAGCCCCAGACCATTGTAAGGCAGGGCCTGATGCGGGGATTTTTTGACCACGTCCTTCCATAAGAGAAGGTCACTTTGCCAGATTTTGTTGCGGGTGTACGTGCCCAGGCCGGCCAGGCTGATAATAACGCAGATTATTACGAGGGCGCTTTTGTTGAAGCGCCTGATTCGAAAATAAAGGCCGGTCAGGGCAATCAGGGGGAAAACCGAAGGCAGGTAGGTGCGGTGTTCAAAGATCAAAGCCAGGCCGATGAAAGATGACTCAATGACCAGGGTGCCCAGAAACCAGATAACGGCAAAGGAAATCAGCCGGTCTCTTCTGGCCGTGTATATGGCCAGGACAATCAGGGTGGCCAGGGCCATCAGGGCCAGGCTGGTGATTGGCGGTGACCACAATCCGGTTGACAAGGGAAAATCATAATATAATATCTGGCGGGCCGGGTGGGGCCAGAGCAGCAGCGATAGATAGTAAATAATTACCGCCGGTTCAGTCAGCAGCCGCTGGGCCGGGGTGAA
The DNA here is from genome assembly GCA_046539175.1 of Desulfosudaceae bacterium. GTDB lineage: Bacteria > Desulfobacterota > Desulfobacteria > Desulfobacterales > Desulfosudaceae > CAYTQK01. The sequence continues at coordinate 12,183 of JBKHHL010000068.1, forward strand.
CGCCTGTTTTTCATATCCGGCCATGATTCTCTGAAGCGGTTCGCTGCCGAGATAGATAAGGGCGGCTGCCGTCAACAGGGCGGCGGCCACGGCTATCCACTTTATTTTCTGTTTCAGCCAGGCCCTGTCCAGGCCTTGAAAAAAGTACCATTCATACAGGAACAGGATGACCGGCAAAGTAGCGGCGATCTCCTTGGAAGCGAAAGACAGTCCGGCGGAAATGGTTCCGATCATAAGCGGAAAAACCGGTCTGATGGGGTGAGAAACTTCGCTGGAACTGATCAGGCGGGCCTTGATATAGCATACCAGCGTTAACAGGTAAAACATGGCGGCCAGGGAATTCATGCGCTGGACGATATAGGTGACGGATTGGGTATGAAGCGGATGCGCCAGCCAGAGCAGAGCCGCCAGAAAAGGGACAAAAGAGGTTTCCTTCCGGATTAAAGCATAAGTCAGGCGGGCCAGCAGATAAACCAGGAAAGCCGTGAAGACGTGAATCACAAGATTGACGGCTCGATAGCCAGCGGTGTCATATTGGTGAAAATAATAGTTAAAGGCAAAGGTCAGATTGGCAAATGGGCGGTTGATTGATCGGCTTTTAAGAACATCGGCCAGCGATTGCCGGGATATTTCTGTCAGCCGGATATGGGGGTTTTCGGCAATATTGTTGGTATCGTCAAAGACAAAGGGACTGTTCCGGGATCCGGCGTATAACAGGACGGCGACGGAAAATAAAAAAAGCAGGCTTAAGGTCGTTTTCCCGAGGGAATCGCGTGATGGTCTCATGGTGATCTGTTGGTTGGCCAGAATTTTTCCTCATCGTCAATTCAGATGGCTTCGTAAAAAGTCCCTACCTCGTCATTCCGGCGAAGGCCGGAATCCAGA
>JBKHHL010000223.1:0-3237 GCA_046539175.1 Desulfosudaceae bacterium
AATTCCGAGAAAAACGCTGCAACGCAGATATTGGACTTTTTACGAAGCCGTCAATCATGATCCCGGCAAAAAACAGGCCTCCTGTTTCCCTGGCTGGCTCCGGGACGTGCCGGGAGTTATGTCGGGCAGGTCGACCAACACGATTCTGGCAGCTATCCCGCGGAAGATGATGCATTTAAGTAAAATCAACATAGTCGCTGAATCCTTTCCGGACACGGATCAATATCCGTTTAATCTCGGGTTGCTGCGTGAAACCAGGCAGGTTGACCTGACAACTCCGGTTACTTTTTTCGCGGGCGAAAACGGTACCGGCAAATCGACCCTGCTGGAGGCTGTTGCCCGGCGTTGCAATATCCAGATATGGGGTGGCGAGGAACGGCGGCGGCTGCGCGGCAATCCTTACGAGAAAATGCTGCCGGCCTGCCTGTCCGTGGAATGGACCGCCGGTCCGGTACCCGGTTCCTTTTTTGCTTCCGAATTGTTCCGGCATTTCGCCCAGTTGCTGGACGAATGGGCCGTTGATGATCCGGCCGTGCTGGACTATTTCGGCAGCCAGTCCCTGATGGAAAAATCTCATGGCCAGAGCCACCTGGCCTTTTTTAAAACCAGATATGCCGTCAAAGGGCTGTACTTCCTGGATGAGCCGGAAAACGCCCTTTCTCCGAAAAGCCAGCTGGAGTTGCGGCGGGTGTTGCATCAGGCCGGCCGTAACCATGACGTCCAGTTCCTTATCGCCACGCACTCGCCCCTGCTGCTGTCTTTGCCCGGCGCGACCATCTTCAGTTTTGACCAATCACCGCTTCAAACCGTTGCCTGCGAGGATACCGAACATTACCGCGTTTACAGGGATTTTTTTCACAACCCGGAGCGTTTTTCCGTGGAATAGGGCGGCCGGCCGGGACATATTTTCAGGAAAAATCAGGGATGACGACAACCATCAAGGGACATCTCGAGCGGATCACCTACGTTAATCCGGACAACGGTTTCACGGTGGCGCAACTGCAGGTTGATGGCCAAGCCGGGCTGGTGACGGTGGTGGGTGATTTTGCCGCTGTTTCACCCGGCGAATACCTCGTCATGACGGGGGAGTGGAACCATCATCCCAGGTTTGGGAAACAATTTCAGGTTTCCGGATACAGGACTGAAATGCCGGTCAGCCTGGAAGGTATCCGCCGGTACCTCGGGTCGGGTCTGGTCAAGGGTATCGGGCCGGTCATGGCCGAACGGATTACCGGTATGTTCGGTGCGGATACGCTTAAAATCATGGACAGTGATGTGGAGAAGTTGAGCCTGGTGCCTGGTATAGGAAAAAAACGGCTGGACAGAATCAAGGCGGCCTGGCGGGAACAAAGAGAAATCCGGGATGTCATGGTTTTTCTGCAAAGCTGCGGACTCGGCGCGGGTTATGCCGTTAAAATTTTCAAAACTTACGGTCAGCAGGCTATCGAGATGGTCAGGTCCGATCCCTACCGGCTGGCCGCGGATATTCATGGTATCGGTTTTGCCACGGCGGACTCGGTCGCCGGGAAACTGGGGTTTGAAAAAAACAGCCGGCAACGCCTTCGCGCTGGAGTGGCGCATGTTCTGAACAGTCTGGCCGATGAAGGCCATGTCTGTTTCCCGGAGTCTGACCTGCTGGATAAAGGCATTGAGATACTGGAAGTGAACCGGCCGGAACTGGCCGCGGAAATAGAGGCCATGATCGGTGATCGGTATCTTCAAATCGAAACGCTTACGACGGACGGCGATGGTGGCGACAAGGGCGGGGGGATCAGGGTGGTTTACCTGGCCGGGCTGCACTGGTGCGAAACAATGATCGCCCAACGGGTGGATGATTTGCTGCGAACCGCCCGGGCGGTTCGCGAGATCGATACCGGCAAAGCGGTGGACTGGGTTCAGTCCAGGCTGGATATGACCCTGGCTGACCGGCAGATCGAGGCTGTTAAAACAGCCGCCACCGATAAGCTGATGGTCATAACCGGCGGCCCGGGAACCGGTAAAACGACCATCGTCAAAGCGATTTTGAAAATTTACGCCGCCCTCGGGGCCAGGATGCTCCTGGCCGCGCCCACCGGCCGGGCCGCCCGGAAATTAAAGGAAGCCACCGGTCATGACGCCCGGACCATTCACCGGTTGCTGGAGTACAGCCTGGTCAAGGGCGGGTTCCAGAAAAACAGCGATCGTCCCCTGGCCTGTGATCTGCTCGTCATAGATGAGGCCTCCATGATTGACACCATCCTGATGTACTACCTTCTGCAGGCGGTGCCGTTGACGGCCACCGTGGTGCTGGTGGGAGACGTCAACCAGCTTCCCGCGGTGGGGCCGGGCAATGTCCTCAATGATATGATCGCTTCCGGCCGGGTACCGGTGGTTACCCTGAACGAAATTTTCCGGCAGGCCCAGAAGAGCCGGATAGTAGTGGCCGCTCATCTGATAAATCAGGGGGTTGTTCCGGACCTTCAGCAGGTCTCTGATGAAAGCGACTTTTTTTTTATCAGATCGTCCGGGCCGGAAAATGTCGTTAACGTCATCACGGAACTGGTTACGGAGCGCATTCCCCGCCGTTTCGGCCTGGATGCCGTCGATGATATCCAGGTGCTTACTCCCATGCACAAGGGCACGGCCGGTGCCGCCAACCTCAACCGTCTGTTACAGGAGGCCTTAAATTCGTCCGGGGGCGGGATTGTCCGGGGAAACACCACCATGGCCGTGGCCGACAAGGTCATGCAGATTCGGAATAATTACGACAAAGCCGTTTATAACGGGGATATTGGCCGGGTCACCCGGATAGATCATGACGCCCGGCAGGTGACGGTAGAGTTTGACGGCCGGCCGGTTTTATACGAGCAGAACGATCTGGATGAACTTGTACTGGCCTATGCCATCTCCATCCATAAATCCCAGGGTTCGGAATATCCGGCGGTGGTTATTCCCGTGCTGACCCAGCATTACGTCATGTTGCAGCGTAACCTGATTTATACCGCCGTCACCCGCGGCCGCCGCCTGGTCATTCTGGTAGGTACCGTCCGGGCCCTGGCCATCGGCATCAAAAACAACCGGACCGGTCGGCGTTATACCGGCCTGAAGCAAAGGCTGCTGCCAAAATAAAAGTCCTTACTTCGTCATTCCGGCGTCCGCCGGGGTGACGCCACAAGGAAAATCTCGACTTTTACGAAGCCGTCAAATATCCGGGTTAGGATAATGGTGGTGATAAATGGCTTCCTGTTCGTCCAGTAT
>JBKHHL010000069.1:0-13044 GCA_046539175.1 Desulfosudaceae bacterium
TAGTTATGATAAACAGGAGCATGTTCGCGGCTTTTCTGTCCCTGAATCGGGACTGGGCCGCGACGACAACCACCTGGCAGGCATCATCCGCGGCGATGAAATTATTCTCCTCACCGGCGATACGGTTCTCGAATCCGAAGGCCGGGGTATTGTTTTCGCCCGGCAACACGCCATTGCCAAGGCGGGCAAGCTCCTTTTCGTAAAACCGGAGTTTATTTAAATGAACTGGCGGGTTATTATAAATATCAGTGGTTACCTCGTCCTTTTTCTGGGACTGGTTATGATTTTTCCCCTGTTGACGGGGCTCTGCTTCGGGGAATCCGCCTTGGTGTATCCCTTCCTGCTTTCCATCGTGATCACCAGCGGCTGCGGGGGGGCCATGATCCTCCTCTCCCGGACGTCCGCCACCCTGTCTCTCGGCAAGCGGGAAAGCATGGTGGTGGTGGGCCTGTGTTGGGGCGCAGCCGGATTATTCGGTGCTTTGCCCTTTTATTTCAGCGAACTTCTTCCCGGTTTTACGGACGCCCTGTTTGAGTCCGTGTCGGGCTTTACCACCACCGGCGCGTCGGTTTTAACCGACATCGAAAGCGCTCCCCGGGGATTGCTGTTCTGGCGCAGCTTTATCCAGTGGCTGGGCGGCATGGGCATTATCGTGCTGTCCGTGGCCATCCTGCCCTTTCTCGGGGTGGGGGGGATGCAGTTGTATAAAGCCGAAGTGCCCAGCCCGGTCCCGGACAAGTTGCAGCCGCGGATCAGCGAAACCGCCAAGACCCTGTGGAAAGTCTATCTGCTCTTTTCCCTGACGGAAGTGGTTTTGCTGAAGATCGGCGGTATGAATATGTTCGACGCCGCCTGTCATACCTTCACCACCATGCCCACCGGCGGTTTTTCCACCCGGAACCTTTCCGTGGGTGCCTATGGCAGCCTTTATTACGACATGATCATCCTGGTCTTCATGGTCTTTGCCGGTATTAATTTCTCCCTGCACTACCAGATGCTCAGGGGCCGGCCGCTGACCATCTGGAGAGACGCGGAGGGCCGCTTCTTTTTGTGCGGCGTGGCGGTCCTGATCGTCCTGGTGAGCTTCAATCTCTATGGCAGCGTCTACCAGAGCATCGGCCAGGCAATGCGTTACGGCAGCTTCCAGGTGGTCTCCATTATTACCACCACCGGTTTCACCACTGCTGATTACGAGACCTGGCCGGCCTTGTCTCAACTGATCCTTTTTTTCTGCATGTTTGTCGGTGCCTCGGCCGGTTCCACCGGCGGCGGCATGAAAATCATCCGGATCATGCTCTGCTTCAAATACTGCTACCGGGAACTCTTTTCCCTGATTCACCCCAAGGCCGTTTCGCACGTCAAGATCGCCGGGAAAACCGTACCCGGTGAAGTCATGCGCAGTATCATGGGCTTTTTGTCCCTGTATATCATTATCTTCGTGGTCTCTTCTTTCCTGCTGGCCGGGATGGGAGTGGACGCGGTTACCTCGATAGCGGCCGTGGCCGCCTCCCTGGGCAATATCGGCCCCGGCTTCGCCGCGGTCGGTCCTCTGGACAATTTCGCCCTGATACCGGCCGTTGGTAAATGGCTGTTGATCTTGTGCATGCTGTTGGGCCGGCTGGAGATATATACCCTGATTATCCTGCTGGTTCCCGAATTCTGGCGAAAATAAGAAGGTCCGGCCGCTTGGCAGCTGCGCCCAAATCGACTCGTGAAATATTCGGGTTTAGTTGGTGTTAAAATTTTAAACACTCAATTTGGTATCAATAGAACGGTGAGACATGTTTCGATTTTTTAAAAGAAAAAAAGACAAGACACCGCCTTCGCCGCCGCCGGAAACAGACTCCCGGGCCGGGAGCCGGCGGGAGCCCGGTTTGGTGGGGTCGGTTTTTCTGGCCTACGGGATCGTCCTGTTGCATCTCGCCCTGATCGCATTGGCGGTGCTGCTGGTGCTGATATTGAACGGCGTGGTCAACTATTTTATCTGGCTGGTGCTGGGCGGGTTGGCGACTGTCTGCGGCGGCGCCTGGCTTTTCATGAAAAAAATAATGTCCCAGCAGGAGGCTGTCCGCGAACTTCTGCGGTTGCCGGAGTTCCAGGGAAAAACTCTGGAAATCAGCCTGTTCGGCGGAGCCGCTTCCCTGAAAGTGGATGGCGGAGCCGATTCAGCCGTGGATGTCAAGGCGATTTCATCGTCCAGCACTCCTTTGCTGGAGGCCGGGTTGAATTCGCGCCTGGACGGTCTGGGCGAATTGAGCCGTTTGTATCAAAACGGCATGATTACCGAAGAAGAGTTCCGCCAGCTCAAGCAGGAGCTGTTGACTCCCAATCAAACGGCGGCTTCTTCCTGACGGCATCAGTTATCCGGCGGCGGGGTGAGAACCAGTTCGACCATCGTCATCAGTTCTTCGATGGTTTGTTCATAGATGCCGGGGATATTCCCGGCCACGTAAGACACCACCTGGCTGTGGCGCAGGCTGATCATGCCATGCAGCAGGCTCCAGGCCTGGATCAGGCGCCGCTGGATCAGGTCCGGCCCGCTTTCTTCCCCCATGATTTTTTCGATAACCGCCTGGGCCATGCCGGCGATTTCCATGGACAACCGGTATTCCTTTTCTGAGAGTGCTTCGTGGGGAGTGCCCAGGTAGTCGTTATGCTTGGGCGTGGGCAGGGTGAACATAATATCGTAATAGCGGGGATGATCCAGTCCGAAGCGGACATAAGCCTCGATCATGGCCCGGGCCTGCTGAGGCGCCTCCCGGGCACTGTCCCGGGCCTCGGTCATGGCCTGGTGCAGCATGGCAAATCCCTTGACCACCAGGGACAGGTAGAGCTCGTCCTTGTTCGCGAAGAAATTATAAAGATTAGGAGCGGTCATGTCGAGCCGGGCGGCCAGGGCCCGCATGGTCAGGGCGTCCAGTCCCCGCCGGCTGATGATATCCAGGGCCTGATCCAGGATACGCTCCCGGATGGCCTCGATTTCTTCGGGGGAGCGGGGCTGTCTCATGAGGATAAATCCCGTTGGTTGAGGGTCCGGCAGATCTTTTTGTGGGCCCGGTAGAGCCGGATAAAGGCGGCCTGTAAACGATCATAGGTGGCCCGGTGGGCCGGGTTCGGCGCGAAATGGCCGCTGTACTCGATCAATCCGGGGATGTCGTCAAAGGTTATTTCGCCCAGCCCCACCGCCGCGATAAAGGCCGCTCCCCGGGCGTTGGCCTGCATGGGGTCTTTGACCTGATGGATTTCGCGATCCAGCACGTCGGCGAATATCTGGCACCACAATTCGGAGCGGGCCCCGCCGCCGATCATGTTCAGGGGGTCCAGCCGGCGCTTGATGAATTTTTCCACGTAGGTCAGGCTCCAGCGGTTGTTATAAGCCACTCCTTCCATGACGGCCCGGATAACCTCGGCCCGATTGGTGGTGGTTTTCATGTTGAACAGGCCTCCCCGGATGGTCTCGTCGTCCACCGGAGTTCGTTCTCCGTTGAGCCAGGGCGTGAAGATCAGGTCGCGGCTGCCGGCCGGAGCCCGGGCCGCCATGGCGGTCAACTGGTCATAGGAGACCACCTCGTCATTTTCCGTCCGGTCATGGCCGCCGGCCAGCAGATGACGGATCAGGTCCAGGGCTTCGCCGGCCATGTCCTGCTCGTTGACAGCCTGGTATTTACCGGGCATGGCCGTGGGAAAGGAGGCCACGGAATGCAGCAGGTCGGTTTTTTTAAATGGTACCGGGCACTGTACCCAGGAGGAGGTGCCGATGTAGACGTGGCCCTGGTAATCGGCCACCGCGCCGGACCCGATACAGGCCGTCTGATGGTCAGGCGAGCCGGCTATAACCGGCGTGCCCGCCACCAGGCCCAGTTTTTCGGCTATCGCTCCGGTTACTTTCCCCAGGATGTCGGTAGGCAGCAGCAGCTGGGGCAGCTTGGCTTGGTCGAGGCCAAAACCGGCTATGAGCGCGTCATCATAAACTACCCGGTTGATATCCCGGATATCAGTCACCCAGAAGAGGTGCATGGAATCGACTGTGCCCGCCAGGAGACCGGTTAATCTGAAATTAAGGAAATCCTTGCTGGGCAGAAAAAGGTGGGTCCGGTCATATATGTCCGGGTGTTGGTGCTTGATGAAGAGGACATGGCCGATATCATCCTTACCGGACATGGTCGGGGCGCCGCCGGTTCTGGATATCCATTTCAGGGCTCTGGCCAGGCCGTATCCCTTATAGGACGGAAAACCGGCCATGACCTTTTTAACATAAGGGCCGCCGCGGGTGTCCATCCAGGTTATGGCGTTCATCAGGGGGTTGCCGTTTCGGTCCACGGCCACGGTGCTGGAAAAGGTGCTGGACACCGACACGGCCGCGATGTCCCGGCGCGGCACGGTTTGCCGCCGGGCCAGCCGGGCGGCGGCTTCCAGGATGGCCCGCCACCACTCTTCCGGGTCCTGTTCCACGCCGCCATTGTCCAGGTAGATGGTGGCGGTGGCCCTGAACTCGAAATCCACCACCTGTCCATGGGTGGTGACCAGGGCCGCCTTGATACCGGAAGTACCGTGATCAATGGCCAGGATGTATTTACGGTCGGGTGTCATGGGTACTTTTCTCGTTAAATCGTGTCCATCCATTTCATATGGATGGCACCATTTTATGTTTCCCATCCAGAAATGTGAATTTTTCCGCAAGGTCAAGGAAAACAAGGGGTTGCGCGGAGGCGTACTGGACGTACGCCGCACAAGCAACCCCGCGGTTTGACGCAGAGATTGCGGAAAAAGGCCATTTATGGATGGAAACTAAATCAGGGCGGCCGCGTCCAGCATGTCCATGGTAGTCTTTTGGCCGTTGCCGTCAATAAATTCCACGATCAGCATTTCGCTCTTGTCCGGGTCGGAGGCGCGGCTGTCAGCCAGGATGCCCGGTATGAGAGAAATGAAATCCCTGGGATCCATGCAGCCTTCCGGGGGATGGATCCCTTTTTTGCTGATCTGGCCGCGTTGCAGCAGAATGGCGCCCAGGGCCGCCGGAATACCGGTGCCTTCTCCCAGGGCCTGGGAATCCGAGGCCATGTGAAAGCGCAGTTCCAGGGGTTTCCCATCCTTGGTGCCGCTGACAACGGTGGAGGTGCAGCCTTTTTGCCGGCCGAAGCCGGTTTCCGCCAGGATTCTGTCCCGCTCCCGGATGAGGTAGGCGGTGGAGAAATCATAGGGCGTAATTTCATGACCGTCAACCTTGAGGGGTGTTTTATCGGACAGGCCCAGCCGGCAGATATCTTTGGTCAGATCGTAGTAAGCCTCCGGCAGAATGGTTCCCCGGTTGGTGACCCGGTTGACATCCATATAGCGGGGCAGGGTGACCTGCTCCGGATGGGGATAGGGATAAACGGTGATGCCGTCTCCCAGGATGGGGAAATCAAAGGTGGCGCGCAAAGCCCGCCCGTCTTCTTCGAAAAACTTGACATGGGTCAGCCGGCCGTCCAGGAACATGGGAATATCGATGCTCATGCAGTGGAAGCGGTGGCCGATAACTCCTTTGCCTTCGAAAGGTTCTCCTCCATGGGCGTGGAAGATATCGATGGAATCGGTGGTGTCGAGCAGATTGTCCGCCGCGAATCTGGCCAGCAGATTGGTGGCGCCGGGCGAGTTGCCCATGCCGATAACCATGGTCAGACCGGCCCGGGCGACCCGCTCGGTCATGGCCAGAAGGTCCAGGGTTACGTCCACGTCGTCACACACGTCCAGGTAGTTGAGGCCGGCTTCCAGCACCGCTTCCACGATCAGGGCCACGGTCTTATAAAACGGGCCGACGCAGTTGACCACCAGGTCACAACCGGTAATGGCGTCGGTGATGCTGTGCTGATCCAGGGCGTTCACTTTTACGGTGGAAACCTTCTGGCCGGGTATGGCCTGGGCCAATTGGTCGGCTTTTTCCAGGTCAATATCGCCGATGACCACCTCGGAAAAATCTTCGGCCCGGGCCAGAGTTTTTACAACCACGCTGCCGACGGCGCCGCAGCCGCCCAGAACAATTACTTTTGACATGTTTTTCCTCCTGCAGATACTGCGGTTATTAAAAATTAACTTAGTTAAATTTAACTTTGTTAAAAAAATAATTGGTTGTCAAGAAAAAAAATCTTTCCGGAGATATTTTCGCCGGATTTTATTTCCGGCCGGATGGGAAATGTCCCGGTCAGGCTTCAGCCGGCTCCCGGCCAGGGTCAGGTTCGGGGGAAGGCTTCAGGGGAAGACTTCAGGGGAAGACTTCAGGGGCTGCTCCGGCTCTTTACAAGCTGCGGTTGAAAGCGTATATAACAGTAAAAAGGGGTCAGGTGCGAAAAAAACCACTTCCTCCGGAACCGCTGCAATTTTATTCCGGGCAATAGGGATTATTATGGGTCATGCCATGATTATGCTGCAAATTATTCTGTTTTTCGTGCTGCTGTTTTCTTTTTTCGGTCTGGCCGGAACCTGGCATTGGGCCTGGTTCGGGCCAGAGGCGGAGCGGCCGTCCGGCCGTCCGGTTTCGCCGGGTTGGACCGTTTTCAGGTGGATAATGGTGGCCCTGGTGCTGGCTGACCTGGGTGGGCTGTATCTGGTTATTTACCTGTTACTGACCTGATGATAGGATTTCAAGCCGGATATTTCTTGAAATGTCCGGCTCTGGCTGGCTACAGCATAGTGGCGGGCCCGGAGGTTCACTCTTTTGCCGTTGAATCGCCGGTGATTTCGAGCACAAGCTCTTCCAGTATGAAACGGGCGGCGGGATCTTTTTCAGAAATGGTTTTCAAGCGCCGGTCCGCTTGCCGCAAGCGGAAAAATATCGACAGCAGGGCAGATTTTGAAAACAGGGCGGCCTTTTCAAAATTTTTGAAAATGGGGTAAGGATTGGGTGCCCCGGAGGCGAGGAGCAAATCAGCCGCCGGCTGTTTTTTCTTGGCCTTTTTTTTGCCGGGGGTCGTGGGCCCGTCTTCTCCTGCCAGAAACTCGTCCCTCTTTTTGATCTGATCGGCGGTCCCAGCATCGTATTTCTCAATGGCCGGTATAACCTTTCGCTTAAAAGCATCAAACGGCATGCCCTCCTGCCAGGTCGCCGGACGGTCCTGATCCATGAAATCGCGGATGACCAGAAGTTTTCTGGTCTGATTCAGAATGGAGGCCAGAACTTGCAAGGGATGAATGGCCTCCTGGCCGGAAAGCAGGCTTTCCAGATAAAACAGGGACTGGGGACGGTCCTGGGCGAAGACGGCATTGGTCAGGGCGTAAACAGGGTCGGTTCTGGTTCGACTGGAAAGATGCTTCACGTCTTCGACCGTGATAGTGTCACGCTGGCCGACATAGGTGGCCAGTTTTTCGAGATTGTTGTGGAACGTCCCCGGGTCAAAGCCGGTGGTTTCGCAGAGAGCTTTAAAAGCTTGGGGCGCCAGATTTTTGTGCCAGCGGGCCATGACCGTCCGGGTCATTTCAGCCAGGGCCGCCTGCTGGTCTTGCCGGGCCGCCTTGGAATCACCGCCGGCTACGGAACAGTCTATGATCTGGCCGTGTTCTTTTATGGTTTTAAAAAGTTTGCGTCGTTTGTCCACCAGATCGGTGGTTATGACCAGGTGGTTGGCCGGGGCGAATCCTTTTTCAATGGCCAGCTGCAGCGCCGCGGTCGGATCCGAGGCCGAGGGAACAGCATATTCCGCCTGGCGGCAATAATCGAGCAGAGGTTCCAGCCAGTCCTCCTGTTTGTCGGGGGCATCACTCTCAACAGCCAGAATCCGTTCTTTTTCTTCAGGACCGAGGGAGTTTATATCCAGATCCAGCAGCGCCAGCAGCTTCATCAGTACGGCCGCGGCCCGGTCCGGTTTTTCATCAGCCAGGGCGTCTTTGATCTGGCGGATCAGCTTGCTGTCATCAACTTTACTGTAAAATATCCGGGAATCGCATAGTCCCACCACCCGGGGCTCAGCATCCAGTGAAAAGGTATTGACCCGTTCGATGGCTTCATAAATATCATTTTCTGATTCATCCAGCACGTCCAGACTGAAAGATCGATTCTCTTCCGGTATCAGTCTGGCCACCAGCTTCTGAAAAGCCTGCTGACAGATATAAGGTTCGCCGAAAATAAGGTAAACCGGGGCCGGGTCGCCGGCCCCGGCCAGAAATTCATCCAGTTTGTGGTGGGTGATAAGCGCCATTTGTCAGCCCTGGCTTCTGCCTTGATGCGGCACCGGTAAAAAGTATTTACGCCGTCATTATTATGTTTTTGACCCGGCCGTTCCAATCCGGACTTTTTACGAGCACCTCAGATTTAATATAAATTTTTGAAATTATTAAATAAGGTAATATTTTTCAAAAAATTCATGAAATATCCGGGTCAGGGTTAAGTGTTCCGGCGTTTGTCCCGCAGATGCAGAAGGACCAGGACCGCGGCGGCGACGGCCGCGGCGGACAGGCCGATAGCCTGCGAGGTGGACAGGCTGTCGGCCAGGATGGTTCCCCGGGGATCGCCCCGGAACATTTCAATAAAAGAACGGCTCAGGCCATATATCACCAGGTAGACCAGAAACAGACGCCCGGTAAATCTGCCGCCCAGAAACAAGGCCAGAAGCAGACCGAAAATTGCGAAATTTGACAGGCTGGAATATAACTGGGTGGGATGCAGCGGCAATCCCCGCGGCCAGGCCAGGGTATGCGGATCGGTAAAGGTCACCGCCCAGGGCAGGTCGCAGATTTTTCCGTAGCAGCAGCCCGCCGAAAAACAGCCCAGCCGGCCGATGGCTTGGGCCAGGGGCGCGAACAGGGCCGCCAGATCAAGAATCGTCCCGAGGGGCAGGTCGTTTTTGCGGACATACCCCAGCACAAAAACGAGGGCGCCGAAGAAGGCCCCGAAAAAAACCAGTCCGCCGTTCCATACCTTGAAGATGTTCAGGGGGTGGTCCAGAAATTCGGCCGGATTGATGATGACATACAGCAGCCGGGCGCCCACCAGCCCGGCCAGAACCCCGTAGAAACAGATGTTCATGATGTGGTCCGGGGCGATACCTTTTTTCTTAGCCAGCCAGCTGGTCACGCCCATGGCCGTCAGCAGGCCCAGCGCCACGAAAAAGCCGTAAGTGTAAATGGTCAGGCCGCCTGTTTCAAACAAAATGGGATGCATGGCTATACCGGTACTTTTTTGAATATTAGGTGGATGATGATAACGGTCATGCCGATGGAAATGGCGCTGTCCGCCACGTTAAAGGCCGGCCAGTGAGTTTGATAGAGGTAGAAATCCAGAAAATCGACGACCTCCCCGCTGCGGACGCGGTCGATCAGGTTGCCGGCGGCACCGCTGAAGATCAGGGCCAGGGCCGTTAAAAACCAGGGATATCGCCTCGGAGTCTGCCAGTATAAGTAGAGCACGAAGCCGGCCGCCAACAGGGAAATGGCGATAAACAGTAGCGCCTGGATTCCCTGGCTTTGCCCGGCCATAAAACCAAAGGCGCCGCCGGGATTGTGAATCCGGGTCAGGTTGAAAAAACCCGGAATAATAGTAATGCTTTGATAAATAGTCATGTGTTTGACAACGATATACTTGGTGAGCTGGTCCAGTCCCACCGTAAGAATGAGTATTACGTACAGCAGGACTGTTTTGGCGGTTCGGTCGGTCATGGGCGATTCTTTCCAGACTGGTCTTTTGTTCCGGACGGTTTTTTTCAGAGTTTGGCCAGGGCCTGGCGGCAGCGGCGGCAGATGGTCGGATGCTCGGAATCGTCGCCTACCGAGGTTTCATGAATCCAGCAGCGTTCGCATTTCTCGCCGGAAGCGGGCGCCACGGCGATAACCAGTCCGTCAATTTCGTCGCTGGAGTAAGCGCCGGCCGGCATGTCCCGGTCTTTTTGCAGCTTTACCTCGGAAACGATAAAAAGCTGCCGCAGTTCGTCCTGATGGGATTTCAATAATCCGGCCGTCTCTCCGGCGGCGCTCAGGGTTAACCGGGCGCTCAAAGGGTGGCCGATCTCTTTTTTCTCGCGGGCGTTTTCCAGGGCTTTGGCGACTTCGCCGCGGACATGGAGCAGTTTTTCCCATTCCGCGGCCAGCCGGGGAGATTCCCATTGTTCGGCCGTTTCCGGCAGCAGGGCTAGATGAACGCTGTCCGGCCGGTCCGGGGCAGCCGGCAGGAAACGCCACAACTCTTCGGCGGTAAAGGGCAGGATCGGCGCCATCAGCCGGGCCAGGGCGTCGATGACGGTGTAGATCACCGTCTGGGCGCTGCGGCGGTCCTTGTCCGCCGGCGGCGCGGTGTAGAGCCGGTCCTTGAGAATATCCAGGTAAAAGGCCGACATATCCACGGTGCAGTAGTTGTACAACCGGTGGTAGACGACGTGGAATTCATAGTCGTCATAAGCTTTTTTTAATTTGTCGATCAAACGGCCCAGGTTGTGCAGGGCGAACTGGTCAAGCCCGGGCAGATCGTCATAGGCGACCAGGTCCCCGGCCGGGGAAAAGTCAGCCAGATTGCCCAGGATAAAACGGCAGGTGTTGCGGATTTTTTTGTAGGCGTCGCTCAGCTGATTGATAATGGCGTCGGAGATGCGCACGTCTTCCCGGTAGTCGGAGGCGGCCGCCCACAACCGCAGGATTTCGGTGCCGTATTTTTTGATGATCTTGTCCGGGGCGATAACGTTGCCCATTGATTTGGACATTTTTTTGCCCTGGCCGTCCACCACAAAACCGTGGGTCAGCACGGCTTTGTACGGCGCGCGTCCCCGGTTTTCCACGGCCGTCAGCAGCGAGCTGTGAAACCAGCCCCGGTGCTGATCGCTGCCCTCCAGGTAGAGGTCGGCCGGCCAGTCTAATTCCGGCCGGCGTTCCAGAACCGCGGCGTGGCTGACGCCGGAGTCAAACCAGACGTCCAGGATGTCCTTTTCCCGGATCAAGGCTTCACTGCCGCAGGATCGGCAGGTGTTTTCATCCCCGAGAAACTCGGCGGCCTCCCTTTCAAACCAGACGTCGGAGCCGTGTTCCCGGAACAGTTCGTAAACGCGGTTCCGGATGGTTTCACTCATGTGGACGGCGCCGCATTGTTCACAAAAGAAAACCGTAATGGGCACGCCCCAGGTCCGCTGGCGGGAAATACACCAGTCCGGCCGGTTCTCGATCATGCCGTAAATGCGTTCCCGGCCCCAGCGCGGGATCCACTGGACGTTATCGATTTCCGCCAGGGCTTTTTCCCGCAGCCCGGTCTGGTCCATGGTAATGAACCACTGGGCCGTGGCCCGGAAGATGACCGGTTTTTTACAGCGCCAGCAGTGAGGGTAGGAGTGGCTCAGGGTGGTCTGTTTCAGGAGGGCCTGGTTGGCGGCCAGTTGTTCGATGATGTCGGCGTTGGCCTCGAACACGAAGCGGCCGGCAAACTGTTCCACTTCTTCGGTAAAACGGCCCTGATCATCGACCGGAGAATAGATTTCCAGATCATGGGTCCGGGCGGCTTCGTAGTCTTCGGCGCCGTGTCCCGGGGCGGTATGAACGCAGCCGGTCCCGGCCTCCAGGGTGACATGCCGGCCGGTGATGACCAGCGAGGCGCGGTCGTACAGGGGGTGGATGAATTTTTTGCCTTCCAGGGCGCCGGCCGGGAACCGGTGCAGCACGGTATAATCCTTGATGCCGAAAGTGTCCAGGCAGGTTTCGACCAGCTCGGCCGCCAGGATGAGAAGGCCGTGTCCGGTGGTCTGGACGGCGGCGTATTCAAAATCCGGATGCAGGGCGATGGCCAGGTTGGCCGGCAGGGTCCAGGGAGTGGTGGTCCAGATGACAATGGCGGCCGGTTGAGAGGCCGCTTCCGGAATAACGGCCGAAAGATCGTCGCCGGCGGCAAAGGCCACGTAGATGGAAGGCGTGGTCTCTTCCTGGTATTCGATTTCCGCTTCGGCCAGGGCGGTTTCGCAGGTACAGCACCAGTAGATGGGTTTTTTGTGCCGGACCAGGTTGTGTTTGATGGCAAAGTCGCAGCATTCCCTGGCGATGACGGCCTCGTATTCATAGTTCATGGTCAGATAGGGATTGTCCCATTCTCCCATGATGCCCAGCCGTTTGAACTCTTTCCGCTGGATGTCGATGTATTTTTCGGCGTATTGGCGGCAGATACCGCGTTTCTCGGTTTGCGAAATCGTTTTTTTCTTCGGCCCCAGCTCCTTGTCCACGTTGTGCTCAATGGGCAGGCCGTGACAGTCCCAGCCCGGAACATAATTAACGTTAAGCCCCGTCATGCGCTTGCTGCGGATGATAATATCCTTGAGAATCTTGTTCAGGGCCGTTCCCATGTGAATTCGGCCGTTGGCATAAGGAGGACCGTCATGAAGAACGAATTTGGGCCGGTTGGCCGAAGCGGCCTTGATGGTCTCGTAAAGCTTCTCTTCTTCCCATTTTTGGAGTTGTTCCGGTTCACGCTGAACCAGCGAGGCCTTCATGGGGAATCTGGTGGCCGGCAGGTTCAGGGTTTTTTTATAGTCCATGGACATGTTTCCTCCGAGCTGCGAATTTGTATGTAAACTGGGTTTATGTAAAGCACAATCGCCGCGACTGTCAAGGGATATATGTGGATTGGAAACACCAGATGGTGCCATCCATGTAAAATGGATGGACACCAGAATAGTGTCGATGTTTTCCCCGAGATAATCGTTGAACCGGGAAACGATCACCTGGTTGAGATAGTTTTCAACCGCCGCGGTGGTGTAAATTCCCTGGGTGCCGACCAGGCTGTTGACAAACAGCACCGGCTGCACGACTCGCAGATTGGAGACCCCGAAAGCCCGCAGCCGGACCAGGCCCAGTTCGGAATCCAGAACTGTTTGATTTTACACGATTCCGGCCTCCGCCGGGGTGACGCAATAAGATAAATCCCGACTTTACGAAGCCATCAGTTTGGGGTGTTTATACGAAGCCGTCAAAGTTACGGTCGTTTTACCGGCGGTGAAATTGCCCGCGGTAAATCGGCTTTACAAAATAATTAAATAATGTTATTTTTTATGATTAAAAAAAACAGCCTGATACGGCTGCTTTAACGACGTTATCTAACCGGAAAGAATT
>JBKHHL010000070.1:0-12716 GCA_046539175.1 Desulfosudaceae bacterium
ATTATTGAAATTGTTCTCTTCGTCCTTATATTAAGTTCATAACACGGGACACGGCATGACCCGTGTAAAAATATAAGCGACCAGGAGGAAAGAACAATGCAACTGGACAAATTGACCATAAAATCACAGGAAATGCTCCAGGCGGCCCAGTCTGACGCGTCCGGGCGCGGCCATCAGGAGATCGAGCCGGAGCACATGCTGGCGGCCATGCTGGGCGACGCCGAAGGCATGATCAACGCTTTGCTGGAAAAGCTGGGGGTATCGCCGGCCGCCATCAGCAGTGAACTGGCGGCGGAGCTGGACAAAATTCCCAGCGTCAGCGGCGGCGCCGTTGACGTCTACATATCCCGGCGAACCAAATCCGTACTGGACGCGGCTTTTTCCCAGAGCGCCTCCATGAAGGACCAGTATGTCAGCGTGGACCATATTTTTCTGGCCATTGTGGAGGAGAAAAAGGGTAAAGCCGCCGAAATTCTGAAAAAACACGGCATCACCCGGGACACGGTCCTGCGGACCCTGCTGGAATTCCGCGGTAATCAACAGGTAACCGATCAGAATCCTGAAGAAAAATACCAGGCCCTGGAAAAGTACAGCCGCAACCTGACCGAGCTGGCCAGCCGGGGCAAACTGGATCCGGTCATCGGCCGGGACGAAGAAGTACGCCGGGTGGTCCAGGTTCTGTCCCGGCGAACCAAGAACAACCCCGTCCTCATCGGCGAACCCGGAGTGGGCAAAACCGCCATCGTGGAAGGTCTGGCCCAGCGGATCGTGGAAGGCGACGTCTCCGAAGGGCTCAAGGACAAGCGCCTGGTGGCCCTGGACATGGCCTCCCTGATCGCCGGAGCCAAATACCGGGGTGAGTTTGAAGACCGGCTCAAGGCTGTTTTAAAGGAAGTGGAACGGGCCGAAGGTGAAGTCATCATGTTCATCGACGAGCTGCACACCCTGGTCGGCGCCGGGGCCAGCGAAGGCTCCATGGACGCTTCCAACATGCTCAAGCCGGCCCTGGCCCGGGGCGCCCTGCGCTGCATCGGGGCCACCACCCTGAACGAATACCGTAAGTACATCGAAAAAGACGCCGCCCTGGAACGGCGGTTCCAGCCGGTCTTTACCAGCGAACCGACCGTAACCGACACCATCTCCATTCTGCGCGGCTTAAAAGAAAAATACGAGGTGCATCACGGCGTCAAAATCCGGGACAGCGCCCTGGTGGCCGCGGCCACCCTGTCCGACCGCTATATCACCGACCGTTTTCTGCCGGACAAGGCCATCGACCTGATGGACGAATGCGCCTCCCGCATGCGCATCGAGATCGACAGCATGCCGGTGGAAATCGATGAAATTCAGCGCAAGGTCACCCAGCTGGAAATAGAGCGGGAAGCCCTGAAAAAAGAAAAGGACAAGGAGGCCAGAGAACGGCTGCAATCCCTGGAAAAAGAGATCGCCGAGCAGAAAGAGACCCTGGGCGGCATGAAGGCCCACTGGGACCGGGAAAAAAGCCTCATCAAGACCATCCGGGGCATTAAAAAGGAACTGGACGATATCGGCATCCAGCAGCAGCAGGCCGAGCGCCAGGGCGACTACGCCAAGGTGGCCGAGCTGCGCTACGGCAAGACCACTGAATTGAAGCAGCAGCTGGAAGATACTGAAAAAGAGCTGGCCGAATTTCAGCAGGACCGCAAAATGCTCAAAGAGGAAGTGGACGCTGAAGATATCGCCGAAGTGGTCTCCCGCTGGACCAACATCCCCGTCAGCAAGATGCTGGAAGGAGAACGGGAAAAACTGGTCCGGATGGAGGAGCGCCTGGCCGAGCGGGTGGTCGGACAGAAAGAGGCGGTGGCGGCCGTATCAGACGCTGTCCGGCGGTCACGCTCCGGCTTGCAGGATCCCAACCGGCCCATTGGCTCTTTTATCTTTCTGGGCCCGACCGGGGTGGGCAAGACCGAACTGGCCAAATCCCTGGCGGAATTTCTGTTCGACACCGAGCAGATCATCCGGGTGGACATGTCCGAGTACATGGAAAAACATTCCGTGGCCCGGCTGATCGGGGCGCCGCCGGGATACGTGGGCTACGATGAAGGCGGCTATCTGACCGAAAGCGTCCGCCGCCGGCCCTATTCGGTAATTCTTTTTGACGAAATTGAAAAGGCCCATCCGGACGTCTTTAACATCCTGCTGCAGGTGCTGGACGACGGCCGCATGACCGACGGTCACGGCCGGACCGTGGATTTTAAAAACACCATTATTATCATGACCTCCAACATCGGCAGCCAGATGATCCAGGAGATGTCAGGAGCTGATCCGGAGGCCATCAAGGAACAACTGGAAGAGGTGCTGCGGAAAAACTTCCGCCCGGAATTTCTCAACCGGGTTGATGAAACCATCATCTTCCACAACCTGGACCGGGATCAGATCGCGAAAATCGTAGACATTCAGGTGGAACGGCTCAGCTGCCGGACCGCCGACCGGAGTATCGAGCTGATTCTCTCGGACGAGGCCCGGGTCTTCCTGGCCAACCGGGGGTACGACCCGGTTTACGGTGCCCGGCCGCTGAAACGGGCCATTCAGAAATACCTGGAAAATCCGCTGGCTATGGAAATCTTAAAAGGGAACATTCCGGAAAACAGCATCGTCAACGCAACCGTCGCTGACGACACCATAGAGTTCTCCATTGTTGGCGGTGAAACGGAAAATGATACCTCAACCGCCTGATACTGACAGTTCCAGAGTTCCGCGCCCTTGGCGCGACTCTGGAACTGTTCTTTTTTTCCGATCCAGAAAATTTCTCCCAGCCTGAATTGGGAAAAACCGTCATCACATAATTATATGGACTTTTTCCCGCCCCCTCCTTTATAATCCCCCCGAGATTGAATCATAAACCAGGTCATAAACAGAATATATAATAAAAACCGGACTTTTAATCCCGTCGTTCATTTGTCCGTTTTAAAGGAGAATTTTCATGCAGTGCCATCAAGTAAAATACACCATCATCGGCGATGATATCCAGACGGTTGAAATTGAGCTTGACCCCGGCGAAACCATCATTGCCGAGGCCGGGACCATGAACTACATGGATGACGCCATCCGTTTTGAAGCCAAAATGGGAGACGGCGCCACGCCCTCCGAAGGATTTGTCCGCAAGCTGCTTGGCAGCGGCAAACAAATCATCACCGGCGAATCCATGTTTCTGACCCATTTTTCCAACGGCGGTGACACCAGGCACTCGGTAACTTTTTCCGCTCCCTACCCGGGCAAAATCATCCCTCTGGACATGTCCGCTTATAACCAGGAGATTTTCTGCCAGAAAGATGCTTTTCTATGCGCGGCCCACGGCACCCAGGCCGGTATCGCCTTTGCCCGGCGCCTGGGCAGGGGACTTTTCGGCGGAGAAGGCTTTATTCTGCAACGGCTGACCGGAGACGGTCTGGCTTTTATTCACGCCGGCGGCACCTTGGTAGAAAAAAGATTAAAGGGCCAGACTCTGAAAATAGATACCGGCTGTATTGCCGCTTTCACCACCGGCCTGGATTACAGTATCGAGAAAGCCGGCAATCTCAAATCCATGTTTTTCGGTGGTGAAGGGCTGTTCCTGGCCACCTTGAGCGGCACCGGCACGGTATTTTTACAGACACTGCCTTTCTCCAGGCTGGCCGACCGGATTATCAAAAGCGCTCCTTCCCGGGGCGGGCACCGCAAAGGTGAAGGTTCCAGGCTGGGCTCGCTGGGAGAATTTTTCAACGGCAATAACCGCTGACCATGACCGGAACGACCGCGTCATCCCGGGTTGACCTGACTTCAGAGCATTGACCTCAACATATCCGGCAACAATCCGATCATGAAGATGGCGGCATTACCCAGCGCGTGAATGGTGTATGAGGCCCAGAGGTTTTTCTCCTTTTCATAAGCCAGGCAAAAAACCACCCCGCCGACAATCTGCGTTACCGGTATGACCAGCTCGACCAGATGCAGCAGGGAAAAAACCGTGGTGGTCAGAATGACACCGGCGGGTATTCCCCAACGACGAAAAAATCCATACAACATCCCCCGGAAAAACAATTCTTCGGCCAAGGGGGCCACCACTACCCCGGTAATCAGATACAGCAGCAGGGTTCCGCTCCCGCCGTAAATACTCAGACGAAACAAGGTCAGCGGGTTAAAATCGGCCGCCAGCATGGCCGTGAAGGCCAGCGCCACCACCCCGCCAAAAACCAGTGACCAGTGCAGACCGGCTTTGATACCCGGTCTTAACCGGCCTCGTCCCAGCCCGACCTCAGCCGGACTGTTCTGGAACAGTTCAATTAAAGCCAGTATCAGGCCGATCTGAGCCAGCCGCGCCAGCAGTGTTATGGTGATGGGTTCGAAAATATCAGCCGCCGCCATGGACCGGGCCAGCGATTCCACCACCATTACCGCCGCCAGGGCTCCCCCCAGCGTAATCAGCCTGATTTTACCGGCAGCCATCCCAGACTCCTGAGCGTTTTATAGGCGTACGACTGAACATACCAGTTGTCTGATAATGCTAATTTTTCGAGCAGGGAAGCTTCAATTTCTCCGGGGACATCCCGGCCGGGCCGGGAACTCCTGACGGCCGTAGCTTCCATGGCCTTGCAGACCAGGTAGGAAGAATCTGAATTCAAAAACCGGCTGATCCACTGCCAGCTTCGGGGGTGCCGACTGTGCCCCAGATTCCGCACCAGCCAGTAACGCTGAGCGAAATCCCCGCTCTCCAGCAGGTGCCGGTAGCCCTGGAATCCGGTAATCTCCAGCCGGTGGTTGAAAATATATCGCAAGGCGGCAATCCTTTCCCGGCGGCTACCGGATTCCATGGCCCGGGCCGCCGCCCCGGCGTCGGGTGTTCGCAGGGGTGGAGTATCCACATAAAAAACCACCCCCGCCCAGAACAGGCAACACAACAACGGCACCAGCCAGGAGGACAGGCGCAAACTGATAAACAGACCGGGGATAAACGCCAAAACGACGAAGGTAGCCAGATAAAGCACCAGCGGCGCCACCCCCAGCAAAGAGAAAATGGTAAAATTCCGGAAGGCGGCGTTGACATCACATCGGTTTGACAAGCGCTCCAGATAATCTCCGGCCGTGGCCAGAAAAACGTCGGTCGGCACGGTCAGCCCGGCCTTATCCCGGCAACTCAATTGAAGCTGATCCCCCTGGCGGCCCCCCGGCGCCGATACCACCAGATCGGTCGGCCGGGCGTCGACCACAAAAAAATCATGCTCCGCCAGAGTTTCGGCAACCCGCTTCCGCCGCTCATCATCGGCAAAACCTTCCAGGCGACAGGTTTTGACCTGCTTCTGGGCCAGGGACTTGAAGGCCCCGGCCGGATAAAGGGTATATCGATAATAAAGATGAACCACTTTGTTGCCCGCCTTTGAAGTCAAGAGCAGGTTGTCCTTAATATTCACAAACACGGCGCTGTCAATCCGGGTAATCCACCAGGCGCACAACAGGAGGATCAGCAGAAGATGAAACAGGCGCCGCCAGGGCAGACGTTCGGCCGCGGCCAGACGTCGCCACCCGCGCCGGTTTAACCACAGAACCGGTCCCGGCAGAATCAGCAGGTAGGCGGACAGCCCCGGACACCAGCCCTTCAGGTTGGCCCAGCCCAGGAGGACCAGCCACAAGCAGATCAGGACGATAAGGAGGTATTTTCTAACCCGGCGCGGCGTGGCCGCCACGAGCAGGTCAGCCGCCATGGTCAGCAGAACCACTCCGGCGCCGACGCTGAGGGTAAAATAGAGACCTCCGGCCAGGGCGGCCGACAGGCTGGACAAAGGCGGCGCCACTCCCATTCCGGGCAAGGGGAAGACACCGGCCTCCCGCAGCAGGGTTAATTTATGGAGCAGGGCCAGGTTGGATTGATAGACCAGAACCGATCCGATCAGCTGCGCCAGGATCAAGCCGCTGGCAAGGACCACCACCGGCGCAAGCAGCCTCCGGACATTGTCAGGATATAAGAAACCCACCAGCCTATTTCCGATTGACGCAGGCGGCCATATACCCGGCCCCGAACCCGTTATCGATATTAACCACGGCCACATTGGAGCTGCACGAGTTGAGCATGCCGAAAAGGGCGGTCAACCCGCCCAGGCTGGTACCGTACCCCACGCTTGTCGGCACGGCTATCACCGGCCGGCTGGTCAGCCCGGCCACCACCGTGGGCAAGGCCCCTTCCATGCCGGCCACAACTACCAGAACGGCCGCTTCTTCGATAAGCTCCCGGTAGGCAAACAAGCGATGAATCCCGGCCACGCCGATATCGAAGACTGACTGTACCTGGTTGCCCATGGCTTGAGCGGTCAGAAAGGCCTCCCGGGCCACCGGGATATCCGAGGTGCCGGCGGAAATCACCAGAACAAGTCCCCGGCCGACCAGGGCCGGTTCTTGCTTCTGACAGATTATCATTCCCGCCTCGGCGTCAAAAATAGCTTCCGGAAACCGGCCGATTACCCGGTCAGCGTCCTCCGGGCTGATCTTGGTCACCAGTACCATGACATCCCGGGCCAGGATACGCTCCATTATGCCGCAAATCTGGTCGGCGGTTTTACCGGCCCCGAAAATAACCTCCGGGAAACCCTTGCGCTGGCTCCGGTGGTGATCGACATGAGCGTAGCCGATGTTTTCATAGGTCAAATGCTGCAAAGCGGTCGTGGCCGCTGCCGGAGATGTCTGGCCGCTTGCAACCTCATCCAAAATCTGTTTTAATGTGTCCGAATCCATGGCCGATCCCTCATGCCGGGTTGGCATTTACGCGACGGGCCGGGAAATCCCGCCCGCGCTTTAAACCTGAATCTTTATTATAACAGAAAGCGCTCAGCCATGAAAGTGACGGCCATTATCCCTTCTCGTTTCGGTTCCAGCCGCTTTGCCGGTAAACCGCTGGCGCCCATCGCCGGCATCCCCATGATTGAACGTGTTTATGAACGTATCCAGCGAACCCCCTGCGTTAACGATATCGCCGTGGCAACTGACGACCGGCGTATTTACGAGGCCGTTACCTCTTTCGGTGGCAACTGCCTGATGACCGCCCGCCAATGCCGTTCCGGAACGGATCGGGCGGCGGAAGCGGCCGCGCAGCTGGCAATGTCCCCGGATGATATCGTGGTCAATATCCAGGGAGACCAGCCGCTGATCGCTCCGGAGACGGTTGAGGCCACCATCTCTCCCCTGTTGGACCGTCCTGATGATTTTGCCATGACCACTGCCGCCTTTGCCATTGTCAATGACCGGGAGCGCGTCGATCCCAAGGATATCAAAATGGTAATTGACCGGGCCGGTTTCGCCCTCTATTTTTCCCGGGCCCCGATCCCCTTCGACCGTGACGGAGAAGGCTCCTTTGAAATGTACAAACACCTGGGCATTTACGCTTATACCCGGCGTTTTCTGGACATTTTCGCCAGCCTGGACGAAGGCACCCTGGAACAGATTGAAAAGCTGGAACAATTGCGCGCCCTGGAATACGGCTACCGTATCAAGGTGGTGTTAACCCGGCACGACTCGCCGGAAGTGGATCTACCCGAGGACATCAAGCGCATCGAAGCGCGACTTGACGGCTGAACAGAAAATCTTCCGGAGAATTTTAACCGGCCGGGCCCGACCCGTTACCTTGAAGATATACACCCGCCAGACGATCTCCGCGGGCACCGACCGCTACCGGGAAAGATCCTCTTCGATAATGTCGGGGTCGTCCACCGTCTTCCCGCCTGACGAAGAGCCGGGAGTCTCGGAAGAAGATTTGTTGGCAGGACTGGCGGCGCCGGCGGCCACGGCCTTTTCCAGAGAATCCAGCCGGCTATCCAGGGCTTGCATCCTCTTTGAGAGAGTGTTTATGCGAGCGGCCGAGGACTCATCAAACTTCTGCACGGCCCTGTCCATTTGATTTTCCAGATCCGCCAGCTCCCGGTTCAAATCCGCCAGCCCCTGATCCAGATCCACCTGATCGGCCTTGTTTTCCTTTAACTCGGACCGGGCCTTCTCCAGCTGGTCCAGGCTGTCCCCCCAGCCCCCGATTTTTTTGTTAATAGCGGCTGTTTCCCGGGACATACTCTGAAGCCGGCTGTCCAGGTCCTCCACCTGCCGGTCAGTCTCATCGACCTGGTTGGATATTTTGCCCGCCTGATTTTTGACCGTTTTAATACCATTAGCGGCCGCCTGTTCCACTTCCGCTACTTTCTTCTTCAAATCGGCCAGCTCCTGTTCGGTCTCGGTTCGCAGCTTTTTTCGGGCCGAACGCGCCTCCTGCAGTTTTTCTTCATAATCCCGGGTAAATTTTTCGACGGCGGCCGCCCCGGAATCTCTGAAATCAGCTACCTTGCGGGTTATGCCGAAATAGGCCATAATAACTACCACCGCGATCAGGCAGGGCACAATAATGGTCAACAGGGTTACCCGCCAACCAAGACTGTCCACCTTTTTTTCCAGGACATCACCGGCATAATCTTCGTGATCACCGGGGTCAAAAGATACCGTAAAATCTTCCTGGTCAGACTTATCCATATATTGATAACCTCGTCAGATCAGTGTCCATCCCTATCTTGTTTGTTTTTTTAAAGTTCAAGGAAAGCCGATGGCTTCACTCCCACTCAATGGTGCTGGGTGGTTTGGAGCTGATATCATAGACCACCCGGTTGACACCGCTGACTTCATTGATGATCCGGTTGGAAATCCTGGCCAGCAGTTTATGCGGCAACCTGGCCCAGTCGGCGGTCATGGCATCCTTGCTGGTCACGGCGCGAATAGCGACGATATCTTCATAGGTTCGCTTGTCGCCCATGATACCGACGCTTTTCAAGGGCAACAGGATGGCAAAGGATTGCCACAGTTTGCGATAATAACCGGCAGCCCGGATTTCTTCCAGAAGGACCGCGTCAATTTCCCGCAGCAGGTCCAGCCGCTTTTTATTTACCGGACCGATGATCCGGATAGCCAGACCGGGGCCGGGAAAGGGCTGGCGATGAATCATGTCCTGATCCAGGCCCAGGGTGCGACCCAGCCGGCGCACCTCGTCCTTGAACAGAAACTTTAGGGGCTCGACCAGGGAAAGCTTCATCCGGGCCGGCAGGCCGCCCACGTTATGGTGAGATTTAATAACCGAGGTAGGACCGCCAAAGGCGGACTGCGATTCAATCACGTCGGGGTAAAGGGTTCCCTGAGCCAGAAATTCGGCGCCTTTGACCTTGCCGGCTTCCTCCTCAAACACGTCCATGAACACCTGGCCGATGATCTTGCGCTTTTTTTCCGGATCAGACACCCCGGCCAGGGCCTTTAAAAACCGGGTCCGCGCCCGGACGTATCGAATGTTCAGGTTCAGATTTTTCGTAAAGACCTCTTTTAATTTGGCGGCTTCGTCCTTTCTCAGCACCCCGTTATCCACGAAGATGCAGGTCAGGTTATTACCGATGGCTTTGTGTATCAACAGCGCCGTCACCGAGGAGTCGACGCCGCCGCTCAAACCCAGGACCACTTTCTTGCCGGCTGTCTCCTCTTTTATCCTGGCCATGGCATCCCGGGCAAAAGCTTTCATGGTCCAGGTCTTTTTACAGCCGCAGACTTCAAACAGGAAATTGTCCAGCATGGTCTGGCCTTCGCTAGTGTGAACCACCTCGGGATGAAACTGGAACCCGTAAAACTTTCTTTTGGTATCGGCGATGGCCGCCACCCGGGTGTTTTCCGTAGATCCCAGTATCTTGAAGCCCGGCGGCAGTTTTTTTACGGAATCGCCGTGGCTCATCCAGCAGGTTGTCGGGGAACCGACTTTCCTGAAAATTTTTCCCGGAGTCTTTAGGCGCAGCTCCGCAAAACCGTATTCCCGTTTACGGGCCGCTTCCACGCTACCGCCCAGGGCATTGACCATGAAGTGCAGACCATAACAGATTCCCAGCACGGGCAAACCCAGCTCAAAAATCTTTTTACTGATCCTGGGGCTGTTCTTTTCATAAATACCGGCAGGCCCCCCGGACAGGATAATGCCTTCCGGAGCCAATGAGCTGACCTGCTTCATGGTAAGTGTCGGCGGTTCAATGACGCAGTATACCCCGCTTTCCCTGACCCGCCGGGCAATCAGCTGATTGAACTGGGAGCCGAAATCAATAATCAGTATCATAATAAACTTTCATCCTTATCATACGAGGTCAATCACACCGGTAAGAGTCTTAAATTCGTCTGACTATTTCAAAAACAATCAAATTTTTCAAGTCCTTTTTCAGATGTTCTCCCTTGACTTGAGATTTCTGTTCCGATATAGAATCAGAGTATACCTGATTATGGTTTGCTCAGAACAAAAAACTCTGTTTAGCGATGTCGTCGCGAAAACACCGGTGGCCGGCCGTTGTTTTAAGTTTGTGCCCATCCGGAAATCAGGTGTTTTGTTCACCTTACAGGCCGGGGGGAAATTTTAACCACTGCAACAGATGGAGTATTGCGATGGTTGAAATTCCGGCCCGAAGCGGGAATCGAGCCAAACAGCCATTTAGGGATGGGCGTCAGTTTATCAACCCAAACAAAAGGAGACCATCATGAGCAACAGTGTCTACAAAACCATTGATTTGATCGGCACCAGCGAAAAATCCTGGGAGGACGCGGCCAAAACCGCCGTGGAGCGAGCTGCCAAAACCCTGGAGGACCTTCGCATCGCGGAAGTCAAGGAGCTTGACATGAAGATCGAAGCCGGTAAAGTGATCGCCTACCGGGCCAATGTCAGGGTTTCCTTCAAATACCGGGATTGATAAAACGAGCTGGGAAAAGCCGGGCGGAATAATTCCGTCCGGCTTTTTTTGTGACTGGCTCCAGCCGGGGCCCCTCCGGTTGACTCAAAATATCAGGTCGCCGATGGCCTGCAACACCTGGCTGCTATCATCATGAATGACCGCGTCAGCCTGTTTATCCAGAGGCGTGGCGGTCTGGTTGATAATTACCAGGCGGGCCCCGTTTTTCACCGCCAGCATCGGGAAACCAGCTGCCGGTTGCACCACCAGCGAGGAACCGACCACGACAAACAGATCGCTTTTCACGGCCAGGTTGGCGGCCCGCTCCAGATCCGCCTGATTAAGCTGCTGGCCGAAAGAAATGGTGGCCGGTTTCAGCAGCCCGCCGCAGAAGCCGCAGCTCGGCGCCGGCGACTCCTCCTTGACCCGCCGACAGGCTTCCTCCATGTCCAGGGCTTGGCCGCAGGAAAGGCAGACCGCCTCATTCATCCAGCCATGCAGACGAACAATCCGATCCGGATTGAGACCTGATTTTTCGTGCAGGCCATCGATATTCTGGGTAATGACACCCAGCAGCCGACCGGCCTCCTCCAGCCCGCAGAAAAAACGGTGGCCGGCATTGGGCCGGGCGTCCCGGATCGGCGGCCAGCTCTCCAGCTTCTGGCGCCAGTACTCCACCCGGTCCGCCTGGTTGGCCAGAAAATCGTCAAACATGACTGTCCGGTTTCTGGCCCAGACTCCGTCCGGACTGCGAAAATCAGGAATGCCCGAACCTGTGGAAATACCCGCCCCGGTAAAACCGGTAATTTTTTTCGACTCCTTTATCCAACCGGCTACTTCATCAATAACAGTCATCATCCGCCTCCCTGACCCGGATTTATTCCGGTACCGGCCCGGCTGCCCTGGCGGGTACCCCGGGCCGCCAGGGTCTCTTCAACGGCCACCAGGGTTAATTGCTTATCCAGCGCCCATAGCGGCGCCACCAGTTCGGACCGGTGAGGATCGCCAGTCAACCGCTGAATCACCATGTCGGCCGGCAGACGTTCCAGCACATCGCAAACCAGGCTGACATATTCCTGAAAAGACAGACACTGATAAAGCCCGCTGTGGTACATGGCTGCCAGGGGGGTCTCCTTAACGACGTAAAGCAGGTGTATCTTGATGCCGGCCAGCCCCAGCCGGGCCATCTGCTCGGCGGTGTGGAGCATATCCGCCCGGGATTCCCCGGGCAAACCCAGGATAATGTGGGCGCAGACCCGAAGGCCCCGGTTCCGCGCGGCCGCCACGGCTTTCTTTACACAGGCGAAATCATGGCCCCGGTTGATACGGGCCAGGGTGGCATCGGAGGCGGACTGAACCCCGTATTCCAGCCAGACCATGTAATCCCCGGCGTACTCCTGCAACAGGTCCAGGATCGGTTCATCCACGCAATCCGGCCGGGTACCCACGGACAGGCCGACCACGTCCTCCACCATCAGGGCTTCTTCGTACAGGGCCCGTAACCGATCAACCGGCCCGTAGGTATTGGTATAGGCCTGAAAATAGGCGATGAACTTGCCGGCCCGGTAGCGTTTCCTGAGGGCGGTTTTACCGGCCAGTAATTGCTCGGTCAGGGATAAACCGCGGGCATGGGCACCGGTTCCGGAACCCCGGCTGTTGCAGTAGAGGCACCCGCCGGTGGAAATGCGACCGTCCCGGTTGGGACACGAAAAACCCGCGTCCAGGGAAATCTTCTGCACCCGGCAACCGTACACGGATCGCAAAAAAGTATTTAAATCCAGATAAGGCCGGTTTCCCATGATAAACTTGACCTCTTCCCCAAAGCCGGATATTTTTAAATTAACGATGGTTATTAAAACTGATGTACTCGTAAAAAGTCGGGATTTTCCTGATTGCGTCACCCCGGCGGAGGCCGGGGCCTGTCCCGGCGGAGGCCGGGATCCAGTAAAATCAAATAGTTCTGGATTCCGGCCTTCGCCGGAATGACGAGGTAGG
>JBKHHL010000224.1:0-3127 GCA_046539175.1 Desulfosudaceae bacterium
CTCCCGTATGGAGCAGGCTGTTCTGGCCGCCTACGGAAGTACAACCTTGAAAGATGATTGACGAGCAAGCGCATGGATTTCTGTGCCCAGGATTTCCGCAATGTATCTCATCCGTTCCTGGGAAAAGGCCGCCCGGATAATGTAGCGGGCCAGTTTTTCCATGCCGGTCTTGTCGCCCGGCCGGATGGCCGGTCCGCAGTAGACATTAAACCCGCTGTAATGCCAGCCCATCATGTTTTCGATGATTCGATCCGGCAGGCCGTGTGCTTTTAGCAGTTTGAATACCTCTATCCGGAACAACGGCTCCAGGTCGGCAGGGCAAGGCCGGTTGGCCGTCATAAATTGTCCATCCCCGTAGAAGCAACCATCCGTGGCGATGATGTGAAGATGAGCGTTGAATTTCTGGAAGCTATCGTAGGGCGGATAAGCGCAGCGCATCCGCCAAATGCTTCAAATACCTTGGTATGGGAAATAACCAGAGACACGTGGGCCTTTGTGGAAGGGCAGCATGCTGAACAACGACTACAAAGAAATGCTGCAGTTATTACAAGAAGAAGGGGCTGACTTTCTTGTGGTCGGGACCTATGCCCTGGCCGCGGCTTTGATTTTCAGATGGCTTCGATGGTCGAGGTCGGTTTGGTCGCGATGTTGTAAGTGACGCTGACCACTTCCGGGATCTCACTGGTGATTTTCGCGGCAATGTCTTCCAGAATGTCAAAGGAAAGCCGGGTCGGGGCGGCGGTCCGCGCGTCCAGACTGTCCCAGCAGCGGATTTCAATCTGGTTTCCGTAAACCCGCTGGTTGTCACGCATGCCGGTGACCCGGTCTTCGTGGAGAATGGCCAGGTACTGAAAGGCGTCGATGTCGGTCAGGGCTGCTTCGACAATGGCGGTCGCTTTTCGGACCAGTTCGGTTTTTTCGGGCGTGACTTCGCCGATGACGCGGGCGGCCAGCGCCGGGCCGGGAAAGGGAATTCGGGAGAACATGCTCTCCGGCAGCTCCAGGCCGCGCCCCACCTTGCGCACGCCGTCCTTGCGCAGCTCGATAAGCGGCTCCAGTATCCGGTAGCCGAACGTCTCCTGCGGGTCGATGCCCAGCTGCTCGAAGACGTTGTGCTGCCGTTTGATGCCCGCCACGGTCTCATCCACATCGGTTAAAATGGTGCCCTGCAAAAGGTATTTAGCCTGGCTTTTGACCACCAGCTTGCCGAAAACATCTTTATAAAAGCTCTGGGTGATGGCCTCCCGCTTTTCCTCGGGATCGGTCACGCCCTTGAGCGCGGCAAAAAAGGCGTCGGAAGCGTCGATGACCTCAATATGGATGCCCA
The DNA here is from genome assembly GCA_046539175.1 of Desulfosudaceae bacterium. Classification (GTDB taxonomy): domain Bacteria; phylum Desulfobacterota; class Desulfobacteria; order Desulfobacterales; family Desulfosudaceae; genus CAYTQK01. Next base: position 1,328 of record JBKHHL010000224.1, read on the forward strand.
GCTCCTTGAACGCGGCGGCCACCATGGCCGGTTCGTCCTGCCGCATGATGCCGTTGTCGATGAAATAGGTCTTCAGGCGGTCGCCCAGAGCCCGGTGCCCCAGGGCGGTCACCACCGAAGAATCCACGCCGCCGGAAAGGGCGTTGATGGCCAGGCCGTCTCCCACGGTTTCCCGTATCTCACGGACCTTGTCTTCGATAAACTGTTCCACATCCATATTCTCTGCTTTGATTTCCTTGGTTTCGGCCATGGCTGTCATCCTTTCCCCCGAATACTCGTATTGTTTGCAAATGAAAATTTTGGTTATACTAACACAAAACCGCCCCCGATCTAAACTGAGCGTTTCAACTTTTTTCACTATTGTCCAGAATAATCACGTTGCGAATAAACAGGCTTTCTACAAAACCAACAATTTCATTTTGGACAATAGTGAACCTTTTTAGTTCCATTGATTTTCATTGTTCGCAGTATCCGGGAAAGCCGGCGGCGGCTTGACAGAATCGTCATAACAGGATAGGCATATAAAAATAATCACTATTGTCCCAAAACGAATTTGTGGTTTCATGGAAAACCGTTTTTCTTCGCGCCTTGACCCTTTTGGGGCCGCCTGGAACCGGCGGCTTTTCCCAAAAGGCTCAAACGGCGCTCACAAAAACGGTTTTCCATGAAATCATTTTGTTATAAGCACAGGCCATAAAGGGGGCTTGATTTCCACCATGGTTATCGGGCCTAATAAATTCAAATTGTTGTATAACAAAAAGTTGTTTTTTCAGTTTATTTTGGACAATAGTGAAAAATAATAATTTATTCCATGTCGGCAATTTGCGAACAACAAGCCGGAATGCCGGCGGGGGGTGAGAATGGCCATAATCGCGGTTTACAACAACAAAGGCGGGGTGGGTAAATCGACCCTGTTGGTATTTCTGGCGGATTTCTTTTCCTCGACCAAAATTGCCAAAAAAAACGCCCGGGTCGTCGTGGTGGATCTGGACGCCCAATCCAGTTCCGCCACCTCCCTGCTTGGTCTTCAACGTGTCGCGGAAGCCAAATCCGCCAAACAGGCTATTTCCCACCTGTTCAAAAATATCAAGAACAAAAAAAAGGAAAGTATTACCCCTTATCTGCTGAAAAGAGAAATGGGCGAGACCCAAACCCGGAGAATTCCCCTGGGCGAGCTCTGGGTGATGGTCAAGGAGCGCGATACGGCCATTGACATCGAGACGGCCTGCACCCAGCAGGGCTGCCTGAGGCTGGTCAGGCCCCTGATCAATGCCCTGCGGAAAAATTTTGATATCGTTTTTATAGACACTCCGGCCAACATCGACAAACGCGATAAACTGACCCTGGCCATGCTCCGGGCCGCCGATTATATCCTGATCCCCTCGGAATCCAGCCGGATGGCCATCAATGCCATGACCGACACTTTCAACATGATTCAATATGCCCGGGGAATTTCGGACAGCAAGGAACCGTTACCGGAGCTGGCCGGCATCCTGCTGAACAAAACCGACCGGCGCACCCGGCAGTACAAGCTGCATCACCAGGAGCTGAAAAACCTGGCCGCCCAGCACGATACCACCGTCTTTGAAAATTTCTTTCCCCATGCCCCGGCACTGTCCAGTGCGGTCGACGACAGCATCTGTTTTTCCACCCTGCGCGAAAAGTATGTCACCTATTATGACCATGTCCGCAAGGCGGCCGTCGAGCTGGCCGGAAGATGCGGCTATCGGGTTAAAAAGAGGGGCTGAGCGGGGGGCGTAAAATGCCCGAAACGCTTGCTCTCCCCGTTGATGTTACTTA
>JBKHHL010000071.1:0-12659 GCA_046539175.1 Desulfosudaceae bacterium
AAAGGTGAGAGAGTCTAATGGAAATAAGAGCAGAAGAGATCAGTCAGGTAATCAAGGAGCAGATTAAGGGGTTCGACAAAACTGTTGAACTGAGTGAGACGGGTGTGGTGCTGTCGGTTGGTGACGGTATTGCCCAGGTCTACGGCTTGACCAATGTCATGGTCCTGGAGCTGGTTGAATTTCCAGGTGGTATCATTGGGCTGGCTATGAACCTTTTAGAAGACAGTGTCGGTGTCGCCATTATGGGGGATGATACCCATATCAATGAAGGTGACATTGTCAAACGGACCAAGCGCATCGCTGAAATTCCCGTGGGTGAGGGAGTTCTCGGCCGGGTTATTGATACCACCGGCGAGCCGGTGGACGGCAAGGGTCCTATTGACAGCAATGAGTCCCGTCGTATTGAAATGGTGGCTCCCGGCGTAATCGCCCGTAAGAGCGTTCACGAGCCGATGCTGACCGGACTGAAAGCCATTGATTCGATGACACCGGTTGGCCGGGGACAGCGTGAGCTTATCATTGGTGACCGGCAGATCGGCAAAACCGCGGTAGCCGTCGACTCCATCCTGAGCCAGAAAAATACCGATGTTTACTGCATTTACGTGGCCTGCGGTCAAAAGAAATCGACCGTGGCTCAGGTGGCCGCGATTCTTGAAAAACACGGTGCCATGGAATATACCACCATCGTGGCCGCCAATGCCAGTGAGCCGGCTTCGCTGCAGTTCCTGGCGCCTTATGCCGGTTGTGCCATCGGAGAATATTTCCGGGATAAGGGGCAGCACGCTTTGATTATCTACGATGATCTTTCCAAGCAGGCGGCCGCCTATCGCCAGGTATCTCTGCTCATGCGGCGTCCTCCCGGACGGGAAGCTTATCCCGGTGATATTTTCTACAACCATTCGCGTCTGCTGGAAAGGGCCGCCAAGCTTAATGATGAACTCGGAGCCGGTTCCCTGACCGCCCTGCCGATTATTGAGACCCAGGCCGGAGACGTTTCCGCTTATATCCCCACCAATGTTATTTCCATTACCGACGGCCAGATATACCTGGAACCGGATCTTTTCTTTGCCGGCGTTCGACCGGCCATTAACGTCGGTCTGTCCGTGTCCCGCGTGGGTGGCGCGGCCCAGGCCAAGGCCATGAAGCAGGTAGCCGGCAATTTGCGGCTTGATCTGGCCCAGTTCCGGGAGCTCGAATCTTTTGCCGCTTTTGGCAGCGACGTTGACGAATCCACCCAGAGACAGCTGGTTCGGGGTGAGCGCCTGGTTGAAATTTTGAAACAGCCCCAATATCAGCCGCTGCCCCTGGAAAAGCAGGTGGCTATCATTTATGCCGGCACCAAGGGCTACCTGGATAAGTATGATACCGATGTTCTGGCCCGTTACGAGGAAGGACTCTATAACTTTATCGAAAGTAATTATGCCGATTTTTTCAGTGGCATAGCCGACAAAAAGGAACTGACGGAAGAACTCGAAGCGCTTCTGCAAAAAGCGCTGGATGCCTATGATGCGGAGTTTAAGGACACGGTCTAAGCAGGGTCGTGATTCAGTATAAACAGTCAGGCATTTTTACATAAAGGTAATAAGGGTATGGCGAGTCTAAAAGAAGTCCAGTCAAAGATAAGCGGTATTAAAAAGACCAAGAAGATTACCCGCGCCATGAACATGGTGGCCAGCTCCAAGTTGCGTGGCGCTCAGTCCGCCATGGAGGCTTTTCGGCCGTACGCGGATAAATTTTCCGAGGTTCTGGGAAGCCTGGCCGAAAAGTCAGGCGGTGATGGTGAGTCCAGTCCGCTGCTGGTGCCCCGGGATGAAATAAAAAAGGTGCATATTGTTCTGTGTACTTCCGACAGGGGGTTATGCGGCGGATTCAACAATAAGCTGATTAACCGGGCCAATGAACTGGCCAGGGAAAAAATGGCCTTGCCTGATACCGAGGTTTCTTTCACTTGTTTCGGGAAAAAGGGGCTGAAATGGGCCCAGAAAAAGAAATTTCCCGTCTGGAACGAATATCTCGGAGTGGTTGGCGGTAAGGTCGGTTTTGATGTCGCCATGCAGTCCGGCCGGGAATTGATGAACAGTTTTCTGAAGGAAGATTGCGATGAGGTTTATGTGATTTATTCCGAATTCGGTGGCATGTCCCGGCAGACCCCGATTGATTTCCAGTTGCTGCCCATTCCTCCGATTGAAACCAGTGACTCGGAAGATGATCATGAAGCCGGTTATCTGGCCGAACATATCTGTGAACCCTCGCCGGAGGAATTGCTGGGCGAGATGCTGCCGCGGAATGTTTATATCCAGATATTCAAAAGCCTGCTGGAAACATCAACCAGTGAGCACGCGGCTCGGATGGCCGCCATGGACAATGCCACCAAGGCCTGCGATGATATGGTGGACGAACTGACCCTGGTCTACAATAAAGCCCGGCAGGCGGCTATTACCGGTGAATTGATGGATATCGTCGGTGGCGCCGAAGCGCTCAAGGGATAAAAGATCGAAATAATATAATTCAGGTGATATATAACAGCGTTTGTGGGAGGTAATAAATGGAAGAGAACATTGGTAAGATCACGCAAGTTATGGGGCCGGTTGTTGACGTGGAATTTGATCCCGGAAAGTTGCCCCCGATCCGGGACGCACTGTTGATAACGAATGCCGCCATCAATGATGAACCAGACAACCTGGTGGTTGAAGTTGCCCAGCATCTGGGTGATAACGTTGTCAGAACAATTGCCATGGACATTACCGATGGTCTGGTCCGGGGCGCTCCCGCCAAACATACCGGCAACCCGATCATGATGCCGGTCGGCGAGGCCGGACTGGGCCGGGTGCTTAACGTTGTCGGCAAACCCGTGGACGGTCTGGGACCGATCAGCCAGGAAAAAATGGCTCCGATTCATCGGGAAGCCCCCAAATTCACGGAGCAGGACACGGAAGTTCACGTTCTGGAAACCGGCGTCAAGGTTATTGATCTGCTGGTGCCATTTCCCCGGGGTGGTAAAATGGGCATGTTCGGTGGCGCCGGCGTCGGCAAAACCGTTATCATGATGGAAATGGTGCATAATATCGCCATGCAGCACGGCGGTATCTCTGTTTTTGCCGGAGTCGGTGAACGGACTCGTGAAGGCAACGATCTTTATCATGAAATGAAGGATTCCGGGGTTTTGCCCAAAGCGGCCCTGATTTACGGTCAGATGACAGAACCGCCCGGAGCCCGGGCGCGGGTGGCCTTGTCCGCTTTGACCGCGGCTGAATATTACCGCGATGAAGAAGGCCAGGACGTGTTGATTTTTATTGATAATATTTTCCGCTTTACCCAGGCCGGCCAGGAAGTCTCCTCGCTGCTGGGTCGTATTCCTTCGGCGGTTGGTTATCAGCCGACTCTGGCGGTTGACTTGGGCGAATTGCAGGAGCGCATTACCTCAACCGACAAGGGTTCCATCACTGCGGTTCAGTGCGTCTATGTTCCCGCGGATGACCTGACCGACCCGGCCCCGGCTACGACCTTCGCCCATCTGGACGGTACCGTGGTTTTGTCCCGCCAGATCGCGGAGCTCGGTATTTATCCCGCCGTGGATCCGCTGGATTCTACCTCCCGGATTCTGGACGCGGCTTATATTGGTGATGAGCATTACAAAGTTGCCCGCCAGGTTCAGACCATTCTTCAGAAGTATAAAGAGTTGCAGGATATTATCGCTATTCTCGGAATGGAAGAATTGTCCGATGAAGATAAGCTGACCGTGGAGCGGGCCAGAAAACTGCAACGTTTTCTTTCCCAGCCTTTCCATGTCGCCGAGACCTTTACCGGCATGTCCGGTGTTTACGTCAAGGTTGAAGAAACCGTCCGGGGCTTTAAGGAGATCTGTGAAGGCAAGTACGATGAACTGCCGGAGCGGGCCTTCTACATGGTCGGCACCATTGAGGAAGCTGTGGCCAAAGCTGAGAAGATGAAACAGGAATAGCAGCCAATACACATTCAGCCAAAGGGTAGAAAATATACAATGGCAAAGACGATTCAATTATCAATTGTTACTCCGGAAAAAAATGTGGTCAGTGGCGACGTCAGTATCGTCATGGCCCCCGGCACTGTCGGTGAATTCGGTGTTCTCGTGGATCATACCCCGTTTCTGACCTCTCTTCAGACCGGTACCGTGCGTTATACCGCTGCCGATGGCCGGGAAGAGCGTGTTTTTGTAAGCGGCGGTTTCGCGGAAGCTTTGCCGGACAGGGTCACCATCCTGGCCGAATCAGCCGAAAAAAAGGAAGAAATTGATATTCAAAGGGCGGAGGCAGCCAAGGCCAGGGCTGAAAAACGGCTGGCGGAATCTCATCGGGACGAAGTGGATGAGGCCAGGGCCAGGGCGGCTTTGACCCGTTCTATCCAACGACTCAATTGTTGTTCAGGATAAAAAGACTTTACCTGAAAAACAATAAGCTTCCCGGGCTGGCGTGGCAAACGGCTGGTTATTAATGGTAGCAAACACAAATAAACGCTGCCACCAATTTTGTCACGGATATGGTAAAGAATTTTGATAAAGGGCATGCCTTTCTTTGAAAGCATGCCCTTTTTTTGTTGATATCGGTATTTCTAAAGAAGACGTTTTCGAAGCCGTCAAAGAAGATAGCACTAACAAAAGGTCTTAATATGGTACAGAAATATTCGCAAATGGCTGTTGTGGTTTTAGCGGCCGGCCGGGGTACCAGGATGAAGTCGGAAAAAGCCAAGGTGCTGCATGAAGTATGCGGCAAATCCATGCTGAGCCATGTGCTGGAAAACGCTCTTCTGATTACCTCCAGTGATAATATTGTGGTGGTGGTCGGTTGCCAGGCCGAGGCTGTCCAGCGGGAAGCTGCCCGGCTGGGACAATTCCGGTTCGCCGTTCAGGAGGAGCAGCTGGGCACCGGACACGCGGTTTTATGCGCCCTGGAACAGGTTCCCGACCAGGTCAGTCAGGTCGTCATCATGTGCGGTGATGTCCCGTTTTTATCTTACCGGACCATCCAAAGCCTGATCGATCAGCAGCAGCGGCAGAAAACCGACGTTACCCTGTTATCGGTGCGCCACCATAACCCCACCGGCTATGGCCGGATTATTTTAGACGAAAAAGGGCAGGTCTCCAGAATAGTGGAAGAGGCCGACGCCAACCAGGCCATAAAACAAATCAATATAGTTAATGCCGGTACCTATTGTGTGGTTAAATCCTTTCTGTCCTGGGCTCTGGGGCGGATAAACCCGGCCAATTCCCAAAATGAGCTGTATCTAACCGATATTATTGATGTTGCTTATAGGAATCATTATCCGGTGGGAACTTTTATACTTGATGATGCCTTTGAGGTGACCGGCATTAACAGCCTGGAAGATCTTGCCCGGGCCGAAGAAGCAGCACGTCAAAAAAACGGTTATTTGTCTTGACATTCTTTGGTGTTGATGGTTAGACTGAAAAAAAATATAATGAGGTGAATTTTTGAGTAGTGAGGAGATTGAACAGGTTACAGCCCGGTTCGACGAGATTGAAAGCAAGGTTGTCAAGTTATTAGAAAGACTTACTGAATTAGAAACAGCTAATCAAGAGCTGAATCAAAAAGTGTCGCAGTTGGAGAGGGAACTCGAGGAGAAGGTGGAAGCAGAAAACCAATTTGCAGAGGAAAAGGCACTGATAAAATCCAAGGTGGATGGGCTGCTTAAAAAAATTGATCAATTTACCGCGGCACCGGCCTGATATTCAAATGTGTTTCAGCAATAAGCCGAAAAGGACATAAGCGCTTTGGGTGAATACATAACCATAGATCTTTTTGGCAAAAAACTTAAATTCATGGCCGATGAAAACGTGATAAACGCCAGCCGGGTTGGTGAATTGCTTTATCAGGAAGTAAAAAAAGTCCAGGAGGCGCCGAATATGCCTCAGGGAACTGACAATTTTACCCAGCTGACCCAGGCCGCCTTGAATATTTCAAATGATTTAATCGAGTTGAAAGATAATTATGAAAAGTTGTTGCAGTTAGTCATGTCGCGGTCAAATCATTTGATCCATACCCTTGAAACCGGTCACCAATAGTTTTTTATGGATTCAGCCGGTCAGGGTAGCAGTGCCTTTAACGTTATTGGGAATTTAAGAAAAGAACGTTTTAGCCCCCTGTCGTGCAGGTGATTGAAAGATGCTCTTTGTCCCAAACAAAGCAGGATGGGAGCCGTCCCTGGTTTTGGTGAGCATGTTCTGCGCGTACAGAAAAGCCTGAAGAAGCCAAATGGCGCCCACGTTTTAAAATCAGGTCAAAGACCTAGCAACACGGCACAATGGCGGGGGGCTTTCTTTTCTTGTGTAAATTGCCTGCCGTTTATCCTTGCCAGTCATACTTCCCCTTATTCCTTCTCCCTGAAAAATTTTGGTACTGATTTGGAATCATGAAATATTTCGGAATGCTGGATAGTAAGGTCCGGCAGTACTATTTTCATGGTCAGTAGCAGTGCCGATATCAGACTAATCCGATTATAACGCGGGTATCTGAGTCGTCCTCATCAGGAGGTGGCTATTGAAATGTCATTAAATGGTGGGTTGGTTGAGGCACGTTTGGGCCAAGCCGTCGGTATTTCAGATACAGCTAATTTAAGCAAAGGAAAAATACCATGGAATATATGGGATATGTAATCGCCGCCGCGGTGCTGGGTTTAATAGTGGGCGCGGTTGTGGCGTACTGGATAAAAAGCGGTGTTTATAACAAAAAAATTAATTCGGCCCGGAACGAAGCTAACCGGATTGTCGAAGACGCCAGGCTGCGGGCCGAGAATCTGATCAAAGAGGCTAAGCTGGAGGCCAAAGACCGGCTCTTTAAAATGAAGAGCGATTTTGACGCTGAAACTGCAGAGACCAGGAATGAGTTGAAAAAACAGGAACAACGTCTGATATCAAAAGAAGAAAATCTGGATAGAAAATACGATCAGATGGAGAGCCGCGAACAGGAGATTCAGAAAAAAGAAAAAAAGTATCAAAAGCGGGACGATGACCTGAAGCAAAAAGAAACGGAATATAACCGTTTGCTGGAAGCTCAAAGCCGCCGACTGGAGGAGATATCCGGTCTGACCGCGGAGCAGGCCAAGGAGATCCTGGTGCAATCCCTGGCAGATGAAGCCCGTCATGATGCCGCCAAGCTGATTAAAAGAGTTACCTCCGAAGCCGAGGAAGAGGCGGACAAAAAAGCCAAGCGGATCATTGCCACGGCCATTCAGCGTTATGCCGGAGATTTCGTGGCTGAACGCACCGTGTCGGTAGTGGAGCTTCCGGGCGACGAAATGAAGGGACGGATTATCGGCCGGGAAGGCCGCAATATCCGGGCGCTGGAAGCGGCCACCGGCATTGATTTGATTATCGATGATACCCCGGAAGCGGTCATCCTGTCCGGCTTTAACCCGGTTCGCCGGGAAGTGGCCCGCATCTCGCTGCAGCGGCTGATCGCGGACGGCCGGATTCATCCGGCCCGGATAGAAGACGTGGTGCAGAAGGTCACCGCCGAGGTTGACGTGACCATCAAGGAGGCCGGCGAGCAGGCGGCCTTTGATACCGGCGTCCACGGCATCAATCCCGAGTTGATTAAAGTTCTGGGGAGCCTGAAATTTCGGACCAGTTACGTCCAGAACGTTTTGCAGCACTCGGTGGAAGTCAGTTTTCTGTGCGGGATAATGGCCACCGAGTTGAAACTTGACGCCAAGAAAGCCCGGCGCATGGGGCTGCTGCATGATATCGGCAAGGCCATCGATCACGAGGTGGAAGGTCCGCATGCCCTGATCGGGTCCAATCTGGCTCAGAAGTATGGTGAATCCGCGGAGGTCACCCACGCTATTGCCGCTCATCATGAAGATACCCCGCCGGAAACCGTTTATGATCTGCTGGTCCAGGCGGCGGACGCCCTGTCCGGAGCCCGTCCCGGAGCCCGCAAGGAACTGCTGGAAAATTACATCAAGCGCCTGGAAGACCTGGAAAAAATCGCCACTTCTTTTAAAGGAGTGGCTAACGCTTACGCCATCCAGGCCGGTCGCGAACTGCGGGTGATAGTTGAAGGAGAAATGATTTCTGACGAAGATTCGGTTTTGCTGAGCCGGGATGTGGCCAAGGAAATTGAAACGAATCTGACCTTTCCCGGACAAATCAAGGTAACGGTTATCCGGGAGACCAGGGCGGTCGAGTACGCCAATAAATAAAATTATGAAAACAGTTATTGATATTTTAGAAGAGCGCGGGTTTGTCGAAGCCATGACTCACGAGGCGGAGTTGAAGGACAGCTGTGCCCGGGGAGAGGTGACCTGTTATATCGGATTTGATCCCACCGCCGCCAGCCTGCACGTGGGAAGCCTGGTGCCCATCATGGCGCTGGCCCACATGCAGCGCAACGGCCACGCTCCTATTGCCCTGATGGGCGGGGGTACCGGCCTGGTGGGCGATCCCAGCGGCAAAACCGAGATGCGTAAGCTGATCTCGGAGGAAGAAGTCAATCAGAATGTGCTGGGGATCAAAAAACAGTTGTCGCGGTTTATTGCTTTTGACACCGGCAACGCCATCCTGGTAAACAACGCCGACTGGCTGACCGATATCAGGTATATCACTTTTTTACGGGATGTGGGCCGGCACTTCAGCGTCAACCGCATGATCAAGGCGGAAAGTTACAAGATGCGCCTGGACTCTGAAGAAGGGCTCAGTTTTATAGAGTTTAACTACATGCTGTTGCAGGCCTATGATTTTTTAAAGCTCTATGAAACCCGGGATTGCCGGCTGCAAATGGGCGGCAGCGATCAATGGGGCAATATCGTGGCCGGAATTGATCTGATCCGGCGCGAGGCCGGCGGCCAGGCTTACGGCCTGACCTTTCCCCTGATTACCACCAGCAGCGGCGCCAAGATGGGCAAGACCGCGGCCGGGGCGGTCTGGCTCGACCCGGAGCTGACCAGTCCCTATGAGTATTACCAGTACTGGATAAATTCTCACGACGCCGACGTGATGCGGTTTTTGTTTCTGTTTACTTTCCTGCCGGCCGAAGAGATCCGGGAAGTGGCCAAAATGGAAGGGGCCGACATCAACAGCGCCAAAACGGTGCTGGCCTTTGAAGCCACCCGCATCGCCCACGGTGAGGAGGAAGCGAAAAAGGCTCACCAGGATACCATTAAGAATTTTGGCGGGCGGAGTATCCCGAACGATTTACTGCCGTCAAGTGATGCGCCGCGGGACAATTCTGGGGAGATACATGCGGAATTATCGTCTGTCTCCGCGGCCATGACAGGGGAACAGCACACGGAATTGCCATTGGCCACGATTACTGCCGGTCTGGCTGCCGTTGATCTTTTTCATGATACCGGCCTTGCCCAATCCAAAGGCGCCGCCCGCCGCCTGATTCAGCAGGGCGGAGGATACATAAACGGGGACCGGGTTGATTCCGTGGAGTATCAGGTCACCACCGATGATATTAAGGACGGAGAAATCGTTCTGCGGGCCGGCAAAAAGAAATACCACAGGGTTAAAGTCCGGAGCGATCATGAGGGATAAAATATAGCAGATATTTATAACGATCCATCTTGACAGCAGTAGAGATTTTTTGTATCGAGTAAAAAACAGATAGCAGCATGGTGCCGTCGGAGGCCGGGCCTCTTGGCCCGTTTCGGACGGATAAAAGGAAAGATGGTGCAAGTCCATCGCATGCCAGCCGTTGCCGTAAACGGGGACGAGAGCCGCACAGGCCACTTTCGGAAAATCCGGGGGGAAGGCGCGGCTTGAGACTGATCCGCAAGCCGGAAAGCCTGCCCTGCTGCCGAACGAATTGGATTTCTGCTGGAGCGAATCCTTCTGAGAAACATTTTCAGGAGGTATGTTATGCCAGCGGACACCGATCGGCAATTCGGCGCCACTATCACCCGTCTGACCCGCCGCCAGGATCTTTCCCGGGACGAAGCCGTCCGGGCCTTTACCACCATTCTCAACGACGATACCACTGCCATGCAGCAGGGCGCTTTTCTGGCCGCCCTGGCCACCAAAGGCGAAACCGAGGCCGAGATCGCCGGGGCCTGGGACGCCATCTATCAACTGGACACGGTTAAACCCGGTTTTATCCCGGACCGGCCGCTGGTGGAAAACAGCGGCACCGGCATGGATACCTTCAAGACCTTTAACATCAGCACCGCCGCCGCCGTGGTGGCCGCCGCCGGGGGAGTAGCCATGGCGCGTCACGGCGCCCGTTCCATTACCTCGGCCTGCGGCGCGGTTGATATGGCCGAGGCCTTGGGCGTGGACGTGGAATGCCCGGTGGAAATGGTGGTGGCCAGTGTTAAAACCGCCGGCATCGGCCTCTTCAATGGCATGAGTCCGACCGTTCATCCCCGGGCCCTGGGAAGGATCCTTTCCCAGATTAATTTCGGCTCCACCCTCAATATCGCGGCCTCCCTGGCCAATCCCGTTCTGCCGGCCATCGGGCTGCGGGGAGTATATTCCCGGGAAATGATTATGCCGGCTATCCGGGTCATGCGGGCCATTGGCTATGAGCAGGCCATTGTCCTGCACGGTCTGGTCGATGAGGGCGGTCATTCCGGGGCGGGTATGGATGAGGCCTCAATCTGCGGCCCCACTTATTGCGCCCGCCTGGACGAGTCCGGCCGGATCGAGACTTTTACTCTTCATCCGGAAGATTACGGCCTGGGCGGATATAACCCCGGAGAACTGGCCCCGGCTGATGATCTTCCCTCCGAAGCCCGCCGGTTTGTCAGCCTGCTCGCTGCCCGGGACAGAAGCGCCGGCCGGGCCGCCATTCTGCTAAATACCGCCCTGATTTTTTACGCCGCCCGGACAGTATCCACTATCACCGCGGGAGTGGCCGCGGCCGCTGCTATTCTGGAAAGCGGGCGGGCCATAGAGACTCTCACGGCCTGGGTTTCGGCCCAGAACCGTGACCCGGCCAGAGGATTGCGTCAATTACAACAATGGCTGGACACGGCTCTGACCGCGCCGGAGGTCTCATGAAACTGGTGCTGACCGGTCCCCGGCAACTGGAAGTCCGGCGGAATGTCCCGCAGGAAGAGGTCCCGGCGGGAGAAGTCCGGCTGCGTGTCCTGTACTGCGCCGTCTGCCGGACAGACGCCAAAATGTGGGGCCAGGGCCATCGTGACCTGGTGCTGCCCCGGGTGCCGGGCCATGAAATGGTAGTGGCCGACGACAAGGGAAGCCCCTTCGCGGTCTGGCCGGGAAACAGTTGCGGCCGGTGCGGGCATTGCCGCGCCGGCCGGGAGAGTCGCTGCGAAAGCATCCGTATCCTCGGTTTCCATCGCGACGGAGGATTTGCCGACCAGGTTATTGTACCGCGAACCTGCCTGCTTCTGCTGCCGGAAACCATGGACCCGCTTACGGCCTGCTTTGCCGAGCCGGTCGGTTGCGTCCTCCATGCTCTTGGCGCCTCCGGCATCGATCAGAGCGAGCGGGTGCTGATCTTCGGCGGCGGCACCATGGGACTGCTGACCGCTTTGGCCGTCAAAGCCGGCGGTGGCAGTCCGGTCATCCTTGAAAAGAATCCCGGCAAGATCAACAGAGCGCGGCCTTTTCTGGACGAAGCCGGCCTGGACTGCGTTCCGGACATCGGCGAGGGCGGCTTTGAAGCGGTCATTACCGCCTGTGCCGATCCGGCTGCTTTCGGGCGGGGGCTGGAAAAGCTGGTCAAAGGCGGCCGGTTCTGTTTTTTCAGCGGCCTGGTCAGAGACCAGGTCCTGACCAGCGATCTGCTCAACCTGGTTCACTACAAGGAAATTACTCTCAGCGGGGCCTATGGTTTAAACAAGTTGGACATGGAGGACGCCCTGGGTTTTCTGGATACCCAGCAGGCGGTGGTATCCGGCCTGGTCGAGGAAGTCGTTGTTCCGGGGCGGACCCCTGATCTGATGGCCGGGATCTTGTCAGGTGAAAAGTTCAAGTATATAATTGATTTCAGAGAATAAATAACTCAATATCCAGCCAGCCGGGCATTTTCAGGCAAGAGCGCCGGACAGCGTCAGGCCGGTAAAACCGGATGGTTACAGGTTTTCAGCAGGTTTTTTAAAAAATATTAAAATAAGCTTGAAAACCTCTTGACATGGCTTCTCTGAACACGTATAAATAAAATTTTTCATGAGGGACGGGCCGCTCGCGGCCAATTTGAAAAAAAGCAGAATTTGAAAAAAAGACTTGACACAATAGATATGAAACGCTATTTTGTTTAAGTTAAGTTTGATCTTTGAAAACTAAATAGTAACAGCATGCTCGGATTTGACCCAATTGATTCTGTCGCTTCCGGTAACACTGGTAGCGACTTTTTGATTTTAATTGGAGAGTTTGATCCTGGCTCAGATTGAACGCTGGCGGCGTGCTTAACACATGCAAGTCGTACGAGAACTCTTCAGCTTGCTGAAGATAGTAAAGTGGCGCACGGGTGAGTAACGCGTGGGTAATTTGTCTCTAAGTTCGGGATAACACTGCGAAAGCGGTGCTAATACCGGATAATGTCTTTTAAACGCCTGTTTTTAAGACCAAAGGTAGCCTCTACTTGTAAGCCTCTGCTTAGAGAGAAGCTCGCGTACCATTAGCTTGTTGGTGAGGTAACGGCCCACCAAGGCGACGATGGTTAGCTGGTCTGAGAGGATGATCAGCCACACTGGAACTG